>JAPPKD010000065.1 GCA_028820215.1 Spirochaetaceae bacterium | reverse complement strand
TGTTTCTCCCATGCCAACGCCGGTCCGACCCGGCCGGTGGGGAAGCTTGACATAAAAACTCCCTTGACTACATTGATTCCGTGATAACAAGGGTCACCGGCAAAGAACCAGGTGACCATCCCCGCACGTATCGTGGCCATGGCGGGGATGGAGCCGGGAACGCGGCTCGAGTGGATTCCGACGGATCGTGAGCACGTGATCGAGGTGCGCGTGCTGCCGAATATCGCTCGTGTCGCGTCCGCTTTGCGTGGGCGGGGTGCCAGGTACGCGAAGCAGGCGGGCAGTGCCGTGGACCGGCTGATGGACGAGCGCCGGCTCGAAGACCGCGACGCAGAGCCTCGGTGAGTGCCGTCACCCACGTGCTGGATACTTCTGCCGTTCTGGCGCACTACTTCGACGAGCCCGGCGCGGAGATCGTCGATGGGCTCTGGCAGGACTCCCGCAACCGAATCGCGATCTGCGTGCTCACGTTGCCGGAGTTGCGATGGCGCATGCAGGCGGAGATCGAGGACGAACGGGAGATCGATCGCGCCTGCCAGGAGTACGCCGGCGAGCTCACGTCCAGTCTGGTCGTGGACAGCGCGGTAGCGGAGAGCGCCATCGCCCTGCGCCGCGAAGCGGAGCGATTGCCCCTGACCGACGCGATCATCGCCGGCTGCGCCCACGCCGTCTCGGCCGTACTCGTTCATCGAGACCGGCACATGGAGTCGATCCCGCAGCGATTGGTGTCTCAGATCGTGCTGCCGCGTCGCGAGGCCCCGACTCCTCCAGGGGAAGCCGTTCAGGGTTCGCTGTAGAAGGCCCATCACGAAAAAGCCGAAAGGCCGTCTGGTGTCGGTTCAGCTTCAGGAGCGGACAAAGACGCCGCGACTGACGAGCTTGCGGCGCATCGCGGGCGTCAGGTCGGTGCCCTGCACCAGCTCCACGACGTTCTCCGACAGCAGGCGGCCTCGCTTGCCCACCGCGGCCAGCACACGGGCGGCGGTTTCCGGGTCTCCGCAGTCGACCACTACGGCGGGGCGGACGTCGATCCAGCGCACCTCGGCCGCCCAATCCCGGATCTGACGGGTGACGTTCGCCGGCAACGGCTGCTTGGAGAGCTCGCCGGCCGCGGCGATCACCTGTTCGGCTTCCTGGCCGGCGGTCACGGCGCGCTGTACGGACCCGCGGTCGATGGTGAACAGCGTCCCCACCGACTTCGGGCCTTGCAGGGCGGCGGTGGGCGCGGCGAACGCGCGTGCCCGCACCTGGTCGATCGGTGAGGGCGACAGGAAGACTATCTCGAAGTTGGGCTGCACGATCACGTCGCCGGTGTCCGTCGGACCGTCGAGATCGAAGTCGTCGGCCTCGCCGATCAGATAGCGGCCGATGTCGGTCATGCGGAAGCCGACGTCGCCCTCGGTCAGGGGGCCGAGCGCGACGCCGCCGAGCGGGAGCAGACGCTCGTGGAAGAACGCGAGGAGCGTCGATCCCCAGATCCGCTCGGCTGATTCGCGCCCCTCGGAGTCCAGGATCTGCTCGTAGGTGATGACCTGGCCGTGCTGCAGCAGATGATTGCGCTCCTCGGCGTGGAAGTGGATGAACGCGTGCAGGTCGACGACCGACTCCTGGCCGACCGTGCGGAAGGCATCGACCACACCGCGGCTCGGATTGGTGAAGAACCAACCCAGGCCTTCGACGTACGGTACGAAGTCCAGCGGCACCGCATCGGGATCTTCGGCGTACCACGGATCGACGAACCCCGGGCTGTCCCCCGAAACGAGCACCGCGTCTTCGCGCAGCCGGTCGAGTATCTGCTGGAGCCGCTCCTTGGCCGGACGCGTCAGCCACCGGCGGCCGTTGTCGCTCACCACCAGCGTGCGGCCGGTGCGGGAGCTGTCTCGCGCTGCGGCCATTCGCAGGCAGATGGCGAAGTGCGCGGCCCGTGCGGCGCGCCGTTCCCGGCTCAGCGGCGCGAACTCTGGCGCGATCCACCCGGGCAGTGCGGACAGCGCGCTGCCGATCGAGCGGAGGTTGCGAACGAACAGGTGGTAGGTTCCGGACTTCAACCGTGGCGGGTCGGCGATCGCTTCCAGCAGCACCGTCGAGATGTCCTCGATCAGGAACGGTCGGCATAGCAGCTCGTCGCTGCGGAACGTACCTTCGCGCGGTGACGTGGCACGTCCCCGCTGCAGGCGAGGGAGAACAGACGGCCAGATGCAGACGAACGGCATCATCGCCGCATCGGCGGCGATCAGCAGAAGCGCCTCGCGGAACGCGAAGTCGAGTCCGGCGGCCAGCGCGTCGCGCTCTGAGCTGTCGCCGGCCGCTTCAAGCAGATCGATGAGCGCGACGGGGCCGCCGTGGACGACCACCGCCTCGATCAGCTCCCTGGCCGTGGCAACCGCGGAGGGCGGCGCTTCGTGCCAGCGGCGCCGCGGATCGAACGCCGAGGCCGGGAGCTCGCCGTTCCAGTCCAGGAACTGACGCCACCAGTCCAGCCGGCACATGTCGCGCCCGAGCCCGTACCGCGTGACGCCCGGGCCCCTGCGGGCGATGCGCTCGATCTCGGGAGCCGTGTAGTGCTGCAGCAGGTAGTGCTCCAGCGTTGCGGCGCCGGCGTCCCGGCCGGACTCGGCGTCGTCGGGCAGCGGCATGGCGCGGGACAACTCGCGGAACAGCTTCAGCCAGAACCACCGGGGCCGCGGCACCCGGAAGCGCGGGCCGCTTCTCGAACCGACGCGCTGCAGCCAGCCGTCGTCGATCAGCCGACCGTCCGCTTTCCTGGTTCCATGATCGGCCACACGTCGATCGATCAGCAGGCGGCGCTGCTCGACCGACAGCGCCTCCCATTTCGGCAGCAGGTCGAAGACCGCGTGCCAGTCGACGTCCAGCAACTTCACGCGATCGGCTCCCGCAGCGACCCGCCGGCCGCGACGATCGCTTCCGCCACCGACGAGCTCGTCACCCGCTCCGGGTCCGGGGCGTCGGCGATGGCGTACTCGTAGCCCTGCTCGCAGAGGAAACGCTGCCGGTTCATCGCGAATTCCTGCTCCACGGTCGCCGTGCTCACCAGCGAGTAGAAGTGCGCCTGCGTGCCGTCGCTCTTGGGGCGCAGGATGCGGCCCAGGCGTTGCGCCTCCTCCTGGCGCGATCCGAAGGTGCCGGAGATCTGGATGGCGACGTTGGCGTCCGGCAGGTCGATCGCCAGGCTGCCGATCTTGCTGACCGCCAGGCAGCGGATCTCACCGTCCCGGAACGCCTGGAACAGTGCGTCGCGTCGCTTCTGCGACGAGGCGCCGGTGAGCACCGGCATATCGAGCGCGTCCGCCACGCCCTTGATCTGGTCGACGTACATCGCCATCACCAGGATCCGGTCGTCGCGATGGAGGCTCAGCAGGGCGCGCACCAGCGCTCGCTTGTCCGGGTTCTGAGCCGCGATCGGAAACTGCTGTCGGGGGGAGGCTGCCGCGTACTCCATGCGCAGCGCCGGCGGCAGCGGCAGGCGCAGCTCCGTGCAGTGGGCGGTCGCCACCCATCCCTGGCGCTCCAGCTCGCGCCAAGGGACCTCGGCCTTCTTCGGCCCGATCAGGGCGAAAACGTCCTCCTCCAGCCCGTCCTCGCGGACCAGGGTGGCGGTCAGCCCCAGCCGCCGCCGCGCCTGCAGGGCGGCGGTAATCTGGAAGACCGGCGCAGGGAGCAGGTGCACCTCGTCGTAGACGATCAGACCCCAGTCGGCGCGGTCGAACACCTCCAGGTTGACCATCGGTTCGTCGCTGCGGCGGCGGTGGGTGAGCATCTGGTAGGTGGCGACGGTGAGAGGCCGCAGCGCGCGTTTCGGGCCGGCGTAGATGCCGATCTGATCCTGGGTGAGCGTGGTCTTGTCGAGCGTCTCGGCGATCCATTGCTTGGCGGCCGTGACGCTGGTGCAGAGGATCAGCGTGGTGGTCTGCAGCGCGTGCATGCAGGCCAGTCCGACGATCGTCTTGCCGGCGCCGCACGGCAGCACGATCACGCCGCTGCCGCCGGCTGAGTGGCGCACGTCCTCGAAGGCGCGCGCGGCCTCGTCCTGGTAGTCGCGCAGTTGGAACGGCAGGCCGCCACGGGTGGTCTCCCGCAGCTCGAACGCCAGCGGGGTGCCGGCGGTATAGCCCGCCTCGTCATCCGGCGGGAAGCCGGCGCGGACCAGCGCCAGCTTCAGCAGCCCGCGGCGCTCCGCGTCGACCTGAAACGTGCGCCGGCCGGTCCGGTCGCCCAGCCACCTGGAGACGTCGCGGTTGCGGCGGGCGATCTCGATCGATTCGTCGTCGCGGGACTCGAGCATCAAGCCGTCGTCGTCCGCGATCAGCCGCAGCTTGCCGAAACGCGAGGCATGGGTCCTGATCTCGACGAGGGTGGCGTCCGGCACCGGGTAGCGGCTGAACTCGTGCAGGGTGGCGACGATGTCCTCCACCTTGACGCCGGCGGAACGGGCGTTCCAGATGGAGAGCGCCGTCATGCGATAGGTGTGGACGTGCTCGGGAGCCTTGATCAGCTCGGCGAAGGCGAGCAGGCGAGAGCGAGCCTCCTCGAACCGGGGGCTGGCCACCTCCAGCAGCAGCGTGTCGACACCCTGGACGATGAGCGGCTGATCGGAGGCCATCGGCAGGAGTCGATTATAGCGGGCGAGGCTTGTGGAGACGGCGGATTCGCGCCAGCATCGCTGAGGACATGGCCGACATCGGCGCTTACGACAGGGTGAAAGAGCGCCTCGAGGCGGGTGCGGACGAGATGATTCCGGCCGAATTCGGCGATCGCATCCTGGACGGTGAAAGCCCGGTTCGTGTATGGCGGGAGTACCGAGGTCTCAGCATCAAGCAACTGGCCGCGAGTGCCAATATCAGCGCTGCATATCTGTCACAGATCGAAGGCAGGACCCGCAACGGTTCCCTGCCGACTCTGAGGGCGTTGGCGAAGGGTCTGTCCGTGGACGTGGATGACTTGACGTAGGTACCGTACCGACATGAAGGAGACGGGTGCTCGCGAGCGGAAGCCGCAAGAACCGCCGGCCAAGTGGCGTGGCCGAGGTCGCCTGCCGGCCGTCAGGGACGCGGACGACTACCTGCGGCGGACCCGCGAGGGCGCCCGTAATCGTCCCGATCTGTACCCAAAGATGCCTCGGGTGCTCCCCGAAGGGAGCGCGACGCGGTTGCTGGATGAAGAGCGCGGAGACCGTTAGATCCGGGTTTCACGCCACGACGATACAAAGAGAGGAAACGCACACATGAGAATCGATCGTTATCTGCAGGGGACGCCGTCGTGGGTCGACCTGTCCACCACCGATCAGGACGCCGCCAAGGCGTTCTACGCCCGCCTGTTCGGCTGGAGCTACCGGGACATGCCGGTGGACGAAACCGGCGAGCGGCTCTACACGACGGCGACCATCGACGG
Organism: Spirochaetaceae bacterium; assembly: GCA_028820215.1. Next base: position 23,357 of record JAPPKD010000065.1, on the reverse strand, counting down.
CGCCAGCGTCGCCGGAATGTACACGCAGCCGCCCGAGGAGGCGCAGATGGGCGTTCCCCCGCACTGGAACGTCTACCTGACGGTGGACGATGCCGACGCCACCGCGGTGCGCGCCGTCGAGCACGGCGGGGAAGTGCTGGCCGAGCCGTTCGACGTGTTCGACGCCGGCCGCATGGCGACCATCAAGGACCCGACCGGCGCCGTCGTGTCGCTCTGGCAGCCGCGGGGCAGCATCGGCGCGCAGATCCGGGCCGAGCACGGCGCGCTCTGCTGGGCGGAGGTCCTGACCGCCGATCCTGCCGCGGCCGCCGGGTTCCTGGCCGCGTTGCTGGACGTGCGCACGGAGACCGCCCCGATGCCGGACGGCGTCGAGTACACGGTGGTCATGGCCGGGGACATGCCGGTCGCCGGCGTGATGAAGATGCCCGAGCACCTGCTGGAGATGCGCCATCCCGCGCACTGGAGCACCTACATGCAGGTCGACGACACCGACGCTGCCGTCGCGGCGGCGGAGGCCGGCGGCGGCGCCGTGCTGATGCCCGCCGCGGACATCGCGACCGTGGGGCGCATCGCCGTCATCGCCGATCCGCAACGAGCCGCGCTCGGCCTGATGACCCCCGAACAGTAGCGCTGCCGCCGTGCACTATCGGACCCTGGGGCGCAGCGGTTTCGAGGTGAGCCTGCTCGGCTTCGGCACGGGCGGTCCCACCACCTTCACGGAGGCGAGCATCTCCGACGCGGACAAGACGCGCCTCCTGCACCGCTGCCTGGATCACGGCATCAACCTGATCGACACCTCGCAAGAGTATGGTGACAGCGAGCTGTTCCTGGGCACGGCGCTGGCCGGGGTGCCCCGCGACAGTTATCTCCTGTCCACCAAGTGGGTCTACTACCAGTGGACGGGGCTCGACAGCGAACCGGTGGAGGGCGACCTGATCGGCGATCCGTACGCGCTGGAACAGGCGGTCGACGCCAGCCTCGGCAGGCTGCGGACCGACTACGTCGACGTCATGTTCATCCACGGGCTCAAGCCCGAGCACTACGACGCGGTCTACGAACGCCACGGGGCGGCCATCGAGCGGCTGAAGCAGGCGGGCAAGATCCGCCTGGCCGGCTTCAGCGAGCGTATGGGCGACGACCTGGAGCACCAGGTCACCATCGACGCCGTGACGCGGCATCCGTCCTTCTGGGACGTGTCGATGCTGCGCTACGGCATCCTCAACCAGTGCGCCCGCGACCGGGCGCTGCCGCTGGCCGCCGAGCAGGGGCTCGCGGTGATGAACATGTCGCCGGCGCGCTACCTGCTGCCGCACCCGGAGCAGCTCGCCGAGCGGATCGCCGCCTGGAAGGAGGACGGATCGCTGGCGCCGGACGCAGTGCCGGACGACGATCCCCTCGGCTGGCTCGTGCGCGGCGAGGTCGAGTCGGTGGTAGCCGCCGGCATGAAGTTCGCGGCCGACCATCCGGGGGTCTCCACCGTGCTGACCGGCACCCGCAGCTTCGACCACCTGGAGGCCAACATCCGGGCTCTGGAGGAGCCCCGCCTGCCGGACGCCGATCACGAACGCCTGGTCCGGCTGTTCAGTTTCGCCCGCGAGTGGCGGTGACCGGTCACCGGTGCGCGTCCAACACCGTGGCCGAGTGGTCGGTCCAGTCCGGCGTGGATCGCGCCGACCCGTACACCGAGGTCGGCCTGCACGCGCTGGTGCGCGACCCGCAGGGTCGCGAGCGCCGCGTGCCCGCCTTCTGGCGCGGCGGGGACCGCTGGTCCTTCCGGTACGCGTCACCGCTGGCGGGCGTCCACACCTGGCGCACGCAGTGCAGCGACCCCGCCGACGAGGGTCTGCACGGCCGGCAGGGCGAAGTCGAGGTCGTCCCGTACGACGGTGACAATCCGCTCTACCGGCACGGGCCGCTGCGCCGGTCGGCCGGGCACCCGTGCCTGGAGCACGCCGACGGCACGCCGTTCCAGTGGCTGGGAGACACGTGGTGGATGGGGCTCACCCGGCGTCTCGGGTGGCCGGACGACTTCCGGTGGCTGACCGCGGACCGTGTCGACAAGGGATTCACCCTCGTCCAGATCGTCGCCGGGCTGTACCCGGACCAGCCGCCGTTCGATCCGCGCGGCGAGAACGAGGCAGGCCACCCGTGGACGCGGGCGAGCGGCGACGGTCATGCCCTCGGCCGGCCCAACCCCGCGTACTGGGACCGGGCCGACGAGCGCATCGCTCACTTGGTCTCGTCGGGACTGGTGCCGTGCGTGGTGGGCTGCTGGGGATACTACCTGGAGCTCTGCGGCTCCGAGTCGGTCCGCCGCCACTGGGACTACCTGATCGCGCGCTACGGCGCCCTGCCGGTGGTCTGGTGCTTGGCCGGCGAGGCGACCAGCCGTTACTACACCACGGGCGCCGACTGGGACTCGGAGCGCGCCGAGGCGGCCGAGGACGAGCTCCGCGCCGGCTGGACGCGCCTGCTCCACCACGTCAGGCGGCAGGACCCGTTCGAGCGGCCGCTCACCATCCATCCCACCTTCTACGGACGCCGCATGGTGGACGATCCGGACCTGCTGGACGTGAACATGCTGCAGACCGGGCACTTCGGCTTCCACACGCTGTCGACCAATGCCGACATGATCGAGGAGGAGGTCCGCGCCGCGCCGCGCCAGCCGGTGATCATGTCGGAGGCGTGCTACGAGGGCATCCGCGCCACCTGCTTCGCGGACGTGCAGCGGTTCCTGTACTGGTCGTCGATCCTGAGCGGAGCCTACGGGTTCACCTACGGCGCCAACGGCCTGTGGCAGGTGAGCACGCCGGACGATCCGTACGGCGCGTCGCCGCACGGCCAGTCATGGGGCCGCGTGACGTGGCGGGAGGCGGCGGATTTTCCCGGCTCGACACAGGTCGGCCTGGCGGCGAGGCTCCTGTCCCGCTACCGCTGGTGGGAGTTACGCCCGCTCCCGGAGTGCCTGGAATACCACCAGGGGCCGGGCAACCGCATCGCCCCGTACGCCGCGGGCATCCCGGGGCGGCTGTACGTCGTCTTCGTGCCGTGTCTGGCCGGCGAGGTGCTGTTCGACGTGATGCGGCGGCGGGAGCGCGACCGCGCCGCCGACCCGATCGACCGCCGCGACCCCGCGCTGCTCGCCCACGCGAGCGCCGCCTACGGTGGCCGGGTGCGGCTCACCGGCCTCGATCGCTCGGTCACGTGGCACGCGTACTTCTTCGATCCGGTCACCGGTGAGGATGTCGAGATCGGCTCGGCGGTCCCGGACGCGGACGGCGCCTGGCAGTCGCCCAACCCGCCGGTCCTGCAGGACTGGATCCTTGTCGTTGAGGCCGACGGGGCGCGCTAGAGCTCGAAGAGACGGGCGGCGTTGTTCCAGAACACGTCCTCGACCTGCCGGTCGGTGAGACGCTCGGCCCAGCAGGCCCACTTCACCGAGCGCAGGTGCTCCAGGACGATGGAGACCGGCTTGATCGTCATGTGCTTCTCTTCCCAGACCGGCGCGTCGTCGTAGACCCAGAAGAAGGTGTCGGCGACCGCGGAGTGGCGGCCGTGGCTGTGGCTGGCGGCGCCGAAGTCGGTGCCGAACATGAAGCGGTCGTGGCCGAAGATGCGCATGATCGCCACGTGCGCCATCGGCTCGCAGTTGGCGCTGGAGTCGAAGTACAGGTTCTGCAGGTCGGCCAGAGCCGGCAGCCCCTCGAAGTTGTGTGACGGCTGAAAGCCGCGTGCGGAGTGGGCCAGGATGAGCTTCATGTCCGGGTAGCGCTCGCAGTAGGTGCGGATCCAGTGCTGGTTGCCGGGGTCGGCGACCGCCCGGTCCTTGACCATGTGCAGGGTCACGTACCACCCCTCCTCGTGCGCGACCTGCATCACCGCCTCCGGCAGGTACTCCGGGATCTCTGAGTCCAGCGTCGGCGTGCGCAGCGAGAAGGTGTGGTAGCACTTGAGCCCGCGCAGGCCGAGCCGGCGGGCATGCTCGCGCACCCACTCCGGGTCGTCCTCCGGCTTGACCAGGAAGGCTCCGCGGCAGGTCGGCTTGCCTTCCAGGGACGCTCCGACCCACTCGCTGACGCTCAGGGTCTGCTCCCGCTGCTTGACGGCCGGCTTGGGCAGGAACCAAGCGCCCAGCGTCCGGTCCGGGAACACCTCCCCGCTCAGACGCAGGTAGTCGTCACTGTTCATATCGGCCGGGAATCCGGGCGGCAGCGGGGCGGCGTAGGCGTCGCCGTGCCACAGGTGGGCGTGGCAGTCGAACACCTTGTCGGGCACGAAGGAGGCCAGCTCGTGCTCGAAGAACTCGCGGTCGTGGTCCTGGTAGGCGTGGTCGCCGGTGTACTTGATCACGAGCCGGATGGTAGGGGCGGGAAGCGGGCGTGCCAACCGCACGTCCCGCAGGTGGTGACCCCGTCGCGGTCGAAGGCGCCGCCGCGCCGGAACAGGCCGGGGTGGCGGCCGTTGGCGCGGCAGAGCGGCACGCGCATCCCGCCGGCCGCGTGGTAGCCGGCGAACGCCGGGCAGTCTTCCCGCACCGTGAGGTCGCCCGCGCCGGGGGCGGCAGCTGCGGCGTCCGGGACCGGCACCGGCGCGAGGGGATGCTCTTGGATCGCGGGCCGGACGGGCGGGGCGTCGGGGTCCGTGCGCCGCCAGGCCCGCAGCATGCCGGCGGCCTTGCGCAGGGCGTCCACCGCCAGGTCTCCGTCGTGGCGGTCCGGCGGGCGCAGCACCAGGCAGCACGGGTCGTCGGCCAGCGCGGCGGCCATGAAGCGGCGGAACCGGCCGACGGACATCAGGCCGGAGGTGCTCTTGCCCACCGGTCCGGTCGTCAGGATGCCGGCCGCCCGGCACAGGTCCTGCAGGACGCCGGGATGCTCGTACTGCAGGCGCAGGCCCGGCACGGTGTTGTTGAGGTGGCGCTCGGCGGGCCAGAGGTGACCGGCGTAGGGGAGGAGCCACACCTCCTCGTAGAAGTGCCAGAGCGTCACCCGGTCGACGCCGACGCCCAGGGTGAGCACGAGGTCGTCGTCACCGAGCAGTTCGAACGGGTTGCCGGCGCCGCATGAGCTGGGCGCCGCGCGGTGCCCGGTCAGCAGGTCGCGCGCGCGGACGCCCAGGCCCACCCAGGAGTGTGTCTTGTGGCAGCTCCGCAGGCTGCCGTGCCGGCGGCGCACCTCTTCCGGGATCACGCCCTGGAACCCGCGCTGCCGGCTCGGGCACAGGCCGTCGGCGCTGGTACAGTCGCAGTCGCTGTTGGTGAACTCGGCCGGGTCGCCCCACACCGAGTCGCGGAAGGCGGGCACCAGCAGGGTGCCGCCGTCACCGACCGCGTCCAGCAGCGCGTCGACCACGGTCGCGGCGCCGCCGTCCACCGGTCCCAGTGCGCTCAGGCTGCTGTGCATCATCACCGCCGCGCCGGGCCGGAGGCCCAGGTCCCGGAGTTCCGCGCAGAGTTGCGAACGGGTGGCAGACGGCATGGGCAGAGCGTAGAACGGCGTCCGGCCGGTACCCAAGCGGGGACCCGTCCCGTAAGCTGCGGCCGATGGCTGAGAAGATACGGATCGGTCTGATCGGATACGGCGGCTGGACGCGCACCGCCTACGTGCCGGCTCTCCAAGCCGACGGACGCGCGCGGGTCGTGGCGGTGGCGGCACCCAGTGCGGAGACCCGGGAGCGCGCCGGGCGGGAGCTTGGGCCGGAGGTGGCGGTGTACGCATCCGCTGGCGAGTTGCTTGCCGGTACGGCCGTGGACGGCGTGATGGTGGCCGTGTCGGAGGCGGCGCACGCGGAAGCGATCGGCGCGGCGCTCGACGCCGGAACGGCCGTCCTCTACGAGGGGCCGCTGGCGGCCACGCGGGAGGAGATGCCGGCGATGATCGAGCGCCTGGAGGCCGCGCCCGCTCCCACGCACGCCGACATCGAGCTTGGCTTCCTGCCGGTCGTGCGGCGCGCGGCGGATCTGGTCGCGGGCGGGACGGTGGGCATCCCGCAGTTCGCGGAGGTGCGGCTGGAGTCCGACTGGGGCGCGCTGCCGGAGGAGGACCTCTGCAAGGTCGATCACTTGGCGCCGTGGTACGTCGATCCGCTCGACCGGGTGCTCGGCAGGACCGCCGCGCGCGTCCTGACCATGGACGGCTCGGGAACGGCCGGTCGGGCGCAGGCGCAGAGCGCCATGCAGCTCGATTACGGTGGCTGCTGGGGAACCTTCGCCGTCAACACCGGTGCCGTGTCCGGCCCCGACATGCGCATTGCGGTCACCGGTACCGCCGGCGACGTGCGCGTCGACCTGCTCACGGGCGGACTGCGCTGGCGCAGCGCCGCCAGCCCGGCCTGGACGATCGAAACCTGCCCGCCGATCGAGCCGATCCTGGGACTGCCCGGCATGCACGAGTGCGTGCGCGCCTTCCTGGAGTGCATCGAATCGGGCTCCGAGGGCGAGGCGGGGCGCCATCGCGTCGCCCGCCTGCATCGGCTCGGCCTGGCCGCCGAGCGGTCACGCGACACCGGCACCTGGGCGGAGGTCGGGTCGTCGTAGCTCGGTCAGTCCGGCTGACTGCCGCGCAGCCGGCCGATCTCCTCGAAGCTGAGTTCGAGCTCCAGGGCCGCGGCATTGTCCGCGAACTCGCCGGGCGTCGCCGAGGCGGCGATCGGGTACACGTCCAGGCTGGTCTGCATGATGTAGGCCAGGGCGACGCGCGCGGCCGACACGCCGTGCGCGCGGCCGATCGCCTGCGCCGTTTCCAGGCGGGTGAAGTTGCCGTCCGAGCAGTAGGTGGCGGCGGAAAGCTCTTCCCGGCCGGAGTCCGGCCGTGGCTTGTCGCGGCCGAAACGGCCCGAGAAGAAACCGCCGGCCAGGCTCGACCAGGAGAACACCGGCAGCTGCGTGCGGCGGTACCAGTCCCGGTCCTCGGCCGCCTCCGGTCCGCCGATCGACAGGCAGCCCGCCCACGGCGCCTGGAGCTGCACGGCCAGGCTGTAGTTGGGGCTTGAGGCCGCGAACGCCGGCAGTCCGTGGCGGGCGGCGTAGGCGTTTGCCTCCTCGATACGCGGGACGCTCCAGTTCGAGCCGCCGTAGGCGTGGATGCGGCCGGCCGCGTGGTGCTCGGCCATCGTCGCCACGATCGCGTCGACGGGGAGGCTCGGGTCGTCGCGGTGCAGCAGGTACAGGTCGACGTAGTCGGTGCGCAGCCGGATGAGCGAGTCCATCAGGTCGGAGGTCAGATCGGCCGGCGTGACCCGGTCGCGGTCCTGGTTGTGGTGGCACCCCTTGGTGATGATCACCACCTGTCCGCGGTTGCCACGCCGCTCCATCCATGCGCCCAGCACCCGCTCGCACTCGCCGCCGCCGTAGTTCCACGCCGAGTCGAAGGTGGTGCCGCCGGCCGCGAACACCCCGTCCAGCAGGTCCATGCCCTGCTCCAGGGCGTCCGTGGCCAGCATGGTCGTGCCGTGCACGATGCGCGCCACCGGCTTGCCGACCCCGTTCACCGTTCCGTACGTCATCCGTTGTCCCTCCAGGCTGGGCGCGCCGGCCGGCTGTCGCCGCAGCGCGTGCCGATCGTTAGTATGCCCCGAACGGAGGTATCGCCGATGAGTTCAGAGTGTTGCGGGTGGGACGATCTGCTGGCCCGCTCGGTGCCGAGCGAACCGGTCGCGCGCACGGCGCATCCGACGGCCCTGTACGACTTCGGGGTCGCCTATCCCGATCCCGACTCGCTGCCGCTCGACGCGCTGGTCGAGTGCCTGCGTGAGGAGCTGGCCGTCGCCGGTCGCAGCCTGGCCCACTACCCGCACCCGCTCGGCTACCCGCCGCTGCGCGAGTGGCTGACCGGCCGGCTCGCCGAGACGCGCGGATTCACGGTGGACGCCGACAGCATCCTCCTGGGCTCCGGGTCGAGCGAGCCCAACTTCCTGGTCGCGCAGGCGCTGGTCGACCCCGGCGATGTGGTGCTGGTCGAGGACTTCACCTACGCCGGTACGCTCGGCATCCTGCGCCGCTTCGGCGCCGACATCCGCGGCGTGGAATCGGACGACGAGGGCATGCTGCCGGACTCGCTGGAGTACCAGCTTCAGGCTGCGCTGGACGAAGGCAAGCGGGTGAAGGCGGTCTACACGGTGCCGACCTTCCAGAACCCGCTCGGCTGGGTGGAGTCCATGCCGCGGCGCGAGGCGGTGAGCGAGATCTCAGGCCGTTACGGCGTGCCGGTGTGGGAGGACGACTGCTACGTCGACCTGGCCTTCGAGGGCCAGGAGGTGCCGGCGGCGATCCGCTCGCTCGACGACAGCGGCCGCACCATCTACGTCGCCTCCTTCTCGAAGAACATCGGACCGGGCATGCGCATCGGTTACGTAACCGCGGCCCCGGACCTGATGGATCGGATGATGGCCGTCAAGGGCGTCGGCGCAGTCAGTCAGTTCACCGCCATGGCCGTGCACCGCTATGCCGAGAGCGGAGGGCTTGCCGCCCACATCGACCGAGTGCGCGGCCTGCTGCAGGCCAAGCGTGACGCGATCCTGGCGGCGCTCGAGACGCACCTGGGCGGGCGCGCCCGCTGGACCAGCCCGTCCGGCGGCCTGTTCGTGTTCGTGCAGATGCTCGACGGCTCGGATGCGGTGGCAGCCAGCGAGCGCGGCGCCGAGAACGGCGTGCTGTTCGCGCCGGGACCGCGCACCGCCGCCGACGGCGTGTCGGGCCGCGACCGCATGCGCCTGTGCTTCGGCTGGAACCGCCCGGACGAGATGGACGCCGCCATCGCGGCGCTCGCCGGACTGCTGGAGCCGGCCGTGGAGGCGGTCGCCGGCTAAGCGGAGCGCTCCAGCAGCGCGGCGAGGCGCTCGGCCAGGCGCCGGCCCATTTCCATCATGCCGTAGTCGGCGGGGTGGATGAGGTCGGCGCTCAGGCCGCTGATGTCGGTGAGCAGATCCGGCCCCTCGAGCAGGTGCGCATTCGCGTGTCCGGTGGCCGCAATCGCGTCGCGCAGTTCCTGGCGGTACTCCTCCGGCGTGCCCCCGTACTCGCCGGGCGGCTCCCAGCCGAAGTCGCGGTAGTAGGGCCAGAGCGTGATGCAGGCGACCGGCCGGCCGGTATCGGCGCCGGCGACGCGGTCGACCAGGTACTGCACGCGCCGCCGGAATTCCGCCATCGGGAAGCCCTGCATGTTCACCGACAGGCCCAGGCTGGCGACGTGCCAGTCGGTGCGCTCGGCCATGTAGTCGGCGATCTCCGGCTCGCAGTGGGCGGAGCCGGCCACCCCCAGGTTGATAAGGTCGGCGCCCAGGCGGCGCGCCGCGTGGCCGACGTAGGTCAGGTGCGGGCCCTCGGCGAAGTAGCCGTGTGTGATCGAGGTCCCGTAGGTGAGCAGGCGCAGTGACGGCACCTCGTCCGCCGCCGGCGGGCGGACCTCCTCGCCTTCGACACCGTGCAGCAGCAGGGGGTCGCGCTCGGGCCCGCCCAGGACCAGCCGCACCACGCGTGGCGAGAACGGCATGCCGGTGGTGTAGCGGTCGGGGAGGGCTTCGAGCGCCTCGCTGGGGGTGACCTCGATCGTCTGCGGATCTCGGCCGACGACGGCGCGCTGGTAGGAGTCGAACTGACCGAAGAAGACGCTGACGCGGGTCTGGCCGTGCGAAGAGAGCGTCACTCGCGACGGTCCCGTGGCCACGTAGCGGATCTCGGCGTTGTCCGGCTGCAGGACGCAGAGCTGCGCGCCGGGATTCAGCGCCCTGCGCACCGACTCCGGCACGCGCTGCAGCCGGTAGCCGCCGCGGCGCGCCTCGTAGCGCAGCTCGGCGACGTTGTGCAGCTCGACGCGCTCGTGGATCATGCGGGCAGGATCATGCCGGATGGCGCAGGCGTAGCTGCCCGGCGGCCGCGCACATCGCCTTCAGCTTCAGGTACGCCTCGTCGACGGGGATCGGGTTCTGCACCGACGGGGCGAATCCGCAGTCGGGGTTGAGCACGATCCGCTCCTTGTCCACGTGGCGCATGGCGGCCTCCACGCGGGCGACGATCGTCTCCGGCGCCTCGATGGCTTCGTCGCAGTGGTCGACGCAGCCCAGCCCCAGGCGCGCGTCCCGGTGGAAGCCGGCCAGCGACTCGATGCCGCCGGCGTCCGGCGTGGCGTACTCCATCAGGATGGTTCCGACCCGCGCGCGGGCCAGGGCCGGCATGATCAGGTCGTAGGAGCCCGCGGTGCTGTGCTGGTGCTGGAAATGGGCGTGGCACAGGTGCATGGCGGTGTCGATGCCGGATACCCCTTCAAGGGTGCGGTTGAGCAGGTCGATGCAGCGCTCCATCTCCGGCTCCGGATCGCCGATGCCCTCGCCGGCGCGGAACTCCGGGTCGACCATCACGGCGAGCCACGGCTCGTCGAGCTGCACGACGTCGGCGCCGGCGGCGCGCACCGCCTCGATCTCCCGCCGCAGGATCGGCACCACCGCCTCCATCAGGTCCTCGCGCCGGGGATAGGCGTCCCGCGAGTGGTCGGGGTGCCACATGCGCCGGCCGATGATGTACGGCGCCGGCAGCGTGATCTTGAGCCGCCGCGTGGTGCGCGGCCGCGCGAACGCCACCTCCTCGGCGGCGATCGGCCGGTAGTACTCGATCGGCTCGACGACCGCAGGATAGGGGATGTTGCTGATGTTGAGGTCGTTGCGGAAGCCGCGCACCCGCTCGGCGAACACCTTGACGTAGCTCTCGCGCCGCCATTCCCCGTCGGTGACCTCGTCCAGCCCGGCGCGCTCCTGCAGGGAGATCGCCATGGCAGCGGCCCGGTCCAGGTGCGGGTTTGCCTCCTCCTCGGTGATGCGGCTGTCCTTGCGGTCCAGGATCAACTCGCGCAGCCACTCGGGCCGCGGCAGGCTGCCGACGACGGTGGTGGGGAACAGCGCCATGTCTCTACCTCGCGGCCACGAGCATACGCGCGTGGCCGCGCTCACCGCCAGCGGAGCAGCTTGAGCCGGTTGTTGAAGTGGTCGGCGAAGAGCAGGTGGTCCTTGGCGTAGCGCCGGATGCCGCCGAGGTGGTTGAAGCGGGCGCGTGCGGCCGGGCCGGAGCCGGTCTCGCCGGCCTCGCGGCAGCCGCCCAGGGTGCGCAGCTCGCCGGCCGCAGTCAGGCAGCGGATCAGGTGGTTGCCGGAGTCGGTGAAGAACAGCGTGCCGTCCGGGGCGACGTCGAGTCCGCGCGGGGTGTCGATGCGCGCGCGCCGCGGGTCGCTCCCGTCTGCGGCATGTCCGGCCGTGCCGTCGCCGATCACGGTGTCGATGATCCCGTTCGGAGCCACGCGGCGGATGACGTGATGGACGCTGTCGGCGAAGTACAGGCTGGTGTCCGGGCCGAAGGTGAGCGCTTCCGGCGTGCCGACGCGGGCGGCGGTGGCCTTGCCGCCGTCTCCGCAGTAGCCGGGCAGTCCGATGCCGGCCACCGTGGTGACGATGCCGGTCTGCGGGTCGATGCGCCGCACGCGGCCCACGGCGTCGCCGAAGTAGAGCGCGTCGTCCGGGCCGTAGCGCACGGACATCACCATCACGACGCCGGCGCTGATCGCCGGCCCGCCGTCGCCCTTGTCCCAGGGCTGGCCGATGCCGCAGGCGGCACGGATCGTGCCGCGCTCATCGACCAAGCGTACGTGATGGTGGCGGCTGTCGGCGATGGCGACCCGCCCGTGGCGGTCGACCGCCACGTCGGTCGGGTTGCCCAGGTAGGCATCGGGCGCGGGGCCGCCGTCGCCGCCGTAGGCGCGGGCGCCGTTGCCGGCGACGGTCGTGATCATGCCTCTGGCGGCGTCGATGCGGCGCACGCGCTGGTTCCAGCGGTCGGCGAAGTAGATGGAGCCGTCGGCAGCGACGTCGATCCCGAGCGGGCCGCGCAGGAAGGCGCCGCCCGCCGACCCGCCGTCGCCGACGCCGGTGCCGCCCAGGACGGTCGTGACGATCCCGGTCGCGCCGTCGTAGCGGCGCAGCCGGCCGGAGCAGTCGCCCCAGAGCACGGTGCCGTCCGGGTCGGCCCAGATCGCCGCCTCGACGGAGTTGCAGCCCGTCCGGCTGCCGTGCAGCCCCTCCTCGCCCCAGGCCGGCACGCCGTTGCCGACCAGCGTGGCGACGACGCCGCTGGCGGCCTCCACCTTGCGGATGCGGAAGCCGTACTTTTCGCCGACGTAGAGGTTGTCGTGGACGTCCAGGCAGATCGCGTCCGGCATCAGCGTGCTGGCCTCCACCGCCGGCCCTCCGTCGCCGTTGGAGGCGCGCTGGCCGTTGCCCAGGACGGTGGTGATGATGCCGGTGCGCATGTCGATGCGGCGGATCCGGTCGTTGGAGTTGTCGCAGACGTAGAGGTCGCCGCGCGAGTCGAACGCCAGGTGCTCGGGGTGGTAGAAGGCGGCATGCGAGGCGGGGCCGCCGTCACCGTGGTAGCCCATCAGGCTCAGTCCGGCGCCGGCGAACGGGCGGCTTTCGCCCCGCTCGGACGGGTAGTGCCGGGCCGCGTAGCCGGCGAACAGGTCGATGATGCCGGTGCGCGCGTCGACGCGGCGGATGTTGCAGGCCCACTCGTCGGACAGGTAGACGTTGCCGTCGGCGTCGACGGCCACCCCGCACGTGCAGTCGAGCTCCGCATCGACCGCAGGCCCACCGTCGCCGCCGCGCCCGATCCGGCCGTTGCCCGCCACCAGGGTGACGATGCCGGTGCGGTAGTCGATGCGGCGGATGGTGTGGTTGCCCAGGTCGGACAGGTACAGGTTGCCGTGCCGGTCCTGATGCAGGTCGTGCGGCTCCCGGAAGCGCGCTTCCGCGACGGGGCCGCCGTCGCCCTCGGTGCCGGAGACGCCGTCACCGCCGAAGAGGTGCAGGATGCCGTCCCGGTCGATGCGCCAGATGCGGTTGCCCCAGTAGTCGTTGACGATCAGGTCGCCATCGGGGCGGCGCGCCACACCCATGGCCCAGCCAGTCGGCGCCTCACGGGCCGGCACCCCGTCGCGGAAGCCGGCGCCGGCCAGCACGGCGACCTCCCCTGCCGGCAGGGTGCGGATAATGGTGTCCAGGGACATCGCTCAGGGCTCCTCCGGCTCGATCGTCAGCGTGTAGCCGCCCGTCTCGTCCGCATGGGCGCCATCGACCACGACCCGATAGGTGCGGTCCCGGTCGGCTCGTAGCACCAGCTCCGCACTCGTTCCAAATACGCCGCCGCCGCTGTCGTCGTCGGCGGAGATCACGTCGTCGGATAACTGGTAGTCGACCCTCAGATAAGGATCGATCGCGGTGGAATCGACGCGGATGCGGACGGTCTCGCCACCCCGAAGCGGAACGTGGAAGTAGTCGACGTCGTACGGATAATCCAGCGCTGCCGCGTTCCTGGCAGGCACCTGCAGGAGCGCGCCGTCATCCGGGTCATCGATGGGCCCGAGATCGACATCCGCTTCGATGACTACGTCCGCCGCGTCTTCCATGAACTGCTCCACGATCAGCAGAAACGGCGGGGTGCCGTCGAGCGTCACAGTGACCGACTCGGCGTCCTCTTCGGTCTCGTCCGCTTCGGCGACGATCTCACCCCATGCGTCCACGATTGCCAGGGCGACGTCATTCGCGCTGCGAGCCGTGATCGCTACCTCCGTGCCCGGTTGCGCGTCGATGGCGAACGCCCGTTCGGACCAGAAGGTTGAGAGCACGAACGATATCGGCCCTGTGTTCGGCGGCCCGTCCCAGCTACGGTCGCCGAGATCGGCCGGGTCCTCGCCGGCAAGCAGGGCGTCCACGCGCGACAGCACGTCGCGGGCCGAGATCGCCAGTCCGAAGTGGCCGAAGTCTCCGAATATCGTCATCCCGACGATGGCACCGTCCGCGGAGGCCAGAACCCCGCCGCTCTGACCGCCGTCGACCAGGGCATCGGTCTGCAGGTACGTGATCTCCTGCTCCGGCCAATGGCGGTACCGCGACAGGACGCCACGGCTGATCGCCGGTTGAGGGTACGGCTCCTCCTCGGCGGGATAGCCGATCGTGAACAGGTCGGAGCCGACTGCCAGCTCCGACGCCGCGTCGATCGGCGGAGCGGGCACCTCGCTCTGCACCGGGCCCAGCACGGCGACGTCGGCCATCAGATCCCAGCCGATCAGGGGGACGTCGAGCAACTCGCTGCCATGGGAGAAGACGACGCGTGCCGAGCGGTATGGGTATACGACGTGCGCTGCCGTGAGTATGACGTCGGATGTCAGCAGTAGGCCGCTGCCGGTGCCGCCGGCTGTGTCCACGAAGACCACCGCCGGCGCTACCGACTCGTATACCGCCGTCGCGGTGCTGTGCTGCGCGTGAGCGGCCGCGCAGGCGATCAGCGCGGTGACAGCGATCCGTCCAATCCGACCGCGCCGGTCCACGTCGCCGATCATACCCTGCGGGCGCTGCCGGCGCCGCTATAATGCGGCGTCATGGCGACGGGACGACTGGAAGGGCGCGTATGCATCGTGACCGGCAGCACGGCCGGCATCGGCAGGGCGACGGCGGAACGGTTCGCCGCGGAAGGCGGCTCGGTCGTGGTGAGCGGCCGGCGGAAGGACCAGGGCGAGGAGATCGCGGCTGCGATCCGGGAGCGGGGTCAGCGGGCTCTGTTCGTGCGCTGCGACGTCGGCGTCGACGCCGAGATGGACGCGCTGGTCGCCCGCACCGTCGAGGAGTTCGGCGGGCTGGACGTGCTGGTGAACAACGCCGCCGCCGTGGACGAGGGCCACAGCTACAACGCTGAGGACCTCGACCCCGAGTCCTGGGACCGGCAGCTCCGCGTCAACGTGCGGTCGGTGTACTACCTCAGCCGGCTGGCCATCCCGCACCTGCGTGCGCGCGGCGGCGGTTCGATCGTCAACGTCTCCTCGGTCGGCAGCCTGGTCGTCTGGGAGAACGCGGCGGCCTACCTGACCTCCAAGGGCGCGATGAACCAGCTCACCCGCTCGATGGCGATCGACTTCCAACCGGACGGGATCCGCGTCAACGCCGTGCTGCCCGGCTGGATCCGCACCGAGGTCGAGGAGAAGCGGCTGGCCGAGAACCCGAACGCGATCGAAGAGGCGCTGGCGGTGCGCAGCATCCGGCGGCTCGGCAAGCCGGGCGAGATCGCCTCCGCGGCGCTCTTCCTGGCATCCGACGACGCCTCCTACGTGACCGGCACCTGCCTGGTGGTCGACGGCGGCTGGACCCTCAGTTGATCGGCCGAAGAAACCGGCCCGGGCGGGCTACAGGTTCCCGCGGCCGATGCCGATACACAAAGTGTCGGAAGGCCGCCGAGCTGCACCTTGAAGGGAGGGGAGCTCGGGCTTAACAACCTCGAAGCAACCGCGGAGGTAGCTGAGCCGATGGACAGGTGAGATGGCCGTGCAGGCATACGGCCCGCTACAGAGCAGTCGCATTCAGGTGAAGCCCGGCAGTCGTGTTTCGACTCGAGGGCGGGCTTCGGCTCAGACGGCTCGGCGACCTTCCGACACCTTCCTTCCACATCGGCGTTGACGCCGCAGCCTTTCCGCGAAGACAATCACACGCGGAGGAACCATGCCAGCTTACGATTATCACTGCCCCACCAACGGCCAGACCTTCGAGGTCAGCCACTCGATGACCGCCATGCTCACCAGTTGGCAGGAGCTCTGCGACGCCGGCGGGCTCGACCTGGGTGAGACGCCGGCCGACGCGCCGGTCAAACGCGTGTTCAACGCGCCGATGGTGGCCACGGGAGCCGACGAGGCCGCCGACGTGTGCATGGACAACCCGGCCGTCTCGCGCGGCGGCTGCGCGCACGGCGCCGCCTGCGGTTGTTTCTAGCCAGGCGAGCTTTCTCCCGATCGAAGTAGGCGCCCGCGCGTCGCAACGCGGGACCCATCCGGAGGACAATGCCCGACATGGGGCATGATGAACTGGCGTACGCGTCCGCCGCCGAGCTGCTGCGGTTGGTTGCCGCCAGGCAGGTGTCGCCGGTCGAGCTCACCGAGATCTTCCTGGACCGCATCGAGCGGCTCGATGGGCGGCTGCACTCGTTCCTGCTGCTCACTCCGGACTTGGCGCGTGAGCAGGCCAGGGCCGCCGAGCAGGCGGTGCAGCGCGGCGACGCGATCGGCCCACTGCACGGGCTGCCGATCCCGATCAAGGACACGCAGATGACCGCCGGCATCCGCACGACCAGCGGCTCGGTGTGGTTCCAGGACCGCGTTCCGGAACGGGACGACGCGGTCGTGGAGCGGGTACGGGCGGCGGGCGCCGTCATCCTGGGCAAGACCAACGCGTCCGAGCTGGGCTTCGTGGGGACGTGCCAGAACCTGCTCGGTCCCGACGGCGGCAACCCCTGGAACCCCGATCACACGCCCGGCGGGTCCAGCGCCGGGGCGGCGGCGGCCGTCGCCGCGTACCTGTGCCCCATGGCGACCGGCAGCGACGGAGGCGGCTCGATCCGCATTCCGTCCCACTTCTGCGGGATCTACGGCATCAAGCCCACGCAGGGCCGGGTGTCGTTCTACAGCGGCGCCCCACCCGCGCCGGCGCCGAACATCTTCTCCCAGAGCGGCCCCCTGGCCCGCACGGTGCGGGATGCCGCGCTGTTGCTGCAGGTCCTCGCCGGGCACGACCCGCGCGACCCGCTCTCGCTCCGCGAGGAGCCGGCCGACTACGTCGCCGCGGTGGACCGCGGCGTGGCCGGCCTGCGCGTCGCGTGGAGTCCGGACTTCGGCTTTGCCGACGTGCATCCGGACGTCGCGGAGGTGACGTACCGCGCGGCGCGCGCGTTCGAAGAGCTGGGATGCCAGGTCGCCGAGACGAAGCTGAAGCTGGACCCCCCGTACGACACCTACGGAGCGCTCATGACCGCCAACGCCTTCAACCGCTACCGGAAGCTCTACGAGTCCGACGGTGACCGGCTCATGGGTTACTCCACGTTCTTCCTCGAGCACGGCTCGCGGGTCACCACCGCGGACTACGCCCGCGCGCTGGCCATGGTCGACTGCCTGCGGGCCGACTTCGCGAACCTGTTCGAGGACTACGACCTGCTCCTGTCACCCACGGCACGGTTCCCGGCGTTCCGCAACGCGCCCTATCCGGGCGAGGTCTCGGGCACCTCGGAGTTCCCGGAACAGTATTTCAACGGCGCGTTCACGATGCCCATCAACGCCAGCGGGCACCCGGCGGCCTCCGTGCCGGCCGGCTTCTCCGCCGACGGCCTGCCCATCGGCCTGCAGATCGTCGGCCGCAAGGGCGACGAGGCGTCGGTGATCGCCGCATCGGCGGCGTTCGAGGCCGCCCGCCCCTGGATCGAGCACCGGCCGCCCGTCTCTTGAGCGAAGATGCCCGCTCGGACGCGATTCCCGCCTGCGATCCTTGTCAACCGAATGATAGCCATGCTTTACATATAGACGTCCATTAGTAAAATACGACTGTGGTTAGGCGCGCACTCTGGCTGAACCGGATCCAACAGGCATGGTCAGATCGCACGGTCGTCTGGCTCTCCGGCGTTCGCCGGATCGGAAAGACGACGCTGGCCCATATGCTGCCGGATGATCAGGTCTATCTGAACTGCGACCTTCCCTCCGTGGTGCGGGCGCTCGCCGATCCGGAGCTGTTTCTCGACGGCCGGCCACCGGGAACGGTGCTGGTGTTCGACGAGATACATCGCCTTGCCGATCCGAGCCGCTTGCTGAAGATCGCGGCAGATGAGTATCCGCAACTCCGCGTGCTGGCCACGGGCTCCTCAACGTTGGCCGCGACCCGCAAGTTCCGCGACTCACTGGCCGGCCGCAAGCAGGTCGTTCACTTGTGTCCGGTCCTGTGGGAGGAGTGTGCCCAACCGTTCGGAGTTCCTGATCTGGACCGCCGCCTGCTGCACGGCGGATTGCCGGAGGCACTGCTGACGGACCGCACGGGGCGGGGCTTCTTCAGCGAGTGGGTCGACAGCTTCTACGCGCGGGACATGCTGGAGCTGTTTGCCATTCGCAATCGCCAGGGCTTCCTGGCCCTGTTCCGGCTGCTGCTGCGACAGAGCGGAGGGCAGCTCGACTACAGCAAGCTGGCCAGTCTGAGCGAGCTGAGCCGGCCGACCGTCAGGGCGCATATCGAGGCGATGCAGATCGCCCACGCGGTCCATCTGGTACCGCCGTTCCACGGCGGCGGCACGCGCGAGATCGTCCGGCGCCCCAAGTGCTACGCGTTCGACACCGGTTTCGTCGCGAGCGAGAAGGGTTGGGACAGCATCAGGGACGATGACCGCGGTCTCCTCTGGGAGCATCTGGTGCTGGACTCCCTGAGGTTCCGGTACCGGGACGAGGACGTCTTCTATTGGCAGGACAAGTCACGCCGCGAAGTGGACTTCGTGGTCCGCCGCCCGCGCGACCACGTCGATCTGTTCGAGTGCAAGATCGACCCCGAACGCGTGACCACCACGGCGATGGAGGCGTTCCGCAGTCTCTATCCGCGGGGCGGGAATTACCTCGTGACCCCGTCGGCGAAGAGTCCATACCGGGTTCGTCGAGGAGATCTGGTGATCACGATCTGCTCGACGCGGTCACTTGGCGGCGCGTGAGCGGAGGGCCCAAGCCCGCGTCAGACCCAGCCACGCTCCACGAGAGGCTCGGTCAGCCGGCGCAGTGCGGGTCGGTCCGTATTCAGGACCGCCGGATGGTGGACGCCTTCCGCGGCCGGCGTGGCGCCTGAGTACGACAGCGCCCTGACGGCGCGGTGCGAGCCCTCGTACGACCGCTGCATGTCGGCCCGGGCGGGCTCGTCCTCCGGAATCGTGCAGTAGCACAGCGTGAACATGCGCCGGCCCGAGCGGCCGCCGAAGGAAGCGTGGAAGAGGTTCTGATCGAAGAACACCACGTCGCCGGGTCGCGAGGCCACCACCTGGCACGGCAGGGAGTCCTGCTCGACGCCGAACGCCGGATCGGCCGCCTCCACGTCGAAGCCGCGCTCGCGGTACTCGTCGAGCTGCGACGGATCGCCGCGCCCTTCGGCGATGACCTGCCTGGTCCGTTCCACCTGCAGCACCTGCAGCTCGCCGTGCATGGGATTGCGGTGCGAGCCCGGAATGAAGCGGATCGCGCCCGTGTCGCCGTCCACGGGGTCGAGGTAGAGCGACACCTTGATGCGGCGCAGCGCCAGCTCCAGGTCGCAGCCGTCGGGATGCCAGGCGGTATCGCCCACGTAGTAGTTGCCGTCGGAGCCCCACCACATGATCGGCTGCCGGAACACCTGCTCGATCGGCCGCACGATGCGAGGATCGTCGATCAGCGCCCTCATCGCCGGGTGGCGCTCGGCGCAGGAAACCACGGAGTGGCGTTTGTCGCCGCGGAACGACTCGCCTTGACGGTCCTCGGCCATCACGTCCTCGAAGCCAGCCACGATCTCATCCGTCTCCGCGGGCGTGAAGAGCTGCGGGCGGACGACGAAGCCGAACGTGTCGAAGTGGCGGATCTGCGCCGCGGTCAGCTCAGCCGTCATCGCCGAAGTCGATGCTCACCTTGAGCGCGCCGTCGTCGCCGGAGCGGGCCAGCTCGAAAGCGTCGGCGGCCTGTTCCAGCGGAAAGCGATGCGTCAGCAGCGGCCGCGTGTCCACCTCGCCCCGCAGCACCAGGTTCATCGCTGCGCCGTACGGCGACCAGTACGGGGTCGCGTCCTCGATGCCGGCGCCGGACGCCTGCACCTCGAAGCGTTTCTCGGTCAGGGCCGCGGCGTCCAGGTGGTACGGGAACTCGTTCGGCGCGCCGAACAGGTGCAACCGGCCGCCCGGGCGTACCAGCTCCACCGCCAGCCGCAGGCCGTCGGTCGTGCCCGAGGTCTCCACCACCACGTCGGCCAGGAAGCCGCCGTTGGCGTCCTGCACCTGCCGCACCGTGTCCGCATCCGGCACGAGCGCCAGCGTCGCACCGAAGCGCGCGGCAGCCGCGACGCGCTCCGGCAGCGTGTCGATGCCGGCAACCACACCGGCCCCCATGCGCGCCAGCAGCGCGTCGAACAGCAGGCCGGAGGATCCCTGCCCGACCACGGCCGCGCATGCCGTGGCGAGCGGCGGGAAGGTGTTGCACGCCTCGATCACCTGGCCCAGCGGGCGGGCGGTGGGCACCACCTGCAGGTCGGGGTCCTCGGCCGGCGGCAGCCAATATACGGTCGAGTGGGGGACGACCACCGTCTCCGCCAGACCGATCGCCTGCGTGCCGTAGAACGTGACCAGCTCGCCCGGTTCGTACTCCCGCCACTCGCGGGCGTTGTACTTGGCCTCGACCACGCGCGCCACCAGCTCGTGGGCGCTGGCGCCGGCCGGCAGCGGGTAGGTGTCGGCGGCGCCGTCGTACACGCGGCGCACGTCGTCGCGCGCCAGCGTGGCCGTGACCGGGCGCAACATCACCTGGTCGGCCTCCACCGCCGGCTCGGGGCGGTCAACGACCTCGACTCGTCCCGGTCCTGTCACGTGAACCGCTCTCATCCCTCTTCTCCTAGTTGCCGGTGCTGTTGCGGCGGCGCGTGGGCCGGGGCGGCGTGACCGCCACGTACGGGCTGCCGGTGTCGTAGTCGCTCTGGGCATCGGGCGAGGTCAGCGCGTACACGGCGGACCCGCGCAGGTAGATGCGCACCCGCACGCGCTCGCCGGCCAGCTCGCTGCCGTCCTTGCCGCGCCAGCGCAGCGGATGCCGCAACTGGTCCAGCGGGCCCTGGAGCTGGCAGCCCTCGCGGTCGTAGCCGGTGATCACCTTGCCGGCGCCGTCGATCAGCTCCGCCAGCACGTAATTCTCGTTGGCGGTGTTGTCGACCCCCTCGCCCGGGACCGCGACGTTCAGGAACAGACCGCCCGAGCCCATCACCAGCGACGCGGTGGTGAAGTGGCTGTTGGACCATCCGGTCACGTAGGTGAACCGGTCCACCGGCACGCCGTCGACCGAGTTCGGCCCGCGGAACACGACGCGGTCGCCGATCAGCATCGGGTCGTGGGTGCCGCCGATACCGTTGCAGCCGTGCTGGTTGGGGCGGTTCCAGGTCAGGCCGTCGCGGCTGGTCCACAGCTCGTTGCCCAGCGCGCCGCCGGCGCCGTGGCCGTCGGAGCGCACCGGCGGCCAGGCCGGCTCCGTGAACGATCCCGAGTAATTGTTCACACCCATGAAGTAGCGGCCTTCGTAGACGAACGGGTGGCCGTTGTAGAACTCCATGTCGGGCGGATCCCACTCGTTCTGCTCGAGCTGGTACTCGGCGGAGAGCAGCGGCGCGTGCAGAATGCGCATGCCGCGCACGACCTCCTTGTCGACCTTGTAGTCGCTGGCGATCTGCGGCGTCCAGGTGAAGCCGTCCGGACTCGTGCGCACCGTCAGCACGCGCCGGGCGTTGAGGAACAGCTCGTTCACCGCCTTGTGCTCGTAGCGCTGGATGCCCTTGGGCGTGAGGATGAAGCGCTGCGCGGCCGAGCTCCAGATGCCGCCCCAGTTGTCGCCCTCGTTGAACACCGGGTTGTGCTCGTACGGGGTCCAGTCCTCCCCGTTCTCGCTGTGGAAGATGTGCATGGTGAACCCGGAGTCGTCGGAGGTGTTCTTGGTGTAGATGTAGCGGCCGAGCTCCGGGCTGTAGAGGCAGCGGGCGTTGTAGCCCCAGTGGTTGCCGGGCTCGTCGTGGACGATGCGGATGTTCTCCAGGTGGATCCCGTCGCGCGTGGAGGCGCGGTAGATCTGCCAGGGGATGCGGGTGCCGACCTTGTGCCCGATGACGTCGTACGACCCGTCCGGCAGGCGGCGCGTGTGGCTGACGTTGAACGGGATCGGCGGCGCCGGCGCGAACACGCGCGGAGCGCTGGCGCGGAAGCCCACGCTCCCCCACGGCTCGAAGATGTCCGAGTAATCGGCGAACAGGAACTTCATGGGAGTGGGTCTCCTTGTGCGGCGTGCGGCGACTTCACGCGAAGTCGCCGAAGCTGAAGGCGAGCGGCAGCTCGTGGACAATCAGGTCGCCGGTTTCGTCGACCTCCAGCACGTCCTTCATGTACTCGTTCCACTTCGGCGTGATCGGGTCCGTGCCGGTCCGCCCGAAGTGCTCCTCGGTGGGCGCCGTGCCGTGTATGAACAGCCACTCCCCATGCCGGTAGATCACCATGCTGACGTCCTGCGCGTGCATCATGCGCTCCATCTCCGGCCACAGCTCGTCGTGGCGCCGCTTGTACTCCGCGTACTGGCCCGGCTTGAGCTTGAGCGCCATCCCGATCGAGTACATCCTGCGTCTCCTTCTGCGTCGGCGTGCTGGTCTCAGGGTAGCATGGCGGCAGAGACGAGGAGGCGATGGAACAGGCGAGGGGGAAGCGCGCCGCGGTCATCCAGCACGAGGCCGTTGAGACGCTGGGCGGCAACTTCACCGCGGTGCTGGAGGAGGCCGGCTTCCGGCTGATCCCGGTGCCGCTGTATCGAGAAGCGCCGGGGTTCGAGCAACTGGACGCCCCGGATCTGGCGGAGATCGACCTGATCGTCGCGCTGGGCGGTCCGATGTCGGCCAACGACGACCTGCCGGCTCTGCGGCAGGAGATGGACTACCTGCGCGCGGCCACCACCGGCAGCCCACCGACCCCGGTCCTCGGCATCTGCCTGGGCGCCCAGTTGCTCTCGCGGGCGCTGGGGGGCGAGGTCGCCCCCACCGGCGGCTACCAGTTCGGCCTGCGCAAGATCGACGTGACGGCGGCCGGCGCCGCCGATCCCGTGTTCCGGGAGATCGCCGTTCCCCTGGTGCCGACCCTGCACGGCGAGCGGTTCACGGTCCCGGCAGGCGGGGAGTTGCTGGCGGATGGAACGATGCTGCGCCGCGACGGTGCCTGGCTGCGCTTCCCGATGGCGTTCCGCTACGGGCTGTCCTACGGCTTCCAGTTCGAGCCGCAGCTCACCCTGGACGAGCTGCGCGTCTGGAACCGGGAGCTGGCCGGCGACTACGAGCTGATGGGCGACCGCTTCGACCCGGCCGCGGAAGCTGCGCGCAACTTGCGCGAGTTCACCGCCTACGCCCCTCTTTACGAGCCGCAGATGGCGCGCATGCTGCGGGCATTCCTGCAGCAGTTACCGGCGTGAGCGCCGACGCCCCGCCGAGCCCGCGACGGCTTCGCCGCAGCTCGTCCTGCTGTATGTGATAGGGTCCCACCATGGCCAGGATGCAGCATGGTTCCAGTTCAGCGACGACGGTCGCCACGAACGGCCGGCTGGCGGAGGCCGCGCACTTGCAGGCGATCGAGGGCAATCCCCTGACGGCGGAGGAGATCGCCATGTTCGAGATGTTCGAGCGCGAGGGATGGTCGCCCGAGCGGCGCCGCACCCATATCGCCCGCCGTATCCGGGACCGCGGCCGTGTCGCCGCGGCTGAATGAGCGACCGCGACTACTGCTATCCGCCTGA
>JAPPKD010000223.1 GCA_028820215.1 Spirochaetaceae bacterium | reverse complement strand
TTTGCATGAGGCATCCGATTCACTTCGTGTGGATATTTGGGTGAGGCAATAGGGTAACCCGGCGCGCGGTCGACCCGCGCGGGCAGGTCGGTCGCCGGCGCGGCGGCGCTTGGGTATATTGCCAGGCATGCAGGTGCTCGTATGGATGACCCCTCATGAATGACATCGTCCCGCGTGAGACGCTTTCCAGGCAGGGGGTGGCCGGCTTCACGGCGGCCGCCGGCGGCGTGGGCCTGCTGGTGATGGGGGCGTTGACCGGAGTGCCCGGGATCGTCGTCGGCGGCCTGGTCACCGCTGGGGGCCTGGCGTTCGCGACCAGCAGGGATGATCGGCGCCCCGGCCTCGTGGTCGCCGGCGCCGGCGTGCTCGGCATCCTGTCCGCAGCCATCGGCGGATTCCCGGATGTCGTCCTCTGGTTGGCCGGAGCGGGCCTGATCGGGTACGGCGGTCTGTCGATCTACCGCTTCTTCCGCGGGCTGAAGTCCCGGATGTAGAGCCGGGCCCCGTCCGCCGACAATGGAAGCGGAGGGGGATGGCAACCCGAGGGGCAGCGGGAAGCGCGCGATGGATCTTGATCCCGGTGCTTGCGCTGACCCTTCTGGTTGGCCGGGCGGCCGCGGCCGACCTGGAAGCGGCGTGGGACGCGCAGTTGCGGGGCCGCCTGCAGCAGGCGCAGGTCCTGCTGGAATCCGACCTGGTACCTGCGAGCCCTGCGCATCGGCTCGCCCTGGCGGGAGTGGCGCTGGAGTTGGGCGATCTGGATCGGGCGCTGTCCGCCCTGCAGCCGCTCGTGGACGACGCCGCTCACCCGGACTTCCCGGGCGCGGTGCTGCTGCTCGGGCGCCTGCACCTCGCCGCAGGGCGGGACGACGACGCAAGAAGCGCGTTCTCGGCCTCACTGGCGCGGTCTGCGGACGGGCCGTACGCTCCGGCGGCGCACCTGGCGCTCATCCGTCTCGACGTCCACTCCGGGAGGTTCGAGGGACTGGAGGAACGGCTGCGTCGTCTCGCCGCGCTGGGCTCATCGCCGGAGCTCGAAATCGCGCTCGACCTGCTGAACCCGGATGGCGGAGGTGGTCCGGTCCGCACCTTTCCATCGCCTCTCGGGCTGTTCGACGCAGCGCGATTGGCTGATGGGCTGGTCCCGTCCTCCTTGCCGGCGCTCCCCGTGGTCCGGCCGGCGGTGGATGCGCGCTCCGTGCCGCCAAACCCGACCGACGCGGGGAGTGCACGGTCGCCGGGAGCCGGCCTGCAGCCGGTTGCGTCGGGAGAGCCGGCCACCCCCCAGGATACGGCGGCCGGTGGGGGCCCGCGGTACGCCTTGAGGGTCGGTTCGTTCAGGGACCCGATCAACGCCCGGCACATGGTGAACGCCCTGCGCGACGCGGAGTTTCCCGTACATACGCGTCAGAAGGGCGATCTCGTACAGGTGCTCGTCGGCGCGGTGGCCACGCGACAGGCGGCCGAGCTGCTGCTGAAACGGGTGCAGGCGATCGGCTATGACGGGGACGTCATTCCGTATCTCGCCGACTCCGGTCCGTGACCGGCTGCACCTGGTGCAGGTGGAGCACCTTCGCTCCGCCGGCTGGCGCGCGGGGAGGGTCCTGTCCAACGGGCGTCAGCCGCAGCGAGCGCTCGACCCCATCGGATGAGGACTCTTCCGCGTAGTCGATCAGGAAGCTGAGATAGCCCCGATGGGTCCCGCGCGGACCGACGATCTTCATGGAGAGGAGCCGGCCGCGAAGGGCGAATCCGCCTTCGAAGACCTGAGCGCCGTCGGCCCAGACGAACCGGTCGCCCAGGAATTCCAGCGAAAGGCCGTCGGCCGACCGGTAGTGACCGCTCAATACCGCCACGGGCGCCGGGATCCGGGCGGCAAGCAGGGTCTCCTGCGCGGCCGGAGTCAGCCGCCGGTAGGTGCGGGAGCTGACCCCGGCGTACGGGTCGTGGCCGCGGACCTGGATCCGGATCTCCGCGGCGGATTGCGCCTCGATGCCGAATGTCCTGGCGATGACCTCGATCGCCAGGTTGCGCGTCCACACGTCCAGATGCGCGAGCAGTGGACGGTGTGACGCGGCCCACTCGAGCTGCTCCAGGATCTCGCCGTCGTATAGGGAGATCAGGCGTTCGTCAGGTGAGAACACGATCAACTCCCTGGGACCGCCGGCGTCGTCAGGGCCGGACGGGTCATCGCGGTACCACGGTCCGGCGAGGAAAGCTTCGTACGGATCGACGCCGGGGGTGGAATACAGGGCGAGGAGCCGCGATTCGGGGTCGGCGGGCGCGCTGACCGGCTCGGTTCGAAGCAGCACGTACCACGCGCGCTCCGTGTCCCACCCATAGGTCAGGCGCAGCAGGTCAAGCCCGCTCTCCGAATCCGGCGCCTTCACGTACGCGACGAGTGGAAGCGCGGCAGCGTCCTCGCCCCGCTCTTCGCCGCCGGCATGCCGTCCGCCCCCGGGGTCTTCGATCGTCAGCGTGCCGTGGACGGCGATGCGGGCGATCGGCCGGAATCCCTCCGTACCTTGTTTGGCCGCACCTTGTTTGGCCGCACCTTGGGCGGCCGGGACGATCTGATAGGCGTCCAGCGTCTGCCGGTCGGGGCCCGCCGTCCCGCGGACCACGATCTCCGGGGTCGGATCGGCGACCAGGTCGACCAGGGCGATCTGCAGGGTGTCGGGCTCGAGGGCTTGCGTTTCCGCCTCCCAGATCATCCGCCAACTGACGCCGTCGTCCTGGTAGTCGATCACGCCGACCCGGATCGGACCGTCCACCGAGCCGGCGCGGCGGAACGCGGCGATCTGCTCCTGGCCGGGATCGTCGTCCAGTGCGGCTGTCAGAAGGGCGATCCGATCGAGGCCGGACCCAAGCGCGGGCTGCGGCGGCCCGAAGTCGTCGGGTTTCGCGCCGCCGGCTTCGAGGCCGGTTGCGCCTGCGGCGACGCTGGCCGACGCGGCTCTGTCCGCGTCCGTCGCGCCGCCACATCCGGCAAGCACGGCAGCGGCGCCCCCCACGAGCAGCCACGCTCGCACCATCACCTTGCCGCTTTTCACCTTCCCATTTTGACACGGTGACGGAACCGCCTGCACAGTGAGGCATGAAAGCCGACAGTGGCGAGAGCCGGAGCATCTTCCGGAATCTCTCGCCGCTCGATCATCGCTACTACCTGGAGAACCGGGAACCCTTCGACCGCCTGGCCGACTTTCTGAGCGAGGAAGCGGCCGTGCGCTGCTACGCGCGCGTGGAGATCGCACTGCTGCGGCAGTTCGTCCGCATGGTGCCCGATGCCGTCCGGTACGGGCCGGGTGGCGGTGAGGAGCTACAGCAGGCGCTCGACGCGGCGGCCTCCGCCATCGACCCGGCGGAGGTGCACGCCGAGGAGCAGGTCACGCGCCACAACCTGCGCGCGGTGGTGCACGTGCTGCAGCGGCGGCTCCCGGAGTCGGTCCGCCACCTGGTACACTTGGGAGCCACGTCGTTCGACATACAGGACACGGCGACCGCGCTTCGCATCGGCGGAGCGGTCCGCGCGGTGGTGGTGCCGTTGCTGCTCGATCTGACCGATCGCCTGGCCGATCTCGCGGAGGCGGAGGCAGCGACGCTGCAGGTCGGGCGAACCCACGGCCAGCACGCAGTGCCGATCACCTTCGGCTTCGCCGTCGCCTCGTTCGTGGCACGCCTCGACGACGTGCTGCCTCGCATCCTGCAGGCGGCCGGCGAGTTGCCCGGGAAGCTCTCCGGGGCCGTCGGCGCCTACAACGCCACCGCACTGCTGGTCGACGACCCCCTGGAGCTGGAACGGCGCGTGCTGGCCGATCTGGGATTAGCGCCCGCGGCGCACGCCACCCAGATCGTGCCGGCGGAGCCGCTCGTCCGGCTGCTGCTGGAGATCAACCTGGCGTTCGGGGTGCTCGCCAATCTGGCCGATGACCTGCGCAATCTCCAGAGAACGGAGATCGCGGAGGTGGCCGAGTCGTTCGACGCGTCTCAGGTGGGCTCATCGACCATGCCCCAGAAACGCAACCCCTGGAACAGCGAGCACGTCAAGAGCCTGTGGAAGACATTCTCGCCGCGGGTGGGCACCTTCCTCATGGATCAGATCTCCGAGCACCAGCGTGACCTGACCAATTCCGCGTCGGCCCGGTTCGTGGGTGAGTACCTGGCCGGGTTCACCGCCGCCGTGAACCGGACGCTGCGCGTCGTCGGCTCGCTGCATGTCGACCGGCGCCGCATGGCGGACGCCGTGGGCACGGGCGGTGACGCGGTCGTGGCGGAGGCCGCCCATGTCGCGCTGGCGCGTGCCGGCGTGGCCGATGCTCACCGGGTGGTCCGTGAGGCAGCTGCCGAAGCGGGATCCGCAGGTGGCACGGTGGCGGACGCCCTGGAGCGTGACCGTGACCGCTGGGCGCTGCTGGAGCGGCTCGCGGTGGGGCGCGAAGGGTCAAGCGCGGCGGAGCTGCTGCGCGATCCCGGCCGATATTGCGGGATGGCCGCTGAGCGGGCACGGGCGGTAGCGGCCCGACATCGAGAACGGGCGGCGGCGCTGCGAGGCGCCCTCGACGTCCGGGCGAGCTGACGCGCCATGGATACCATCCTCGTCCTCGACTTCGGTGGACAGACCGCTCAGCTCATCTGCCGGCGTATCCGCGACGCCGGCGTGTACAGCATCATCGTGCCCGGCGACCAGCCGCTGGAGGGCGATCTGCTGCGCGACCTCAAGGGCATCGTGCTGTCCGGCTCTCCTCACTCGGTGTACGAGCCGTCGGCGCCGCGGCCGGATCCCTCGCTGCATGCGGCTGGCGTACCGATCCTGGGGATCTGCTACGGCCTGCAGCGGCTGGTCACCGACTCGGGCGGCCAGGTCGCGGCCGGAGCGACCCGCGAGTACGGGCGGTCCCGAGTCCACATCCGCGAGCCCAGCCCGCTGTTCGACGGGGTCGAGGACGGTTTCGTGTCGTGGATGAGCCACAGTGACGTGATCGAACGGGCGGCGGGCATGACGACGTTGGCGGTGTCGGAGAACGGACACCCGGCCGCGATGCAGGACGGCGGGACGACATACGGGCTGCAGTTCCATCCGGAGGTCTCGCACTGCGAGTTCGGCACTCGCATCCTCTCGAATTTTGCCGCCGCGGTGTGCCGGGCACGACGTGAATGGAACATGGATCGATTCCTGGATGCGGCCGCCGGCCGCGTGCGGCGCCAGGTCGGCGCGGCACCGGTGGTCACGCTGATCTCCGGCGGGGTCGACTCGGCGGTGGTGGCGGCCTTGCTGCTGCATATCCTTGAGCCCGATCAGGTACACCTGCTGTACGTGGACACCGGACTCATGCGCGACGCGGAGACCGAGGAGGTCATGGCCAGCCTGCGCGAGCTGGGCGCCACCAACCTCCACGCCGTGGACGCGTCACGCCGGTTCTTCGCGGCGTTGTCCGGAGTCATCGACCCGGAGCGCAAGCGTACGGCGGTCGGCGACGAGTTCGTGCGCGTCGCGGTGGACGAGCTCGAGCGGCTGGGAGTCGCCAACGCCTATCTCGCGCAGGGAACGCTCTACACCGACCTGATCGAGTCGGGGAAGGGCGTGGGCTCGCACGCGGACGTGATCAAGTCGCACCACAACGTGCGATCTCCCCTGATCGAGGCCAAGCGCAGCTCCGGCGTGCTGGTGGAGCCGCTCGCGGACCTGTACAAGGACGAGGTGCGCCGTCTGGGCCGAAAGCTCGGCCTGTCCGCGCGCGTGGTCGGCCGCCATCCCTTCCCGGGCCCGGGCCTGTCGGTGCGGATACTGGGCGAGGTGACCAGGGAGCGCTGCCGGACGTTGCGCGCCGCCGACCGCATCCTGATCGAGGAGC
Source organism: Spirochaetaceae bacterium (assembly GCA_028820215.1). The sequence continues at coordinate 22,945 of JAPPKD010000223.1, read as the reverse complement.
TGCGCAGCCGCGGCCTCTACGATGCCATCTGGCAGGCGTTCTGCGTGCTGCTTCCGGTCCAGTCCGTGGGAGTCGCGGGTGACGTACGCCGCTATGGATCGGTGGTCGCGATCCGCGCCATCACGTCGGAGGACGGGATGACCGCCGACGTCTATCCCATGGCGGCAGACGACCTGCTGGAGATCTCATCACGCATCACCAACGCCGTCCCGGAGGTCGGGCGCGTGGTGTACGACGTTTCCAGCAAACCGCCTGCCACCATCGAGTGGGAATGAGCCGACCGGGATGAGCCTGTACCTGTTGGCCGTCACGCCGCTGACGTTCTACGCCGCGTGCGCGCTGCTTCGCGAGCGGTCGCCCTGCGTGCCGATCGTCCTGTTGCGCCGGTTCCTGATCGGAGGCCTGCTGGCGCTGCCCGGATACTTGGGCGCCGGGATCGTCACCGGCTGGTTCGGCTCCTCTTACGCCCCCGTGGCGCTGTTCGTCCGGCTGACCACGACCGGGTACGTGCTGCCGGCGGGAATGGCGGCGATCGCCGCCCTGGCGGTCGAGCTGCCGATTACGCGCGCGGCGCGCCGCGGCGGGGGGACCGCGGACCGGCATGCGGGCGGCGGCGCGGGGGATGCCGCACTGCGCGTGCTGGCCTCCATGACCGGATTCATCGCGTTTTTCACGGCCATAGAGCTGGCCGCGGGACGGCTTCCGCCAAGTCCGATGCAGCTTCTGATCATGCCGACCCTGCGTGCGGCGGCGATCGTCGTCCTGGCCTTTGCCTGGACGCGCAGGAAGCGTCCGCTTGCGGCGGTGCTGGTCGCGGTGGCGGCCATCCTGTTCGCGGGGGAGGTGTCGCACCTGTACGCGGTCGGCTTCCGCGCTCCCGCGGGCGCACTCGCGGCAGCAGCGGCCGGGGCGGGCGGTTTCGCGTTGCGGGCCATGCGCGGCAGTCCATGACGGGCCGCGCCCGCGCGGCTGCGGTCGCCGTGGCCGCGGCGACGGCGATGGTGGCGGTGACCGGCTGCGCCCGGACGGCGCCGCACTTGGTGTTCCTGGAAGGGCCGCTCTGGAGCGCGCTCGATGGCGGCTCTCTGCCCGACCGGCTGGCACCGGTCGGGAGCCAGGTGGGCCGGCGCTTCGAGGTGCGCCGCGCGCGGTCTGACGAGACGCCCGTGCGGGAGCTGGAGGAGATTCTTGGTCAGCGCTCCTATCGCGGCGTGGTGGTCGGGCCTCTGCTGGCGCTGGAGATACACCAGATCGCGCCGATGTTCTCCGCGATGGAGTTCGTGGCCATTCGGCTGCAGGAAGCCGGCTCGGGTGCAGCGGGAGCCGGATCGGCATCGGAGGGCTTGCCCGCGAACGTCACCGAGATCCGCTTCGCGCGTGGCGACGGATACCGCGACGCGGGCCGGTTGCTGGCGATCCTCGAACCGGCCGGCACGATCGGCATCATCAGTGTGTGGGGACGGGACGAGAGGCTGGTCGCGGCGTTTCGGGAAGGCTACGGTGAGGGTGGCGGGAGCGCCGCGATCGATCACCGCCGACTGGTATCCACGCGGGACGAGGGCGAGATTCTCCGCCTGGTGCAGGATCTCGCCGGCAAGGGCGTAGCCACGGTGCTGCTCCCGGCGGGCCCGATGACGCCGCACGGGTTGCGGGCGATGCGCGGAGAAGGGATGCGCGCCATCGTCTCCAACTGGGGCCTTGCCGGAGGTGAACAAAGCCGGCCAATGGCCGACACCGTGCTCTGCTCGGTCGACGACGACCTGGCCGGCGCGCTTCTCGACGCCTTTCGCGCGCTGGACCAGGAGAAGAGCGACGGCGGGATCACCGGCTCCACCGTGATCACCTGGGGAGGCGCCGCGCCGTTGCCGGCAGACGCAGCCGTCTACGTTGACCGGCCGGCCGGCTCTTGATAATTTCGGCACGCGGTTCCCGGTTGTGTAATTGGTAGCACCCAAGATTCTGGCTCTTGTTGTGGGGGTTCGAGTCCTCCCCGGGAAGTAATCCGGCCTCCGGTGGCGTCATGAAGCAGGCCGCTGCATGAAGCAGGCCGCCGAATGAAGCAGGTCGCTGCATGAAGCTGGTCGCCGACCTGCACCTGCACTCCCACTATTCGCGCGCCACCAGCAGGGACCTGACGTGTGAGCACCTGTGGAAGTGGGCGCAGCTCAAGGGCGTGCAGGTGGTCGCCACCGGCGACATCGCCCATCCGGGGTGGCTGGCCGAGGTTCGGGACAAGCTCGATCCGGCCGAGGACGGGCTGTTCCGCCTGAAGCCCGACCTCGAGTCGGCGGTGGCGGACGAGGTGCCCCCCTCCTGCCGCGGCACCGTCCGCTTCGTGATCGGCGGCGAGATCAGCAACATCTACAAGAAGCACGACCGCACCCGCAAGGTGCACAACATCGTCTTCTCCCCTTCCTTCGAGACAACGGCAAGGCTGCAGGCGGAACTGGAGAAGATCGGCAACATCCGCTCGGACGGCCGGCCGATCCTGGGGCTGGACAGCCGCGACCTGCTGGAGATCGTGATCGCGACCGACGGCCGCTGCCACCTGATTCCCGCCCACATCTGGACCCCGTGGTTCTCCATCCTGGGCTCCAGGTCCGGTTTCGACTCGGTCGAGGAGTGTTTCGCCGACCTGACGCCGCACATCTTCGCGGTCGAGACCGGCCTGTCCTCCGACCCGCCCATGAACTGGCGGGTCTCGTGGCTGGACCGCTACACGCTGATCTCCAGCTCCGATGCCCACTCGCCGCCGAAGCTGGCGCGGGAGGCCACGGTGTTCGATACCGAACTGAGCTACGACGCGCTGTTCGGCGCGCTCGCCGACGGCGACGCGGCCGGCTATCGCGGCACCATCGAGTTCTTCCCGGAGGAGGGCAAGTACCACCTGGATGGGCACCGCAAGTGCGGGGTCTGCTGGCAGCCGGAGACCACGATCGCCCACGCCGGCCGCTGCACGGCCTGCGGCAAGCCGGTTACCGTCGGTGTCTACCACCGGATGGAGGAGCTGGCCGACCGCCCACGGGGCGCTCGGCCGGATGCCGCCGGGCCCTTTGCCAGCCTCGTCCCCTTGCCGGAGGCGCTCTCCGAGATGATGGGCGTCGGCCCAGGCTCCAAGCGCGTGCAGGCAGAGTATCACCGCCTGCTGAGACGGTTGGGACCGGAGCTGACGATCCTGCAGCACCTGCCACTGGAGGACATAGCCGCGGCCGGGGATGAGCTGCTGGTGGAGGGCATCCGCCGCATGCGCGCCGGCGAGGTGCGGACGCGGAGCGGGTACGACGGCGAGTACGGGGTGATCAGCCTGTTCGACGGAGCGGCGGACCGGGCGTCGGTGTTCCAGCTCGGCATGTTCGCCCACCCCGTGCCGGACGGGGCAGCGGCACCTGCCGCGGAGCCGCGGCCCGTCGCCGCCGGCGCGATCCCGCCGGATGATCCCGAGCACGGGGATGCCGGCCCGGAGGCGGCGGACGCCGCCGCCCATTCCGCAGCTTCGCCCCACGTTCCCGGCTGGATCGACGGACTCAACTCCGCGCAGCGGGCGGCCGTGACGCACACCGATGGTCCCTTGGCGGTGGTAGCCGGACCCGGCACCGGCAAGACCCGCACGCTGACCGCGCGCATCGCGTTTCTGACCGAGTCGCGGGGCGTCCCGCCGGAGACGGTGTTGGCGCTCACCTTCACCAACAAGGCCGCCGAGGAGATGCGCGAGCGGCTCGCCGGGCTGCTCGGTGACGGCCGGCCGCTCGGGATCACCGTCGGCACGTTCCATCAGCTCGGTGCCGCCGTGCTCCGGGAGTTCGGCGCGGCCGCCGGCCTCTCGAGCACGTTCGTCATCGCCGATGACGAGGATCGCCGCGCGCTGTTGCGGAGATGCGCACCCGAGCTGCCTGCCGCGGAAGTCCGGAGGGTGCTGGAGGCGATCTCGAGCGCCAAGAATCTCCTGACGCGGGAGTGGGCCATCGACCGGTCGGACGAGGGTGTTGAGGGCGGTCCGCCGGACCTGCCGGCGATCCGGAACCGGTACGACGCCGCCCTCGCCGAGGCGGAGGCGCTGGACTTCGACGACCTGGTCTTTCGCACCGTGCGGCTCCTGGAGACCGACAGCGCCGTCCTCGACACCGTGCAGAGGCGATTCCGCTGGATCTCCGTGGACGAGTACCAGGACGTGAACGCCGCCGGGCACCGGCTGCTGCGGCTGCTGGTCGCGGGCGGTGCGAATCTCTGCGTGATCGGCGACCCGGACCAGGCGATCTACGGCTTCCGCGGCGCGGATCACCGCTACTTCCTCCAGTTCGCCCGCGACTTTCCCGGCGCGCGGCACCTGCACCTGGACCGCAACTACCGGTCGCCGCAGGCGATCCTGGATGCGGCCGCGCAGGTGATCGCCCGCAACCCGGACCGCCGGTCGACGGCGCTCATCGCAGACTACGCCTGCCAGGTGAAGGTGGACGTACACGGCGCCCCGACCGACCGCGCGGAGGCCGAGTTCGTCGTCCACCAAGTGGAGCGCATGGTGGGCGGCACCAGCTATTTCTCGCTTGACTCGGGGCGCGTCGATGACGACGGCGCGTCCGAGCACCGCGCATTCGGGGACTTCGCGGTGCTGTACCGGCTCAACGCCCAGGCGCGGTTGCTGGAAGAGGCGTTCGACCGTTCCGGCATTCCGTACCAGACCACCGGCGCGGCCGCGGCCGAGCAGCAACCGGTGCGGGCGATCCTTTCGCTCCTGTGGCTGACGCTGGCGCCCGGCAGCCGCGTCCATCGGGCACGGCTGGCCCTCGGTCATGGCGCGCCCGGACACGCCGACGTGGCCGAAGTCCTGTCCGCGATCCCGGGCCGGTCCGCGTCGGCGGCGGGAACGACCGGATCGGTGTCGGTCGCCGATCTCGTCGAAACCGCGGCCACGGCTTGGCGCGAGTTGCGGGGCCGGGAGTACGACGCCGCCGAACGGGAGCGGATCTCCCGCGTGCAGCACGCGGCCGGTCCCTTCGGCGCCCGCCTGCGGGACTTCCTGACGGCGATGGCGCTGCAGAGCGAGACCGACCGATATGATGAGCGCGCGGATCGGGTGACCCTGATGAGCCTGCACGCCGCCAAGGGGCTGGAGTTCCCGGTGGTGTTCATCGTCGGCTGCGAGGAGGGGCTGCTGCCATATCGGCCCGTTCATGGAGATGCCGATCGGGATGAGCCGGAGGAACGGCGGCTGTTCTACGTCGGCATGACCCGCGCCCGGCAGAGGCTGATCCTGACCCACGCGGAGCGACGCCTGCTGTTCGGCCGGCCGATGGAGAATCGCCTCTCCGGCTTCGTCGAGGACATCGAGGAGGCGCTCCGCGAGGCGAGCCGGGCGAAACGGCGCCGCGGGTCGGAACCGGCCGTCGACGCGCAGCTGCCGTTGTTCCAGGATCTCGGCAACGAGGGGGAACGAGATGAGCATCATCGCCGGTTATGACGTCGGCCGCCTGATCACGGAGTTCCGGGTCAACGGGTTCGTGGTCTTCGACGGCCTGATCGCGCAGGACACGCTAGACCGCATCCAGGAGGCGTGGACGCCGATCCGCGATGCCGACATTGAGCGCCAGGGCTCCAACCCCCGCCGCGGATGGGGCCGGTACAACGTGCGCGTGCCGTTCCGCCGGCCGTTCGTGGACCCGGAGATCTTCGAGCACCCGGCGCTGGTGGCGTTCCTGGAAGCCGTCCTGGGCGCCGACTACGTCTGGCCCCACTTCGACAGCAACATTCCGCTGCCCGGCACCGACTACCAGCGCTGGCACCGAGACGGCCTTGCCTCGCCGTTCCCGGGGGTCCGCGTGCCGACCTACCAGGTCGGCGTGAAATTTCCGCTGGTCGACACGAGCGAGGAGAACGGCAGCTTCGAGGTGATGCCGTGCTCGCAGTACGTCGGCGACGAGGAGCTGCCCGGAGAGCTTGACGATCTTCTCGGGCGCGGGCCGAACGACGGGGACACGTTCCGTTCCCGTCGTTTGAACCTCAAGCGCGGCTCGCTGTGGATACACGACAATCGCGTGCTGCACCGCGGCACCCCGAACCGCTCCGACCATCCCCGCGACGAGCTGTGCATGGCGATGAACCGGCCCTGGGTCTTCAACTCCTGGCAGCACACGTACACCGAGGGGCATTTCCCCAGGGACCTCTGGGACTCGCTGTCCGACCACGCCCGGCAGGTCCTGCGCCTGCAGCGGCTGAAATCATGAAGCACAAGAGCCTCTATCTGGCCAACCCCTACGGGTTCTCGGCGCAGCAGCGCGACGGACCGCTGGCGATCCTGGTCGAGGCGCTGACCGCCGCCGGGGCGGAGGTGTGGGAGCCTTTTGCGCGCAACAACCAGATCGACCGCACCACGGCCGGCTGGGCCTACCGCATCGGGCAGGCCGACCTGCGCGACGTGCGCGAGGCGGACGGCCTGTTCGCGGTGGTCAACGGCTGCCCGCCGGACGAGGGGGTGATGGTCGAGCTGGGGCTTGCCATCGCGTGGGACAAGCCGGTGTTCCTGTTCCGCGACGACTTCCGGCGCTGCACCGACAGCGAGGCCTATCCGCTCAACCTGATGCTGTTCACGAGCCTGCCGGAGGTGGGCTGGGAGGACTACTGGTACCGCTCGGTGGCGGAGATCGCCGACCCCGACAAGGCCCTGGCCCGTTGGCTATCCTCTACGGTATGAGTGAAGTGACATTGCGCGCCGGATCGCATCGCCGCGCCTGGTGCCCGACCTGGTTCGACGCCCCTGACGGCGTGGCGCCGCCTGGATGCCAGGCAACCGGCGGCCGCGCTGCCTGCATCGTGACCGACCTGGATGCCGGGGCCGAGCTGACGCTCGACGGCAGCGGCACTCCGGCGGCCGGCGGGGTCGCCGTCGACGAGCGGGACGGAGCCCTGGACGTCTCGGTGGGCGGCGCTCCCTGGTGCAGCTATCGCTACACGCCGGGCGACGTGCGCCCGGTGCTGCACCCGGTCGCCGGTCCGCACGGCATCCCCATGACGCGCGCGTGGCCGCTCGCCGACGACGTTGCGGACGAGGAAACCGACCACGTCCACCACCGCTCCTGCTGGGTCGCGCACGGCCTGGTGAACGGCGTCGACTTCTGGAGCGAGGCGGAAGGCCACGGCCGGCAGGTGCGGGTGGCGCTGGACGCGGTCGAAAGCGGTCCGGTGTTCGGCCGGATCGCAGAGCGGCTCTCCTGGGAGAACGCCGCCGGCGACCCCGTCGTCGACGAGCACCGCACGCTGGTCTTCTGGAACACGCCGGAGCGGCTGCGGATGATCGACATTTCGGTCGGGTTCCGGGCCGCCCACGGGGCCGTCCTCTTCGGCGACACCAAGGAGGGCGGAATCGTCTCGCTACGGGTGCCGGAGGCGATCAAGGAGAATCGCGGCGGCACCATGGTCAGTGGGTCCGGCGGCATCGGGGAGGGAGAGTGCTGGGGTCAGCGCGCCCCCTGGGTGGACTACTTCGGTACGCTCGCCGACCCGCGGGGCGAGCCGCGGACCGTGGGCATCGCGGTGCTCGACCATCCGCGCAATCCGCACTATCCGACCTTCTGGCACATACGCGCCTACGGCCTGCTGTCCGCCAATCCGTTCGGTCTGGCGGACTTCCGCTCCAGTTACCAGGAGCGGGGGGACTGGACCCTCGAAGCCGGCGCGACGGCGACCTTCCGCTACCGCATCGTGCTCCACGAAGGCGACGCGGGGCAGGCGGCGATCGGCGACCGGTTCGCGGACTGGGCCTGGCCGCCGCAGGTGGGCGCATAGACAGCCCGCCAGGGCAAGGAACGGGCGCGTGGGCTTCAAGATCGGCCTCTGCGGCGTCAGCAAGTTCGGCCGGAAGTTCGTAACGCTGTTCGCCGCCCATCCCGACGTGGACGAGGTGGTGCTGGCCGACGTGAGGACGGCCCGGCTCCACGAGGTCGCCGGGCAGCACCGCATCACCAGGACGGTGAGCTCGCTCGACGAGCTCTGCCGGAGCGACGTCGACGCGGTCGCGCTGTTCACGCAGCGCTGGATCCATGCTCCGCAGGTCGTGCAGGCCCTGCGTGCCGGGAAGCACGTCTACTCGGCGGTGCCCGCAGCGGTCACCCTGGACGAGCTGGCGGACGTGGTGCGCACGGTGGAGGCCACCGGGCTCGTCTACATGCTCGGGGAGACCGGCTACTACCATCCGCACAGCGCCTTCTGCCGCCGCCGCTACGCGGATGGCGACCTCGGCGACTTCGTCTACGGCGAGGGCGGCTATTACCACGACATGGCGCACTTCTACCGGTCGTTCTGGCTGAGCAACGACGACTGGAGGCCGTTCGCCAGCCTGCCGCCCATGTTCTACCCGACCCACTCGACCTCGCAGGTACTCGGCATCACGTTCCGGCGGATGACGGAGGTGAGTTGCTTCGGCCAGGTCGACCGCCACCCGGACGGGATCTTCGACCCAAACCTGAGCCACTGGGGTAACTCGTTCAGCAACCAGTCGGCGCTGTTCCGGACCTCCGACGGCGGCACGGCGCGGATCAACGAATTCAGGAGAGTCGGGCACGGGACCCTGCGGGTGACGCTGCTCGGCACGCGCGGGGCGTTCGAGCAGCAGACGCGCATGGACGGCGGGATGGCGGACGGGGACGCGGTGTGGACGCGCTTCGAGCAGGTGGCCGACAATCCCGTGGACGGCGTCTTCGACTACCGCAAGAAGTACCTGGAGCAGCGTCACGATGACGTCTCACGCTTCATGGCCCATGACGACGGCGTGGAGATCACCGAGGAGAACCTCGGCGATCTGCCGCGGGAGTACCTGGGCAGAAGACATCTGCGCGTCTCCGCGGCGCATCCGATTGAGCGCATCCCCAAGGAGTTCGTCGGCCTGCCGAACGATCACTTCGGCTCGCACCAGTTCCTGGTGCTCGACTTCATCGAGGCGCTGCGCTCGGGAAAGCTGCCGCCCAACAACGTGTGGCAGGCAGCCCGCTACAACGCCCCCGGCCTGGTGGCGCACGAGTCGGCCAAACGCGGCGGCGAGCTCCTGAAGATCCCGGACTTCGGCACGCCGCCCGCGGACTGGCCGTATCTGGATCCCGAGACCACACTGAGGGACTGAGGCGGCGGAGCCGTCACCGAGGAGGACATCAGCCATGGCAGACGGCGCACCGCTGACGCGACTGGCCGCGGGTGACACGCACGATGACTCGCGTATCGGCAGGGTGCTCGACGAGAATTCCCATTTCGAGCTCTCACCCTGCACCGACCGGGAGGAGTGGCTGCAGAGAGCCGGCTACCTGCGCCGGCGGATCCTCTGCTGCTGCGGCCTGTGGCCTCTGCCCGAGCGGCAGCCGCTGAACGCACGGGTGTTCGGCAGGGTGGAGCACGACGGGTACGCCACCGAGAAGGTGTACTTCGAGAGCCGGCCCGGGTCCTTCGTGACCGGCAACCTGTACCGGCCGCAGGAGGAGGGGACGTCGCGCCCGGCCGTGCTCTGCCCGCACGGACACTGGACACACGGCAGGCTGGAGGACTCGGATGCCTGCTCGGTGCCGGCGCGGTGCGCCACCTTCGCGCGCCAAGGGTACGTCGTCTTCTCCTACGACATGGTGGGCTACCTGGACAGTCACCAGGTGGACCATGCCTTCCGCGCCCGGCGCGCGCCGGACGGCTCCATGTTCCTGGGGAGCCATCCGGACGACGCGCTCTGGGGGATCAACGCACCCGGCGTGCAGTTGTGGAACAGTATCCGCTGCCTCGACTTCCTGCAGACCCTCCCCGACGTCGACGGTGAACGCATCGGCTGTACCGGAGCGTCCGGCGGCGGCACGCAGACCTTCCTGCTGACGGCCGTGGACGACCGCGTCGCGGCCGCGGCGCCGGTGTGCATGGTGTCCCCGAACATGCAGGGCGGGTGCATCTGCGAGAACGCGCCGAATCTCCGGATCGATACCTCGAACATCGAGATCGCCGCGCTGGCGGCGCCGCGCCCCCTGCTCCTGGTATCGGCGACCGATGACTTCACCCGCGAAGCGCCCAGGTTCGCCGTTCCGCCGATCAGGGAGGTCTATGGCCTGTTCGACGCGGCGGAAAGAGTGGACTTCGCGCACGTCGCCGCCGGCCACAACTACAACGGCGAGAGCCGGCAGGCCGTGTACGAGTGGTTCGGCAGGTGGCTGCTGGGAACCGAGGACACGCGGTCCCTGCGGGAGCGGCCCAGGCGGCGCGCGACAGGCTGGCTGCGCGACGCGCTCGTGTTCTACGACACCGAGCGCCCGCAGCGGGACATGGATGACGAGGTTCTTCGAGAGAACCTGCTGTCGGAAGCGGTGCAGGCGATCGAAGACCTGTCCCCGCGGGATGCGGCGGGCGTTCGGAGCTGGTGCGATGCGATGGGCCCGCTCTACGAGCACGCACTGCTGGCATCCCTGCCGCAGCCGAGCGACATCTCTGTCGCCCGGACCGGGGAGGTCTGCATCGACGGGATCATCCTGAACGCCGTGCAGCTCTCCCGCCACCCGATCGGCGACCGGGTAGCGGCGGTGGAGGCAACGCCCGAGGGCACGCCGCCGACCGGCGCCGCTCTGCTGGTGCACGGCGACGGCTCGAAGGCGCTGGTCGACCTGGACAGCGGCTTCTGCGCCCCGCTGGTCCGGCAACTCGTCGTTCAAGGCCGGAGGGTGCTGGTCGCGGAATGCTTCGCGGCTCCCGGAAGCAACGGCCGGGACGAGCTGGAGCGCAGGGAGCAGGAGCGCCGCTTCTTCCAGACCTATAACCGGACCGTCGCCATGGAGCGCATCCAGGACATCCTGACGGCGCTCGCCTACCTGCGGCATGCCGCCGGTACGGAGGCCATCGACCTCGCGGGCTTCAAGGACGCCGGCATCTGGTGCCTGCTTGCCAGGGCCGTGGCAGGGAGCACCGGGGCCACCGTCGCCGATGTCGACGGCTTCGACCCCGACGACGACGAGGCGTGGATCGAGCGCGCCTTCATCCCGCTCATCCGGCGTGCCGGAGGGCTGGACACCGCGCTGGCGCTGGCCGCTCCGGCGAGGCTCTGCATCCACAACGCCGGCGGCCGGTTTCCCGCCGGCAGAGTGTCCAGGCTCTACCAGGCGCTGGGCAAGCCGGAGCACCTCAGGATCGAGCAGGGCGGCCTCGCGGACGAGGAGATCGTCCGCTGGATCGCCGGGTCTCACTGACCGGGGACACCCGTGCCGAATGCCAGGCGTCCGAACATCATCTTTCTCATGACCGACCAGCACCGCTGGGACGCGCTGGGCTGCGCGAATCCGGTGGTCAGGACGCCGCACCTCGACGCGCTTGCGGCGCAGGGCATCCGCTACGGCCAGGCGATATGCAACGTGCCGTGCTGCATCCCGAGCCGCTACTCGATGATGACCGGCCTCTACGGATCGCAGTGCGGCATCCGCGCCAATGCCCAGATGATCCCCACCGACGATGAGCTGCCGTTGCCGGTGATTCCTCAGCGGCTCCACCGGCTCGGCTACCAGACCGCCGGGTTCGGCAAGACCCACTGGTACGCGGAAGTTCCCGGTGCCCCCGGCCCGCGGCCGTCGCGGCGCGGGTTCGAGGTGCGCACCCACACCGAGAGCCAGCACACCGTGCACGCGGAACCGGGCATGCTGCACCAGGACCAGGACGACCCCGAAGGGTTCGCCCGGTTCAGGCGCGAGATCGCCCCCTACGGATACGGGGGAGAGAACGCGGCCGGCTATATCGGTTGCACCAGCGCGGTTCCTGCGAGCGAGCACCGCGAAGGGTGGGGCACCGCGCAGGCGCTCCGCTTTCTGGACGAGCAGCGCGATCCGGAGCGGCCGCTGTTTCTCTACCTCTCCTTCGACCAGCCGCATGCCGGGTTCAACGTCCCTGCCGGCTACGAGGACCTCTACCGGCTCGACGACATTCCGGACCGCCCGCTGCCGCCGTGGGCCGACGGAGCCTCCCGGCACTGCATGCCGCACGAGCACGCTCCGCTGCCGACCAGCGGCCGCATGGACCTGCGGGAACGCTGGGCGAACATGGATCCTCGGGAGCGGAGGCGCACGACGCTGCGTTACTACGCCATGTGCTCGTACGTGGACGACATGTTCGGCCGCGTGCTCGGCCGGCTGCGGGAGACGGGGGAGCTGGAGGACGCCTTCGTCATCTTCTGCTCCGACCACGGCGAGATGCTCGGCGACCGCCTGCACCTGTTCAGCAAGTACTGCCTGTACGAGGGCAGCGTGCGCGTGCCGCTGATCGTCGCCGGCGCCGGGGTCCCGGAGGACCGGCGCGGCAGCGTGGACGACCGCTGCGCCGAGCTGATCGACGTGCTGCCGACGCTGCTGCAGGTGAGCGGCGAGCCCCCCGACCGCACGTTGCCGGGCCGGAGCCTGCTGGAGGCGCCCTGCCGCAGGGGCGGCTTTGCCGAGTATCACGGCGTGGGCGGAGAGACGGTGCAGAGCGGTCCCGCATACCTGTGGCGCACGAAGACCTGGAAGCTGATCCTGTACTTCGCCGAGGACCTCTCGCAGGCGGTGAACCACACCGACCGGGTGCGCGGCGAGCTGTACGACCTGGAGCACGATCCGCACGAGTGGCGCAACCTGTTCGCGGACGAGCGCCACGCGGAGCGCCGGGAGGCGTTGACCAGGGAGCTGCTCATGCACCTGGCCTGCGCCTGGGCCCGCTACCCGCGCCACGCCGCGAAGGCCGGCCTGGGCGCGTGAGCTACCGGGCCGCGTGAACTTCGCTACAGGGCGCCGCCCTTCAGCGAGCCGAGCATGATCCCCTTGACGAAGTAGCGCTGCACGAACGGGTACACCAGCAGGATCGGCACGACGACCAGGATGATCGTCGCGGACTTCAACGTTCGCGGTATCACGTCCTGATACCGATAGACGTCCAGGCTGTCCAGGTCGACCCGGCCGCTCTTCAGCTTGAGCTCCGCGCCCTCGACGATGTTCCTGAGGAACAGCGTGACCGGGTGCAGGTTGGGGTCGTTGAGATAGATCAGGGCCGGGAACCAGAGGTTCCAGTAGTCCACCGCATAGAACAGGGCGATGGTGGCGACGATGGGCTTGGAGAGCGGCGCGTACACGCGCATCAGGATCTGGATGTCGTTGGCGCCGTCGATCTTGGCGGAATCCTCCAGGCTCTCCGGGAGCTGCTCGAAGAACACCCGCATGAGGATCATGTTGAACGGCACGATCGCGATCGGCAGCACGATCGCCCACAGCGTGTCGAAGAGGCCCAGCCCCCGCACCAGCAGGTAGCGCGGTATCAGGCCGCCGTTGAAGAACATCGTGACGATGATCAGCACCATCAGGATCGTCCTTCCCTTCAGCCGCCTCTTGGAGAGCGCGTAGGCGCAGGCGGTCGTCATCATCACGCTGACCAGCACGCCCGAGACGGTGTACCTGAGCGTGCTCGCGTAGCCGGTCCAGAAACGCGGCTCGCTGACGATGCTCTCGTACGACGCCAGCTCGAACCCCACGGGGAGCAGCGACACCTGTCCGCCCATCACCGCCAGGGGGTCGCTGAAGGAGACCATGAGCACGTGCCACAGCGGGTAGAGCGTGGCCACCAGCACGCCCAGCAGCAGCACGGTATTGAACGCCCGAAAGGTCCTGGCCGATCCGCCTCCGTGTATCACCGTGCTTCCTGCCTTACCAGAGCGACGTCTCGGAGAAACGCCTGGCGAACCAGTTCGCCGTGATCACCATCAGCAGCCCGACCACGGCGTCGAAGAACCCCACCGCCGTCGAGAAGCTGAAGTGGCCGCCCAGGATGCCCATGCGGAACACGTAGGTCTGGATGATCTCCGAGGACTCCCGTACGAGGGGGTTGTCCAGCAGCAGCACCTTCTCGAAGCCGACGGCCAGTATGTGACCGATGCGCAGGACCAGGATGATCACGATCGCGGGCATCATCTGCGGCAGGCTCACGTGCAGGGCCTGCTTGAAGCGGCCCGCGCCGTCCAGGGCGGCCGACTCGTACAGCTCGACGTTCACGTTGGCCAGCGCGGCGATGTAGATGATGGCCTGCCAGCCCGTCCACTGCCAGATCTCGGTGCCGATGTAGATCGGACGGAACCAACCCGGCTCCGCCAGGAAGTGGACGGGCTCCCATCCCAGGTACGTGAACAGGGCCGCGACCGGGCCGTTGTTGGGGGAGAGGAACTCCTTGGTCAGTCCGATCACCACCACCAGCGATACGAAGCGCGGCAGGTAGGACACGGTCTGCACCGCTCTCTTGAAACGGAGGCTGCGCACCTCTTCCAGCAGCAGGGCGAACACGATCGGTATGGGGAAGCCGACGACGAGATTCAGCGCGCTCAGCAGGATCGTGTTCCTGAACGCCCGCCAGAAGGTGGGGTCGGTCAGGAAGGACTCGAAGTAGTGCAGGCCGCGCCAGCGCCCGCCGAACATGGGGCCTCCCGGCACCCATTGCCGGAAGGCCAGGCTCAGACCGTACATCGGGACGTAGTGGAAGATCACGAAGAACGCCACCGGCAGGACCAGCAGCAGATAGAGCAGGCGGTCCCTGCTCACCGCCGCGCCCAGCGCGCGGATTCCGCTTCCCTGCCGCGTCAGGGCGGGTCCTCGTCTCCGGTCCTGCTCCGTGGTCTGGATCATGATCGAACAGGAGCGGCCGGAACCGCCAGGGGTGACGGTGCCGGCCGCTTGCTCATGGGGGCATCCGCCGATTCAGCCGAACCGGCTATACGTCCTAACCCCCCTGCCAGGCCGCGTTGTAGAGGTCGACCAACTGGTCGCGCCCCAGCTTCTTGGCCTCCTCCACGTAGGCATCCCAGCCGTCCGCGATCGACGCCCGGCCGTAGATGAACTGGGAGATCATCTCGTCGGTGTAGCCCTTGAGCCTGCCGACCACGAGGTTGGCGTCCTCGGTGTCATCCGCCGACAGCTTCACCACCGGATCCTGGGCCGGCACGATGTCGAGCTGGAACAGATCGTCGTAGTAGTCCTTCTGCGCGCCGGCTGAGCCCACGTTCCAGGCCAGGAGCTTGTCGGCCGGCTGGAACCGGGAGAGTCCGTAGATCATGTTGTACCCGGTGTCCTTGGAGAACTTGTCGCGGTTGACCGAACCGTTCGGCAGGAGGAACTCCTCCGTGAACCGGGTCGTGCCGTCGACCGTCTCGTAGGTGTAGCCCTCGGTCCCCCACGTCATCAGGGTGATCCCCTCTTCGCTGAAGATCCAGTTCATGAAACCGAGGACGGCGTCCAGCTTGCCGTCGTCCGCGATGCGCGCCGGGGTGACCATGAGGGAATCGCTCATCCGGTTCCGGGCCTTGTGCACCATCCCGGCAGGGCCGGTCGGCGGCAGCACCGGGATCATGTTGAAGCTCTCGCCGTAGTTCGCCTTGCCGCCCTCGGTGTAGCGGATCGCGTTGCCCGACCAGTCCGAGGCCAGGAAGTACTGCCCGTTGGCCACGTTCTCCATCCACTGCGCCGCCTCGAGCGTGGGTATCTCCGGATCGAACAGGCCGGCCTCGTACAGGCTGTTGAGGTGCGTCAGGAGCGCCCGGTAGTTGTCCGAGGTGGGCTCGTGGTACCAACTGTCGCCTTCCCAGTCGTAGATCATGCCGTCGTTGTCATTGCCGATGACGCCGAACAGCGGCCCCCAGAGGGTCAGCATCAGTCCCATGCCGAGCTTGTTCGAATAGCCGAACTTGAGCTCCGGCTCCGCGGCCTGGATGGTCGTCATCATGTCGGTGAGCGCGTCCAGGTTCTCCGGCGGCCACGTGAAGCCGTGCTTCTCCACCAGGTCCATGCGCACCAGCCAGGCGTGTCCCTGGAAGGCAACCTCCGAGAACGCCGGAATGCCGTACAGGTCGCCGTTCACGTCGCGCACGTTGTCCACTTCACCCCCGAAGCCGAATGTCTCGACCAAGGCCGTGAAGTTGGAGATCTTGTCCTCGTGATCGCTCAGGTTGAGCAGCACGCCTCCCTGGCCGTACCGCCAGGAGTCAGGCGCGCGAACGGTCGGCAGGAGATCCGGGATGTCTCCGGAGTTCAACAGCACCTGTACCTTTTCCTGCCACTCAGACTGCGGCACGATGTGGGGCACGATCACCACGTTCGCCCGCGTCGTGATCTCCTCCCAGATCGGCCACTCGGTCTTGATGGGATCCTTCGGCCACTCATGCAGCAGCATGGTGAGCTCGACCGGTCCCTCCGCCATGGCGGCATCGGACTGCGGGCTGCCGAACAGCCCCGCGGCCACGAACAGGAACGCCAGCGACGCTGCGAGTCCTTTGCGTAGAGCAGACATGCGACTCCTCCTCGGAGGTGACGCAGTAGGTTTCGCCCGTGAGCCGGCCGCGGAGAGCGACGTCGCCGACCGTGACCGTGAGCCTACGTCATCTCCGTATCCGCATACGCTTGGGCATCACCGCCCCCATGTCAACCAGCTTCGCAGCACGGCACCTTGACGCGGGGTGACTTCGCTTTCCATTGATCAAGGTCGCCGGCGCCGAACGGGCTGGCTGGAGGCACCGATGACCGAACTCCGCTTGCCGCGCTTTCGCGTGCAACTGTTCCCGCTGAACGACGGCCTGCCGCAATCCTGGCGTCCGATGGAGGCGGGGCCGCCCTTTACGGCCCCGTTCGTCCTGCGTTGGCGGGCCGAGACCGCGGACTGGGGGCCGGACCCGGCGCCGGTCCCGCAGCGCTACGAGGTCCGGCTGGCCGGACCGGGGTGCGACCAGCCGGTCGTCGTGCCGGGCGCCGGAGCGCAGGCCGCCCAGGCGCAGGCCGACCTGGCGCCGGTTTGGGACCGGCTGGCGAGCGGGATCATCCGCTACGACATCGTCGCGTTCGACGCGGACGGCCGGGAGATCGGCTGCAGCCTGCTGCACAACTTCGTGAAGGACGTCCACCCCGTCAGCGTGCTGCGCTTCCCGGAGCTGACCCTGGCGGAGGGGGCGCGAGTCGGCACGGTCGAGTGGGACACCGTGACCGGCGCGATGATGCGCCACCTCGATCCGTTCGTGGTGACGCCGGCGATCGCCGACGCGGCACAGGCACGATCCGTGGCGGGCTGGCGGTTGCAGATCGTGCACGGCGGCGGCTGCGAGGCGGTCGACGGACCGGGGCCGGCGCTCGACGTGGCGCCGGTCTGGGAGCACGTGGCCGTGGGGCCGTGCGCGCTGCGCATCCAGGCCCTGGATGCCGCCGGCCGCTGCATGGGGGTAAGTCGGGAGATCGTGTTCAAGCGCGGCTGCGAGTTTGTTGCCGATGACGGGTCGGACAGGGACGGCGCTGAGGAGCCGGACGCGGCGGCCGAGCGGGAGGCGATCCGCGCGTGCGTCGACCGCATCGCCGGGTACCTGGTGTCGGTGCGCAGCCCGAACGCGCACCGGCCGGCCCTTCCCGTGCACCTGTGGCACTCCAGCATGAACGACTTCGGCGCCGTCTCCGGCAGCTCCTATCCCTCGCAGTTCGAGGTGGGGGTGGAGGGGTGGCTGCTCTACCACGACTGGGATCGCGCCGGCGGCCTGACGGTCGGCCCCGGCCGCGCGCTGCGCGAGGCGCTGCGGATGATCGACTGGACCCTTGAGCAGCGGACGCCCGACGCGTGGGCGTACGGCCGGTTGCCGGCCACCACACTCACGCGTGGCGCGATCGGGGGGCATGCCGAGGGAGGGGCGATCTCGCTGCCGGGCGTGGCCACTATCGCCCGCACCTACCTGTGGGCGTACGAACGGACGGGCGACGACGCTTATCTGGACGCGGCGGTCGTCGCCGGCGCAGCGCTGGGACGCTCGCAGCGCTCCGACGGCAGTTGGCCGTGGCGGGTGCAGGCCGAATCGGGGGAGCCGGACCCGGGGGCCGACTACACCTCGCAGACCATCGAGATGGTGCGCCTGTTCCGCATGCTCGATGCCGTCTACCCGCGCGCAGCCTGGCGCGACGCCGCCCGCCGCGGGCTTCAGTGGCTGGTCGCCAATCCGCTCCGGACGATGCGCTGGGAGGGCTACTACGTGGACGACTCCGGCGACCGCCCGCGCTACATCTCGGTCAGCCACCTGGACGCGGTGTGGACCGCGCGCTTCCTGATCGCGCACCGCGACGAGGATCCGTCGTACGAACGGCTGGCCCGCGGCGTGTGCCGCTGGGTGGAGAACCACTTCGTGCTCTACGGGCGGGAGCTGCACTGGGGCAACCGGAGTGTGGTCGCCACCGAGCCGGTGACCCCGGCGGTGATCGAGAAGCCGTTCTACCAGCGCACCGTGACCGGCCACGCCGCAAACTGGTGCGGCCTGCTCCTCGACCTGCACGCGGCGTGCGGTGATCAGGAGTACCTGGCCAAGGCGCGCGCCGCGGGCCGGGCGATGCGCGCCGCGGTGTTGCCGGACGGACCGGTCTGTCCGGAGTCGCCGGACCGCGTGCTGCGACGCCGGCCGACCGGCGAGTCCCTCTGGTTCTGGAACGCCTGGGCGGTGATGAAGGGGCTGATCGAGCTGGACGGACGCCTCGCCGAGGTCTGACCCTGCTCCTCTGAAATCATTGTCGAAAATAGGCAATATCGTGTAGTATCGAAAACGAACGTCATGCGCCTGGACGCCGCCCTCGACCTTCTGGGATCCTTGCCGTTCTTCGATCTTGCTACGGTCGCGCAGCTCACAGAGGAACCGCACGGAAACCTCGTCAACCAGATGCATCGCTGGAGCCGTGCCGGAAAGCTGGTTCCTCTGCGTCGCGGCATGTACGCGTTCGCCGATCGCTATCGCCGGGTGCCGGTGTCGCCGGCCGCCCTGGCCAACGCGCTGTACTCCCCTTCGTACGTGAGCGGGCTGTGGGCGCTCGGGTTCTACGGCCTGATCCCGGAGGCCGTGTCCTCGTACACCAGCGTCACCACGCGCACGCCGCGCAGGTTCGACAATCCGTTCGGGGCATTCGTCTACACCGCGATCAAGCGGGACTTCTTCTTCGGCTACCGGACCGTTTCGATCGCCGGTTCCGACGTGGTGATCGCTGCCCCTGAGAAGGCGCTGCTCGATCTGTTCCACCTGAACAGCGGGGATTGGGACCTCCCGCGGATGGTGGAGATGCGGTTTCAGCAGGGGGAAGGCATCGACCGGTGCCGGCTCCGGGAATACGCGCAGCGGATGGGGAAGCCCAGGATCCTGCGCGCCGTGCAGGTGTGGCACGAATGCTGCGACGCGCCGGATGACGGCGGGGTGGAGCTGTGAAGGACCGCGCTCTGGAGGCGGCGCTGGGTTTCGACGATCCGGTGCGCCGGCTCAACTCCCTCCGCGAGTATCTGCAGGCGTTCATCATGCGCTCCCTGCATGAGAGCGAAGCGTCGCGAGCGATCGCGTTCGTCGGCGGAACGGCGCTGCGGTTTCTGGAGGACCTGCCGCGCTTCTCCGAAGACCTCGACTTCTCGCAAATCCTGACCGACGGGTACGATCCCGTGCGCTGGCTGCGCAAGCTCAAGAGGGACCTCGATCTCGCCGGATTCGACAGTGCCGTGCGATGGATCGAGCGCACGCCGGTGCAGGTCGCCTGGGTCCGCACCGCGTCCCTCCTGGCGGAAGCGGGGTTGTCCGGTCACAGGGAGCAGAAGCTCTCCGTCAAGATCGAGATCGACACGCGTCCGCCCGCGGGCGCGGCGATGCAGCGCACCGTCATCACCCGGCACTTCACGTTCGTCATCCGTCACTACGACCTTCCGTCGCTGATGGCCGGCAAGCTGCATGCGCTGCTCACGCGCGGCTATCCGAAGGGTCGCGACTGGTTCGACCTGGTGTGGTACCGGTCGCGGTGCCCACCGGTCCGGCCGAATCTGCCGCTCCTCCAGCATGCCCTGGATCAGACGCAGGGCGCCGGGCGATACCGCGCAGCCGACTGGCCGGGGTTGCTCCGGGCGCGGCTCGCCGATCTGGACGCCGCCGCCCTGGCCCGCGACGTGGCGCCCTTCCTGGAGCGTCCGGCGGACGCGGCGCTTCTGGAACGCGTCAATCTCGAAGCGGTGCTCGCGGAATGAGCCGGGCCGCCCGGCGGCTACGGGTGGCGTACGGCCAGCTTGATGCCGGCCTCGGGATTGCGCTCGATCTCGCGATATGCCTCTGCGCTCTTCTCGAACGGCACGATCGGGTCGAGCACGCCGTCGGCGCGCAGCTTCCCTGCGACCAGCAGGTCGATCACCTGCTGGTGCATCCGCTCGCTGTCCCAGCGCGGGTCGGCCCGCAGCGGATCGTTGACGTTGCGGCTGGAGATCAGGGTGAGCTGGTTGCGGTGCCACTCGCCCTGCAGGTGCAGCGCCTCGGCGGTGCCGGTGTAGTAGGCGAGGGAGGCGACCGTGCCGCCGTACGCGGTCGCCCGCAGGGCGTCGTGCAGCGCGGCGTAGCTGCCGGAGGCCTCGACGCTGACGTCGGCGCCCTGGCCGCCGGTGTGCCGTTTGACGGTCAATCCGACGTCCTCGGCGCTGGGATCTATGACCAGATCCGCGCCGTGCGTGGCCGCCAGATCGCGCCGCTTGGCGAACGGATCGGAGCACGCCACCCAGCCCGCGCCCTGCAGCCGGGCGAGTTGCGCGGCCATCAGCCCGATGGCTCCCAGGCCGGTGACCAGCACGCGGTCGCCGACGCGGATGCCCGAGTCGTGGATCCCGCAGAGCGCCACCGACGCCGGGTCCCAGCACACCAGCGCCGCCGGATCAGCGCCGGCGGGGACCGGCTTCAGGACTTCCTCCGCAACGGTGTGGGTTTCCCGGACCGGCAGCGGACCGAACACCAGGTCGCCCGGCCGGAATCGCTCCGCCTCCGGCCCGGCCTCCACCACGCGAGCCACTCCCTGGTGGCCGAGCGGAAGCGGGAAGGCGTTGCGCCGCTCGCCGGGCACATGCAGGCGCAGCGTGCGGTCGAACGGCACGGTCGTGTCGCGGGTGTCGGCCCGGAACGCGCGCAGCTCCGTGCCGTGCTTGACGACCGACAGAACGCTGCGCAGGAGTACCTGGCCGGGGCCGAGCTCCGGCTCCTGATACTCAACCAAGGCGGGGACTCGCGGGGCGGTGGCTACCAATGCGCGTGGCATGACGTCGATCTTAGCTCCGTCTGCCGTCCACGTCAGGCCGGCGATTCGCGCGCAAGAATCGCATCCGCCTCTGCCAGCACGTCATTCATGTCGTACCCGATCCCCGCGGTGATCTCCTGCTCGCTGCGTACCAGGAGTCGAAGCACGTGGCGCTCTCGCTCCCTACGCTCGTAGGCGTCCGTGCTCAGCAGCACCGCCGCCGTCCGTCCGCGCCGGGTGATCATGACCGGCCGCCCGGAAGACCGCACTCGCTTCAGTACCGCGGCCGTCGCCTGTCTCAGATCCCTGACGGGAATGATCTCCGGTAGCTGTGCCATGGACAGTTCCCCCAACGCCAACCTCAAGTGTACGATAGAACGCCGGATGCCTTCGTTCCAGTGATTGACACAGGCACCTCCGGTCGATAGAAACGCCCCGAGTCATCAGTGCTCGATGGGCTACCCGAAGAGAGACTCGTATGTTCCAATCATACCTGGACGCGGTCCGGTGAGTGACATGCCCGAACTGACCGATAAGCAATTTGCAAGCGCGATACCGGCAAACCTGAGGCGACGTCTTGTAGCCGGTCAGATAGAGTCCGGTACGGACGTTGGTAGCGCTACGTCGATTTGTCGGTTTGCCGCAAGCACAATTCGCTGATGCCCTTGGCATCAGCATGCACACCCCTTCGTACGTGGGAACAGAATAGAGCAGTGCCGGAAGGCCCAGCACTCGCTCTCTTGCGTATTGCCGCACGGCATCCGCGCATCATCAGAGAGAATATCGCATCGGTCGCCTAGCTCGTAATCGCCCGTAGCGACGCGGGCCGAATCGTCCTGATCCATCGCATCGCTTCAATGAGGCCGTCGGATATTACCGACGGAAGCACGCCAAGCTCAGGCGGCTGGTGCTGCGCCCTCTCTTCCGGCTTCAATGAGGCCGTCGGATATTACCGACGGAAGCTCATCAGGTCATTGGTAATGGTCCGTCGGAGCGTGCTCTTCCGGCTTCAATGAGGCCGTCGGATATTACCGACGGAAGCACCTCTTGTGGGTTCTCCCCGCTGCGCCGCGAGAACGTGCTTCAATGAGGCCGTCGGATATTACCGACGGAAGCCGACCTTCGTGACCGCCAACGCTGGCCTGGAGTACGTTAAGCTTCAATGAGGCCGTCGGATATTACCGACGGAAGCAAGCACCGCTCCGCTGGCCGCGCTTCGCGCGGAAGGAGGAACGCGAGCTTCAATGAGGCCGTCGGATATTACCGACGGAAGCTCGTCGGTGCTGCCGGCCGTCGTGCGTTCGTCGATTTCGCTTCAATGAGGCCGTCGGATATTACCGACGGAAGCCTGGCCGGAAAGCCACTGGGCGACGGTCGCCGCGTACATCGCTTCAATGAGGCCGTCGGATATTACCGACGGAAGCCAAGTCCCAGTCCGCCTTCGCGAACCCGAGCGCAGCTAGGTGGCTTCAATGAGGCCGTCGGATATTACCGACGGAAGCCTAGGCGCGGCCCCAGCTTGCGATTCTCATTGCCCCAACTGCGCTTCAATGAGGCCGTCGGATATTACCGACGGAAGCACGTCTTGTCCCAGGATGTGCTGCATGCCGGAGACGTCGAGCTTCAATGAGGCCGTCGGATATTACCGACGGAAGCGCGACGGAGGAGGCAAGGTATACACAGCCTTCTTGCTTCAATGAGGCCGTCGGATATTACCGACGGAAGCCTGCCTGGGCGCTCGGCGCGACACCGACGACGCTGGTGCCGGCTTCAATGAGGCCGTCGGATATTACCGACGGAAGCCGGTAGTCGTCGTGACACGCTTGATGAGCGTTCCGGGAACGTTGGGCTTCAATGAGGCTGTTGGGTCCCACGTAGTTTCGTCAGGGAATTCCCGGAATGATTCGCCCGGG
>JAPPKD010000092.1 GCA_028820215.1 Spirochaetaceae bacterium | reverse complement strand
TCGTCCCTCCGACCCGAATCGGCCGACAGAGACCCCTACAGCGCAATTTCCTCAAAACTGACAGCCCTTGGCGTCCCGTCGTTCCTCGGCCTACCATGGCGCTGCGGATGCCGATCCCGACGACGCGAGCGAAAGTCCTCTTGGTAGACGATCATCACATCCTGCGTGACGGTCTCCGTGCGTTGCTGGACCGACAGGACGGCATCACCGTGGTAGGCGAGGCGGCCGACGGAACCTCGGCGCTGGAGTTGGCGCGCACGCTGCGGCCGGACGTGGTGGTCCTGGACATCAGCTTGCCCGGTCTGAGCGGCATCGAGGTCGCCACCCGCATCGCGGCCGAACTGCCATACACTCACACCGTGGCGCTTTCCAAGCACGACGACCACCGCTTCGTGGCGCGCATGGTCAAGGCCGGCGCCTCCGCATACCTGATCAAGGATTGCGCGTTCGACGAGCTGACCGCGGCGATCGCCACGGTGATGCGCGGCCGCAAGTACCTGGGCGAGGGCATAGCAGGCACTGTCATCGATCTGCTGCAGGGCGTCGACGAACCCGAATCGGCCCTGTCCGGGCTGTCCGAGCGCGAACGTGAGGTACTTCAACTCCTGGCCGAAGGGCAGACCGCCAAGGAAATCGCCGCCACCCTCAACGTCTCGGTCAAGACCGTGGACTCGCATCGCCAGCACGTGATGGCCAAGCTGGACGTGAAAAGCATCGCCGAGCTCACTCGTATCGCGATCCGCGAAGGCGTGGTGCCGCTCGACGACTGAGACTCGGCAGGCTACCGGTCAAGCGGGTGACGCCATCGAAGGCCCTTGTAGCGTGCGAAGTGCCGGTCGGCGGTCATCCAGACCGCCCCGTGCTTGATGGCCAGCGCAGCGAGATAGGCCTCGGCTACGAGGTTGCCGCGGGCGTTCGTGCTCCTGCAGAGATCCGTGAAGATCGACCAGTGCCGATCGCCCGGCGCCACGCGGACGGTGTTCGGCCGTGAGCGAATGACACGGCAGAACCCCAGTGCCGCGTGTACGGTACTCGGCTTCGCGAATATGCGCGGATGAGTGACGATCCTGACCACGGACCCGAGCACGGGCTCCGCGTACCCGACCGCCGACTCCTCGCGCAGCACCCGCCAGAGCCAGCCTCGATACTCCGCATGTCGCTCCGTATCGCGCCGGAATGCATAGACCAGCACGTTGACGTCAGCAAGGATCACCCGGCTACCCCAGTCCCTCCATGCGATCAAGCAGCGCTGACGTATCATCCAGATCGATTCCCGGCAGGGGGCCGCCCGATCCATCGACAGGCAGGTCATCGCCTGAGCCCGCGGCTCGGTGCGGTCCATCCAGCGCGATGCGCAGAGCGTCCTCAATGACCGCGGTCAGCGTCCGATCGGTCTGAACGGCACACAGCTTCGCGCGGCTCAGCAGATCGTCATTCACATTGATGGTAGTCCGCATGCATCGAAGCATACGCCTCGCACATCCGTGGAGGCAACGCCGATCGACAGGAAGTCGACGACTGAGCTTCACGCGGCCGAGGCCGCCTCAGGCGAGCTCGCTGATCTCGC
Source organism: Spirochaetaceae bacterium (assembly GCA_028820215.1). The sequence continues at coordinate 27,235 of JAPPKD010000092.1, read as the reverse complement.
GGCGCGCCCAGAGCCGTTCGCCCATCACTTCCTCGACGTCGGTCAGCGTGGTGCAGGCGAGCATCGCGTCCGCTTCCGCCTCCGCCTCCTGCAGCTCGATGCCGGCCACCAGCGCCCGCACCCGCGGCAGGTAGGTGGGTTCCACGCTGAGCGTGCGCACGCCGATGCCGATCAGAAACGGGATGTACTCGGCCTGGTGCGCCATGTCGCCGCACACCGACAGTTCGGTGCCATGCTCTACGGCGCTCTCGGCCACCAGGTGCAGCGAGCGCAGCACCGCCGGGTGGTAGGGGCGGTAGAGGTCGGCCACCTTCTCGTTGGTGCGGTCGACCGCGATCAGGTACTGGATCAGGTCGTTGCTGCCGATCGACAGGAAGTCGGCCTCCGCCGCGAAGGCGTCGATGATCGGCAGCACCGACGGAACCTCGACCATCATGCCGATGGCAGGCAGATCGCACTCGACGCCCTCGTCCTGCAGTTCCTGCACGCAGTCCAGGGTGATCCTGCGGCCGTGCAGGAACTCGTCCAGGGCCGACACCATCGGGAACATGATGCGGATGGTGCGGCCCACGCCGGCGCGCAGCATCGCCCGCACCTGCTGCCGGAAGATGTCCGGGTTGCGCAGCGAGAAGCGGATCGAGCGCATGCCCAGGAACGGATTGGCTTCGCGGGTGTCGTCGGAGAAGTAGGACAGCACCTTGTCGCCGCCCATGTCGAGCGTCCGCAGGTTGACCTCGCGTCCCCGGAACCGCGCCAGCAACTGCGTGTACACCGCGAGCTGCTCCTCCTCCGTCGGGAAGTCGCTGCGCACGATAAACGGGAACTCGCTGCGGTACAGGCCGATGCCGTCGGCGCCCAGATCGGTGGCGAGCTCCACGTCGCTGAGCAGGTTCACGTTCGCCAGGACGCGAATGCCGGTGCCGTCGATCGTCCTGGTGACCGGCTGCCCCGGCGCCTGACGCTCCGAGCGCTCCAGGATCGCCCGCTGATCGTGGAAGATCTGCAGGTCAGCCTCGTCGGGATTGACCTGCACCATGCCGCCGTTGCCGTCCAGCAGCAGGGTGCTCCCCTCGGTGACGGTCATCATCCGTTCGTCGCGGACGATGATCAGCGGCAGCAGCAGCGATCGGGCCAGGATCGACAAGTGCGAGCTGGCGCCGCCGGTGACCAGCACCACGCCGGCAGCCCCCAGGGCGGAGAGCTCCAGCAGGTCCGACGGGTACAGCTCCCGCGCCACCACGATGCTGCCCGGCCGGGAGTCGATCGCCGAGCTCTCGCCGACGATGTTGCCGAGGAGGCGCACCACCACGTCCTTGACGTCCTGCACCTTGTCCTTGATGTAGACGCTCTCGCTGGCGGCGAAGCGCTGCAGATAGGAGGAGGACACCTTCAGCACGGCGCCGGGGGCGCTTTCGCCCCCTTCGATGCGGGTCAGCACGCGGCTGGTGAACTCCTGGTCCTTCAGGATCAGCAGGTGGGCGGTGAAGATCAGCGACGCGACGTCGGAAAGCTTGTCCTCCACCTTGGCCTGCAGCTCCTCGAGCTGGTGCTCGGTCGCGAGCACCGCCGATTCGAAGTCGGCGCGGCCGAACGTGCGGTCATACGTGCGCTGGGCGAACGACTCGTAGACCCCCTCGCGGTCGAACGGCGCCGCCGGTCCCACCGCCTGGCCTTCGGCGGCCGTCTGTCCGGCGAAGCGCTCCCTGGAGCGGGCCTGGCGGCCGCGGGCGCTCCGCGCCGGACGGCGGTAACCGTCGCCCCGCGCCGACTCGTCCGCTTCCCTGGCGTCCATGAGCAGCCGCGCGTTCTCCAGCGCGTTGGCGAGCTGGCTGGCGACCGCCCGCAGCGCCAGCGCGTCGTCCTCGTCGAACGGCGTGGCGGCTTCGCGCTGCACGGCCAGCACGCCGATGGGAGCGATGCCGCGCGTGATCGGCACGGCCAGGAACGCCTCGTAGCGCTCCTCGTCGATGTCCGGCACGGGCTTGAAGCTGGGATGCTCGGAGGCGATCCGCTGCACGATCGGCCGCCGGCCTTCGAGCGCGGCGCCGACGATCCCCTCGCCCGGCGCCAGGCGCACGCGACCGACCGACGACGGCTCCAGGCCGACGGTCGCGCTGAGCACCAGCTCCTCGGACTCTTCCTCGAAGATGTAGATGCTGCACACCGCCGCGCGCATGCGGCGCGCGACCATCTGGACCGCGCGGTCCAGGAACGCCTTCAGGCTGAGCGAGCCCAGGAACAGCCCGCTCATCTCGCCGAAGTCACAGATCAGCCGCAGGTGAGCGAAGCGAACCTCACTCGAAGAGCGATCCATTGAAGGGATACTAACGCATTTGACCCGAGGTCGGCCCCGCCGTACCATCGTCGCGCGCCATGGAGACCCTCGATCTGGGCCGCCGCATCGAGTTGCTGTCGATGGATCCGCACTTCCACGACATCAGCATCGCCGTCTACCGCACCGACGGCGCCGACGGCGCCACCTACCTGCTGCACAGCTACAGCAAGCGCGAGGGGGCCGGCGACCGGATGGCGTTTCTGGCGGCCGTGATGCAGACGACCGGCGGCATGGAGAGCGTCGGCGGCAATCCGCTGGCGTTGCGGTTTTCCTGCGGGTACGCCCACGAGACGGCGCTCAAGAGGCTGTTCGTGGAGTCGTGCAAGGTCGCGCCCGGCACCGAGCCGGCGCAGCGGGAGCTGTGGGTGCTGGACAAGAAGAACGACCTGACGATCCGCGCCGACGGGCTGGGCGGCGGCCGTTACCGCTGCTCGGGCGACCGGGACGGCGCCCGCGAACGCAGGCGGGTGGCCGCGGTCGCCGCCGGCCTGGGCAAGCTGGCGGAGCTCGACGTTGACGGCGACGAAGTACAGTTCCCCTGCGGGACCGACCACCACGAGTTGGTAGGGCTCTTGCTGCCGCGGGCGCTCAACGTGCGCGGAGCGTTGCGCGAGCAGGAAGCGGCCGCGTCGCGAGGCGTGCTCAGCGCACCGAGTCAGCAGCGGTAACCGGCGCGATGATGAACGGAGGCAACCGATGACAGGCAGGGAGCGGGTGCTGGCGGCGTTTAGCGGCGAGCCGGTCGACCGGCCGGCGGTGTGCAACCCGACCTCGGTGGCGACCGTGGAGTTGATGGACCTGGTGGATGCGCCGTTCCCGGATGCCAATCGCGACGGCGAGCTGATGGCCCGCTTGGCGGCCACGGGCCATACCGAGCTGGGCTTCGACACCATCATGCCCGTGTTTTCGATCATCCAGGACTCCTCCGCGCTCGGCTGCAAGATCCAGTGGGAGCAGAAGGACAACTGGCCGACCGTGAAGATGAGCCAGCCGATCTGGGAGACGCCGGACGACATCGTCATCCCGCGCGACTTCCTCACCCACCAGGACACCGCCTGCGTGCTCGACGCGATCCGCCGGCTGAAGGCGGAGTACGGCGACGACGTGGCGGTGATCGGCAAGACCATGGGGCCGTGGTCGCTCGCCTACCACTGCTTCGGCGTGGAGCGCTTCCTGCTGCTGTCCCTGGACGACCCGGACGAGACCAAGCTGATCCTGGACCGGCTCAAGGAGGCGACCATCGACTTCGGCGTCGCCCAGATCGAGGCGGGCGCCGACGCGCTGACCCTGCCCGACCACGCCACCGGCGACCTGGTGTCGGGCGACTACTACCGGCGCTTCCTGCGGGACCTGCACATCGAGTTCGTGGAACGCATCCCGATCCCGCTCATCCTGCACATCTGCGGCAAGACCATCGACCGCATGGGCTACATCGCCGAGACCGGCTTCGCCGCCTTCCATTACGACTCCAAGAACGACCCGGCCGAGTCGATCGAGGTGACCGGCGACCGCATCGCCCTGGTCGGCAACGTCAACAACCCGGAGACGCTGTTCGCCCGCGGCCCCGAGGAGGTGCAGTCGGAGGTGCTCAAGAACCTGGACGCCGGCATCAAGCTGGTCGGGCCCGAGTGCGCGATCCCGCTGCAGACCCCGCTGGAAAACCTCAAGGCCATCCCCGCGGCGGTCGCCGGCTGGTCGCAACAGCACCCGAACTGACCGCCGGAATCAACACGCACCACAGGAACGGACGGAACCACCCATGGCGCAGATCGAAGACATCGACAATGAGCTGATCCGAGAGGAGATCGAGGAGTTCATCGAGCGGCCCGACGAGCGCGAGCGCATGATCGAGATGTTCGCGAGCGCCCGGCCGGCGATGCAGGAGATCTCGGCGGCGCTCATCGAGGGAGAGGACGACGACGTCGACGAGCTGACCAAGCAGGCGCTCGACGGCGGCATCACCGCGGTCGAGATCATGGACGACGGCCTGATCGCGGGCATGGGGATCGTCGGCATCAAGTTCCGGGAGAACATCATCTTCGTCCCGGAGGTGCTGGCCTGCGCCCGCGCCATGAAGGCCGGCATGGCGCACATCGAGCCGATCCTGTCCGAGTCCGGCGTGCCGTCGCAGGGCACGGTGGTGATGGGCACGGTCAAGGGCGACCTGCACGACATCGGCAAGAACCTGTGCATCATGCTGCTGCGCGGCGCCGGCTTCGAGGTGATCGACCTAGGCGTCGACACCTCGGCCGACGAGTTCATCGACGCGGTGGAGGAGAACGAGGCGCCGCTGATGGGCATGTCGGCGCTGCTGACCACGACCATGCCCAACATGGGCAAGACGATCGAGGCGTTCATCGACGCCGACCTGCGCGACGACGTGCAGATCATGGTGGGCGGCGCCCCGGTCACGCAGGAGTTCGCCGACGACATGGGCGCCGACGGCTACGGCAAGGACGCGGTCGCCTGCGTGGAGTTGGCCAAACGGCTCATGGTCGAACGGGAGCAGGTCGACGACTGAGCGGGCGTCCGGCTCCGGGAACGGTGGAGGATCCGTCGCGGCGGGGCTGGACGCGGAGGCATGGCAGCAGCGCCTGGACCGACTGAGCGCGGTGCTGGCGCCGATCGCCGACCACGCCAACGTCCAGGCGACGTGGCGCTGTCCGTACAAGGACCGGCACGACCGCTGCACCGCCGCCTTCGGCTGCCGCAACCAGCGGCGCCCCGAAGCCGGCGACCCGCGCTTCGCGTCGGGGAAGGACAAGCTCCGCTTCCTCTGTGCGGGCGACGACAAGCTGGACTATCGAAGTGCCTGGGAGGTCGACGCCGAGGCGGCGAGTTCCCAGGAACGGCCGGCTGGGCGCGCGCCGGAGCGCAAGCGACGACGTGCGGGCGGAGAGATGGAGGCTGACCACCAGGGATCGGGGAGCGTGGCCTGCGGCGCCGAACGGCTGAGTCCGGTGGCAGGCGCCACGCTGTTCGACTACGCGGACCGCGCGTCGATGCGCGTCCCCAGCTCCTGCGCGCGCACCGGCATCTGCCACGAGTGCGTGGTGCGGGTCGATGCCGGCCTCGACGGGCTGAGCCCGCGCACGGAAGCGGAGCGCTTCCTGCAGGACCCGTTCCGCCTGGCGTGCCAGACCGAGGTCACGGACCGCTGCGCCGAGGTGGCGTTCCAGCCGCTGCGCCGCTCGCCGCGCATCCTCACCGACGGCAGCGGCGCCGGCCGCGAACGCACCCTCGACGCGGAGCTTCGGACCGACAGCGGCCCCGGCTCCGCCTCCCCGCGGGACCGCTTCCCGGGACGTGAGCTCGGCCTGGCCATCGACCTGGGCACCACCACCGTGGTGATGAAGGTGATCGACTTGGAAGCTGAAGCGACCATCGTCACCGCCTCCTTCGCCAACCCGCAGGGGTTCGCGGGCTCCGACATCATGCACCGCATCTCCTACGCGGCCGGCAGCTTCACCGAGGAGCTGCAGCACGCCATCGTCAGCGCCATCAACACCGAGATCCGCACGGTCGCCCGCTCCTGCGGGTTCCGGCGCACCTCGGTGACGGAGATGGTCGTCGCCGGCAATCCGACCATGCGCGACATCCTGTTCGGGCTGGACGTGCAGGGGCTGGGCCAGCGTCCGTACCGCTCCGGCGTGGAGGCGGACTTCCGCGCCGGCCGCCGTGCCACCACCACGCTGCAGGTGCCCGCGCGGCAGCTCGGCCTGCACCTGAACCCGCGCGCCCGCGTGGTCGGCCTGCCCATCATCGGCAGCCACGTCGGCGCCGACACCGTCGCCTGCCTGCTGGCGATCGGCATGGCCGACGCCGAACGGCCGGTGATGCTGGTCGACGTGGGCACCAACACCGAGGTCGTGGTCGGCCACCGCGACCGGCTGATCGCCGCGTCCTGCCCGGCCGGCCCCGCGTTCGAGGGCGGGCTGATCACCCACGGCATGCCCGCCTACGACGGCGCCATCGAGTCGCTGGCCTGGGAGGGCGGGGGATTCTCCTTCCAGACCATCGGCGAAGCGCCGCCGGAAGGCATCTGCGGGTCGGGCCTGATCGACCTGGTGGCGGAGTTGCGCCGGCACGAGATGATCACGCCCAAGGGGGTGTTCACCGCCGACCGGCGGCTCAAGGAGATCGACGTGGTGCCCGACCGCATCACCTTCTCGCGCGCCGACGCCAGCGCGCTGGCGCAGGCCAAGGCGGCCAACTACTGCGGCCAGGTGATCGCCATGCGACATTTCGGCATCGAGCCGGCACAGCTGCACCGGCTCTACCTGGCCGGCGGGTTCGCCACCTACGTGAACACGCGCAACGCCATCGACATCGGCATGCTGGCGCCCGTTGCGGCCGACCGGATCGAAAAAGTCGGCAACGCCGCGGTCGAAGGGGCTCGCATCGCGCTTCTCTCCGAGCGTGAACGCGAGCGCATCGACGCGCTGGCGCAACGCATCGAGCACGTCGAGCTGGAGCTGGAGCCGGACTTCTTCGAGCTGTTCGTGGACGGCTGCCGGTTCGAGCCGATGCAACTCGGTGCCGCACGGCGCTGACAACAGAATCGAGAACCACCAGGAGCAACAGGTTTGGGCGACGACAACGGACGATTCACGACGATAGGCGAGAACATCCACACCACCCGCGTGCTGTTGCGCCGCGGCAAGCGCATCGTGGAGGCGCCGGACGGGCGCGAGTCGGTGCGCTTCAGGGACCGGGGCAGCGAAAGCGGTTACCTGCCGATCCCGGACGACGTCAAGCGCAGCCAGGACTACGAGGAAGGCCGCGTCAAGCACGTGGGCATCGCGGTGCGCACGGCGATGGCCGGCGGCCCCGACGCCCCGATCGCGCTCGAGTACCTGGCCACGCTGGTGCAGCGCCAGGAGCGCGCCGGCGCGGACTACCTGGACCTGAACGTCGACGAGGTGTCGCTCAAGCCGGACGAGCAGCAGCACGCCATGGCGTGGCTGGCCGGCATGGTGCAGGACACCGGTTCGACGCCGCTTTCGATCGACTCCTCCAACAGCGACACGATCCGTACCGGGCTGGAGGTGGTCGACGCCGGCCGGGCGGGCCGGCCGCTGATGAACTCGGCGTCCCTGGAGCGGATCGACGTGCTGGACGACGTGAAGCGATTCGACACGCGGGTGGTGGTCACCGCCGCCGGCGAGTCCGGCATGCCGGCCGGCGCCGGCGAGCGTGCTGACAACGCCACGCGCATCATCGAGGCAGCGCTCGGCAAGGGGATCGAGGCGGCCGACATCTTCGTCGACCCGCTGGTGTTCCCGATCTCCGTCGACATCGAGTTCGGCAACCACTGCCTGGACGCCGTCCGCACCATCCGCGACCGCTTCGGACCCGACATCCACATCACCGGCGGCTTCAGCAACGTGTCGTTCGGGATGCCGCAGCGGCGGCTGATCAACGACGTGTTCCTGCTGTTGGCGCTGCAGGCCGGCGCCGACTCCGGCATCGTCGATCCGGTGACCAGCCACCTGGACGAGGTGCGCGGCATGGACCGCGAGTCGGTCCGCTACCGCATGGCCGAGGATCTGTTGCTCGGCCGCGACGACCGCTGCAAGGCGTTCCTGCGCGCGCACCGCCGGGGACACCTCAACGAGGAGGCATGAGCCATGGCCGAGTACAAGGTGCTGTCCTGGCGCGGCATTCCCGCGCAGGTGAAGGTGTACGGCGAGGGGGGAACGCAGTCGGCGACGATGCCCGACCGCTACCAGACCGAGATCGACCGGGTCGCCATGCGCGAGGGACTGGCCGGCAGCGACGCCTACCTGGAGCAGTGGAAGTGGGGGCCGCGGACGGCGCGCGACGGCAGCACCCGGCAGGTGCTGGACGAGGTCGTCGCCGAGCTCACCGCGGAGTGGGATCCGAAGCTGACCTCCGTGCCGGGCAGCGCCGCCGGGGATCGATAGCGCCGGCCGCATCGGGGTACGGTACGGCATGGCACCCCGCCCACGACTGACCTTCGACAAGACCGAGCTGGTGTTGATCGACACGGAAGCCAAGAAACCGGCCGTGCACAACCTGAGCCGCGACGACCTGGTCCGGTTCCGGCTGACCAGGAAGCGGGCGTTCGCCGTCTACCGGTTCGTGGACGACGACGTGCTTGAGCTTCACGTGCGCGGCACCGTGGATCCGCTGCTTATGCGCCGGCGCCGGAACCGGGAGCTGTTCGACGGTTACCTGGACGGCGCCAGGAAGTTCTGCGAAGCGAACCAGATTCCCTTCGTGGACGAGACCTGAGAGAAACGAGAGGAGCTCATCATGAGAGTCAGCAAGACCCTGGCCAAGCTGCGCGCCGGCCGCGCCGTGCGCATCTGCGGGCTCGGCCACTACATCCCCGCGTTCATGCGCCACGCCGCGCACCTGGGCTTCGACTGCATCTGGCTGGACCTGGAGCATCGCGCGATGGAGCAGCGCGAGCTGCAGTCGCTGCTGGTGCTGTCGCACCTGGTCGACATCGACGTGATGGTGCGCGTGCCGCTGGTCGACGGCGCTCAGCTCTACCGCGTGCTGGAGGACGGAGCCACCGGCATGATGTTCCCGCTGGTCAACACCCCGGAGCGGGCGCACCAGATCGTGCAGGCGGTCAAGTTCCCGCCGACCGGCAGCCGCGGCATGGACGGCGCCGGCCTGGACGGCGACTACTACCTGGACGCCGGTGAGACCTACGCGGAGGACGTCAATCGCGAGACCTTCGTGGTGGTCCAGATCGAGACCCCGCAGGCGGTCGAGAACGCCGACGCGATCGCGGCGGTGGAGGGCGTCGACGGGCTGTTCATCGGCCCCGCCGACCTGACCCTGCGCATCCGGCACCACGAAGGCGACCTGGACATCGACGCCGCCACCGATCGGGTGGCCGCTGCCGCGGAGCGCCACGGCAAGGCGTGGGGACGGCCGGGCGACGTGCCGTTGACCGCCGACATCCACGCCAAGGGCGCCCGGCTCCTGGTGCAGGGCAGCGAGTTCATGGGCATGATCAACGAGCTGCAGCGCGGCCGGGACGTATTCGACGATCTGCTGGCCGCCGAGTCCTCCTGAGGCCGCCGTTCCCTCGCCCGCTCAGGCTGGAATGACCGCCTCAGGAGTGACCGCCGCCGGTACGACCGCCGCCGCGAACCGGCCGGTCGCGCTGCCGGCGGTCGCGCGGCTCGCCGACCCGGTGGACAACGTCGCCATCGCGCTGTCCACCCTGAGCGCCGGCCGGCGGATCGAGCGCGGCGGGGCGGGGCGGAACCCGAGGTTTGCGCTGCCGCACCCGGTGCTGGAAGGACACCGCTTTGCGGTCACCCACATCCGCCGCGGCGAGGAGTTGCTCTCCTGGGGCTATCCGTTCGGCCGGGCGCTGCGCGACATCGATCCCGGTGACTGGATCCGCAACGCCGGCATGATCGAGGCGCTGGCGCAGCGCGACCTGCCGCTGGCGCTGCCGGCCGACGCCAACTTCGAGGACCAGCCGCTTTCGCAGTCGGCGCGGCTGGACGAGGTCGCGCCGGCCGCGCCGCTTGCCGCGACTCCACGGGACCTGCGGTTCGCCGGCTACGACCGCGGCGAGCGCGGCTTCGGCACCCGCAACTACGTGATCGTGCTGGCGGTCAACTCCCACGCGAGCGCCGCCGCGGTCGCGCTGGCCGCGCGGCTGGACGGCATCGCCCGCTCGCTGGGCGGCACGGATGGCGTGGTGCCGGTCGCGCACACGGAGGGCGGCGGCCCGGAGCCGCCCAACAACCGCGATCTGCTGGAGCGCGCGCTGGTCGGCTTCCTGGTCCATCCCAACGTGGCCGGCGCCGTGGTGCTGGATCATCCGTCGGGCGCCGTGCGCTGGGCGGACGTGACCGCCTGCGCCGCGGCGCGGGAGCGCCGGCTGGATCGCGTGCCGATCGTCGCAACGACCGCGGGCGATCCCGTCGACGACGATGCCGTGCTGCCGTTGCTGCGCGCCGCGGCCGGCGCCTGCCGGTGCGAGCTGCCGCTGTCGGCGCTCAACATCGCCCTGCAGTGCGGCGGCTCGGACGCTTTCTCCGGCATCTCCGGCAACCCGCTGGCCGGCGCGGTGGCGCGCGAGGTGATCGCCGCCGGCGGCGGCGCCATCCTGGCGGAGACGGACGAGCTGATCGGCGCCGAGCGCTACGTGCTGTCGTCGGTCAGGGACCGGGCCACCGCCGCCGCCTTCCTGGACCAGGTGGAGCGCTTCAAGGCGTGGACCGCCCGCCACGGGCAGTCGGCGGCCGGCAACCCGTCGGGCGGCAACAAGCTGCGCGGCCTGTACAACATCACGCTGAAGTCGATCGGCGCCGCCGCCAAGAAGGCCCCGGACGTGCCGCTGGCCGGCGTCGTCGAATACGCGGCTCCGGTCACGGAACCTGGGTTCCACTTCATGGACAGCCCCGGCAACGACCTGGAGAGCGTCGCCGGCCAGGTCGCCTCCGGTTCCAACGTGATCTTCTTCGTGACCGGCAACGGCTCGATCACCAACTTCCCGTTCGTGCCCACGGTCAAGTTCGTGACCACCACGCCGCGCTACGAGCTGCTCCCGCGCGAGATGGACGTGAACGCCGGCCGCTACCTGGACGGCGAGCCCATGGACGTCCTGACGGACGAGGTGCTGGAGCAGACGCTGCGCGTCGCCTCCGGCGAGCGCACCAAGGGCGAGCTGGCCGGCCACAGCCAGGTCTCCATCTGGCGCGAGTGGGCAGTCGGCGAAGGGCTTGCGGGCCGTGGCCCCGGCGCCCGCTCCGCCCATGTCGCCGCGGCAACCGAACCGCTCGCGGAAGCGCCGGCGCTTGACCGTGCGGCAGCGCGCCGCGATCGCCGCCATGGCCGGATTCCCGCGCCGGCGTGGCCGGACGAGCGTCCGCGGGTCGGCCTGATCGCCCCCACCTCGCTCTGCTCCGGGCAGGTGGCCGGCCTGATCGCCGCCGGCATCGAGCGGCGCGGCACCGTCGCCGGAGCGCTGGCCGGGGTGGTCGCCCTCCCCCACACCGAGGGCTGCGGCTCCGGCGGCAGCGACGACCTGTACACCCGCACGCTGGTGGGCCACGTGCTGCACCCGGCGGTGGCGGCGGCGCTGCTGCTGGAGCACGGCTGCGAGCGCACGCACAACGACTACTTCCGCGCCGCACTGCGCGACGCGGGCCAGTCCGCCGACCGCTTCGGCTGGGCGAGCATCCAGCTCGACGGCGGCATCGCCGCGGTGACCGAACGGGTGGCCGGTCACTTCGCGACGGCGGTCGCCGGCCGCCTCCCGGCGGGCGAAGGCGGGCCGCCGGTGGTCGGTCTGGTCGCCGCCGGCGACCCGTGCAGCCCGTCGACGGCCGACCTGCTGGCGAGCTTCGCGGTCGCCGTAGTCGCCTCCGGCGGATCGGTGATCGCGCCTGCCGCCGGCCCCACGCCGGCGGTCCTGGCCGGGGCCGGCATCGCCGCCGACAAACCGCGTCCCACGGTCCGCTTCGCAGAGCGCCCGTCCGCCGGCGGGCTCCACCTGATGGCCGCTCCCACCGGCCACGTCGACGAGGTCGCCGGCGGCCTGGTCGCGGCCGGCGCCGAGCTGATCGTCGCCTTCAGTCCCAGCCGGCCCATGCACGCCCACCCGTTCGTGCCGGTCCTGCAGGTCACCGACGCGGCGGACGCCGCCGGGTTCGACCTGGCGCTCGCGGACGCGGGGTCGCCGGATAAAGCCGGCCGCCGCCTGGCGGAGCTGGCCGCCGCGGCGCTGGCCGGCGACTACACGCCGGCGCAACTGCGGAGCGGCGCCGTGGCCTTCCAGCTCACACGCGGTACCGCCGGCGTCTCGCTCTGACGCCGCAACTCCCCACCGGCAGCGTTCAGAAGGGGATGTCCGGCTCCGGCAGTGTCTGCAGCGAGAGCAGCTTCCGGCGGACCTGCCCGGCCCAGGTGCTGTGCGGATCCGCGCGCAGATACGCCTGCCAATGCTGACGCGCCTCCTGGGTGCGGCCGAGCTGCACGCACGCCTCGGCCAGGTTGCTGTGCGCGTCGGCGTAGTGCGGGTCCACGGCGAGCGCGCGGCGATAGGCGTCGACCGCTTCAGCGGCGCGGCCGGTGTCGATGAGGGCGTTGCCCAGGTTGTTCCATGCAGCGACGTAGTCCGGCTCCCGTTCGACGGCGCGCAGATAGCTGGAAGCCGCTTCGGCGGCGCGGCCGAGCGCGTACCGGGCGTTGCCCAGGTTGTAGTAGACCTCGGCGGAGTCGGCACCGCGCTCGATCGCCTGCGCGTATGCGTCCACCGCCTGCTCGTGGGCGCCGGCCTCGTCCGCGTGCACGCCGGCGTCGAACCACGCCTCGGCGCCGTCGGGGTCCGGTAGCGCATCCGTGCCCGGCCCCTCGGTGCCCGACTGCGGGCGGAGCTCGACGATCCGCTCCTCGGCCGGCCGGGCGCCACCGACGTCGGCGGCGAAGTCCAGCAGGAGTTGACCCGAAGGCTCGGCAGCCTCGCCGGAGCGCAGGCGCACCCGCACCCCGCCGCCGTCCCCGGCTGCCTCCAGGTGAGGGAGCACGTCGTCCGCATTCGGCAGCCATCCGCCGATCTGGCGCAACGACCGCTTGAGTCGCCGCGTGGTGACGCCGGCGCGGGTCAGCGCGGCCACTGCGCGGGAGGTGGCGACGTCCCTGAAGTCGAAGGACGCCGACCGCCCTTCCCCCCGTGCCCGCCGCAGCAGCCCGCTCCGCACCCAGCGGCAGATCTCGCTCGGCGGCAGGTCCAGGATGCGGGCGAGCTGAGCCGTCGTGAACCGCGACACGACCGCCTCGCCCATGGCTACGCCTCCTCGATCAGCCGCTCGAACACCGGCGCCCGCAGGACACCGGCGCGCGTCTGCTCCACGAAGCTCACCTCGCAGTAGAGGCCGGGCCGTACGGCCAGAGCGCCGGCCGGCATCTCGACCAGCGCATCATCGGTCACGCGCTCGCGCAGCAGGCGCGCAAGACGCAGCCGCTCGTCCTCGCCATAGCCGGTGCCGACCCGGCCGGCATAGGTCAGCACGCCGTCGCGGTCCATCGCCACCGCGACGCTCTGGATATCTCCGGTCTCCTGCGGCAGGTAACCGACGATCGCGCACAGGGCGTGCAGCCGCCGCTTCACCTTGGTCCACGCGTCCGAGCGCCTCCCGGGCCGGTACGGGCTGTCCAGGCGCTTGCCCATGATCCCTTCCATGCCCCTCGCGCACGCACGCTCGTACAGCGTGCGCCCTTCCGTCGGGATCGCCTCCGAGATCACCATCGGTTCCGGGGTATCGAGCTGCAGCAGCCGCTCCCGGCGGACGCGCAGCGGGTCCGCCATGACCGGCTGGAAGTCCCGGTAGAGCAGATCGAAGGCGATGAACCCGACCGGCTGCCGCGCCGCCAGTGCCTGGGCACGGCGCGCACCGCGTGCCTGATCGCGCGGCTGCAGGGACTCGAAGTCGGGCACGCCGTCGGCGTCCAGGGCGACGATCTCGCCGTCGACCACGCTGCCGTCGGGCAGCGCGGCCAGGGGAGCGAGCTCCGGGTATTGGGCGGTCACGTCGCGGCCGCCACGGCTGATCAACCGCAGCGAGCGGTGCTCGACGTGCGCCATGGTGCGGAACCCGTCCCACTTGAGCTCGAACAGGTGATCCGCCGAATCGAACGGCGTGCCGCTGGTGGCCAGCATCGGGGCGATGAGACGCGGCAGATCCGGCAGATGCCTACACCGCCTTCTTCTTCGCCGCGGCTCCGCGCGCGCCGGCGCTCGGCGCCATCCTCTTCGGCGACGCCTCCGCGGCCGGGGCTTCCTCGGTGGAGCCTGCCTTCTGCGCCTCGGCGACGCTCTTCTTGAGGGCGTCCATGAGGTTGATGATCTTCGGCTCCTCCGCGTCCTCGGCCTGGACCACCTCCTGCCCCTCCACCTTCATGCGGATCAGCTCGGTCAGCTTGGTGTGGTAGCGGTCGTCGTAGGAGGCCAGGTCGAAGTCCTGCATCCGGGAGGCGCCGATCAGGGTGTTTGCCAGCGTCAGCTCCTCGTCGGTGACCTCCACGTCGACCACCTCTTCGCGCAGCGACTCGGACGACTGCACCTTGGCGTGGTGATACAGCACCGTGAGCCCCAACAGGTCGCCGATCGGCCGCAGCAGTACGATCTGCTCGCGCCCGCTGATCACCACCTGCGCCAGAGCGTGCACGCCGTTCTCCTGCATGCCGCGGTGCAGCAGCGCGTACGGCTTCTGCCCCGGCGTGCCGTCGGGGACCAGGTAGTAGGTGCGGCCCGCGTGATACACCGGGTCCACCGCGTCGGGCGGGATGAACCCCTCGATGTTGATCGAGTGGTCGCTCTGCGTGCGCAGCTTCTCCAGCTCGTCGTCCTCGATGATGACGTACTCGCCCTTGCTGTGCTCGTAGCCCTTGACGATCTGGTCGGAAGCCAGCTCGCCGTGCTCGGGACAGACCTTCTGGTACTTGACGCGGGTGTTGCAATCCTTGTGCAACTGGTTCAGCCGGATGTCGCCGCCCGACTTGCTCGCCGTGAATCCGCGCACCGGCACGGACACCAGGCTCAACTTCAGGAACGCCTTCCAGCTCGATCGTGGAGCCATCTCTTGTTACCTGCCTCTCTTCCTTATCTCGGCTCCGGGCCCGTGTGATTGTAGCACTTCGTCGCGGGGGAACCGGGCGAGCGCTTCGAGTTCCCAGCCCGCGCGCCTCGCGGACGCAACGTAGCCGGCCGCGACCGCCCTCAGGCCTCAGGAAGGTCGCACGTATGGTGGGCGAAGGCGACGAAACATCGGGTAGTGACGGGTGTTCAACGTCTTCAATTCCAGTTCGTGGCCGTCCGCCGTAGCCGCGATCATCCCATCAGCCAGACCCGTGCCGTGGGACGGCCCGAAGTCGCGACGATGGAGCCCAGCCGTCTTCGCGATCTCCAGGTCGACCGGGATCACGGGAAACAAGCGGACGAACTCCTCGAGCTCGAATGTCTCATCGCCCTCCCTCACACCGGCAAAGAGCTCGGCCACCGTTACCGCCGACAGAGAGATCTCTTTCTCATGCTCCCGGACAAACGCGACCGCTGCCCGCTCGCCGCGCAGGTAATCGATCGCGATGTCGGTATCCACGAGAAGGCGGTTCATCGCGAAAGGTCTCTGTCCAGTGTGGCGCGCGCGCCGTGCATCTCGGCGAGGTCGCCTCGATCTGCCCACAGACCGGCGGCGGCTCGCAGCACGTCCCGCCGGCGCTCGTCTGCGTGGCGTCCGAGGTACTCGTCCAGGGCCTCTCGAATCAGCTCACTCATGGGTCTTCCGGTGCGTGCAGCCCGATTGCCGAGGCTGTCCCTCTGCTCGTCGGTCAAATAGATCTGTGTTCTCGTCATCGTCGCCGAGTGTACATTAGCTGTATACATCCCCTTTCGCCAACCACCCAACGCCGGTGGTGTATCGCGCAGCAACGTGTTCGCTCCCGAGTCTCAGGAACCCCGCCACCGGTAGGTCGCCTCCGCGACGCCGCAGTGCCCGCCGGCCGCGACCACGTCGTGGCGGGCACGCAGTTCGGGCGCCGCGTTGGCGACCACGTAGCTGGAACCGGCCCACTCCAGCAGATCGCGATCGTTGTAGTCGTTGCCGACCGCGCAGACGTCGCCGCGGCGGATGCCGTGGCGAGCGGCCAGCCACGCCGCCGCCTGGCTCTTCGACACCTCGCGCGGGAACACCTCGATCCAGGTCGAACGATGGTCCAGAGGAGAGGTGGCCCTGATCACGGTGAGATCCGGCAGCAGAGTCGCCACGTCGTCGCTGGACGGCTCCGAGCGATCGGCCGGCACGACGGCCAGCAACTGCGCGCTGGGCCCTAGCTGCCCGTCGAGCGGCGTCGCGAACGCGCGATACCGCTCCATGCGCCCTTCGAAGTCGACGTTCGGCCGGCCCGACCACCGGTACTGGAAGTGATGGTTGTCCGGGATCGGCCGGTGCACCATGAAGTCGAGGTCGAGTGCGTCCAGCGCCCGGACCGCCGCCTCCGTCTCCATTTGGGTAAGCGAGCGCGAGCGAACCAGCCGGCGATGGCGCACGTCGTAAATCCCCGCCCCTGAGGAGACCACCACGTAGTCGACCGGGAACCGCTCGCGTTCCACCATCCCGAACGAATGCAGGTGTCGCCCCGTGGCGATGGCGCGCAGGCACCCCTCTCGCCCCAGCCGGGCGAGCGCCGCCCGGTCGCAGTCGCGCAGCCGGCGGTCGCCGCCAAGCAGGGTGCCGTCCAGATCCGTGACCAGCAGTCCTCGGCCTCGCTTCATGAGTCGACCGATCCGAGGTCGCCCAATCGAGCGTCCGGGTGGGTAATGGGGACCACCCGCAGCGACGTGATGCCTTCGTAGTCGGTGGGATTGACCGTGTACAGCGGCAGGTCGTTAGCGATGGCGGTGGCTGCGATGAGCGCGTCATACGCGCGAGCGGAAGGCTTGCGCCCGGCGGTCCGCAGGTCTGCCGCAACCTGGCCAAACGCTCTGGCGGCAGGCGCATCGAACGGGACCGCATCGAAGTCGGCCTCGGCTTGCTGAACCTGCGCCTGCCTGGCTGCGCTTTCCCGGTCGGTCCGTGCCACCAGCGGGGCCACCGACAGTTCCGCGAGCGTGACGGCGCTGATGAACGCCTCGCCGGGGAGCCGCCGGGGATCGTCAAGCCTGGGAAGCAGGATCACCGTGTTGGTGTCGAGCAGACCGCGGCCCGGAAGCTGGCTCGGGCTCATAGCGAGGGATCCAATATGGCGTCGACGTCGCGCCGAAACTCGTCCACGTCGACGCGCGGAACCCGTTTCCAGCGCGCCAGCAACGTCGCGCCATCCGGGCCACGCCGTCCGAGCGGCCGCAACTCCGCCACCGGTCGGCCCGAACGGGTGATTGTGAGGCGTTCCCCGGCGATCACGCGATCGATGACCTCTCGACCGTGGTTTCGCAGGTCTCTGACGGTAGCATGTGCCATAGGAGTGACTGAGTGTATCACGCATGATACCAGGAGCCCCGCCGGATCCTGGCGATCTGATGCTCCGGTCGACCGACGGTCAGGACGAGGCGCACAGAATCCGGCGTTTGGCGAGCCGGCGCGTGCGCGCTACATTGATCGAAGGGGGTGACTGATGGCGTTGAGCGAAGAGCGGCAGCAGGTGCTGCGGATGGTGGAGCAGGGCACGATCTCCGCGGACGAGGGCTCGAAGCTGATCATGGCGCTCGGCGGCGAAGAGCAGGAAGGGCCGCAGGATCAGCCAGACCAGGAGGCGGCCGAAGAGCACCCGGAGACACCTGCGGAGACGGCCGCCACCGATGACGTGCAGGTGCGCATCGCGCTCGCCAGCGGGGACGGCCACGTGGTCACGCTGGTGCTGCCGCTGCAGCTTGCCCGCTTCGCGCTTCCGCTGCTGGATCTTCCCCACGCGGCCGTGCTCGGCGAGCACGGCGTCGACATCAACCGCATCCGCGAGGCGCTGCGGACGGGCGAGCCGTGCGACATCCTGGACTATCAGGACGAGGAGTCAGGGCACCGCATCCAGATCGTGATCGCCTGACTCAGCCGATCGCCCTCAACCGATCACCCGCAGGGCGGTCGGCGCGGCGCTGAGCGTGCGCGCGCCGGTTTCCGTCACCAGCACCAGGTCCTCGACCCGGATCCCGCCCCATCCCGCCCGGTAGGCGCCGGGCTCGATCGTCACCACGTCACCGGCGGCAAGCTCGTTCCCGGCCCGGGCGCGCAGGCTCGGCGCCTCGTGGATGTCGAGGCCGACGCCGTGGCCGACCCCGTGCCGCCACCAGTCGCCGATCCCCGCGGCCGCAAGCTCTTCGTGCGCGGCATCGTTGAGGTCGTCGCTGACGACACCGGGACCCACCTGCGCAAGCGCCCGGTCGTGCGCCCGCAGCACCGCGGCGTGCACGCGGCGCTGCTCGGCGTCGGGCTCGCCGACCACCCAGGCGCGGGTGAGGTCGCTGCGGTAGCCACCCACCGTGGCGCCGCAGTCGATGCACACCAGGTCGCCGGCGGCGAGCCGGCGGTCGGTCGGTTGCGCGTGCGGGAGCGCGCTGTGGGGGCCGGCGGCCACGATGGTCGGGAAGGCCGCCTCCTCCGAGCCGCGGCGCCGCATCTGCAGCTCCAGCTCCAGCGCGATGTCGCGCTCGGCCGCTCCGGCGCGCGCCAGGCGGGCGGTCGCCTCCAGCGCGGCGTCGACGATGCGTGCGGCGGACTCGATACTGGCGATCTCCTCCGGCCCCTTGCACCGGCGCCGTTCCTGCACCAGTCCTTCGGCCGGCACGAAGCAGGCGCTTCCGGCATCCCGGAGCCTGTCCAGCATCCCGGCGGTGACGCCCTCCGGCTCGTATCCGATGCGGGCGAAGCCCCGAGAGCGGCAGGACTCGCCGATCGTCTCGGCAAGGCTTCCCCCGGACGGGAGTATCTCCGCGTCCCATTCCGGGCACTCGGCGGAAGCCTGTTCCTGATAGCGTCCGTCGGTGAGCAGCACGCACTGGCCGCGGGCGATCAGCAGGGCGGCCGAGCTGCCGGAGAAGCCGCTCAGGTAGCGGACGTCGGTTCGCGGCAACCCTTCGCCGTGCAGGCAGAGCAACGCGTCGACGCCGGCACCGCCGAGAGCCTTGGCGACCGCGGCGGCTCGCTCGCGCACTTCAGCCGCCGCGCGCCTCGGCAATCAGGGAACGGATGATCGAGAACTGATCGCGGTTGGGCGGTACGCGGGCGAGGAGGAACTGCCGGCCGTTGATGAACAGCGTCGGCGTGGCCTGCACGCCGGCTCGGTCCGCCTCGGCGATGTCGGTTTCGATCTTGGCCCGCACCGTGCGGTCGTCAAGGGCGGTGCGCACGACCTCGGGATCGCTCAGGCCCACCTGACGGGCATAGTCGACCAGCCGGTTCGGTCCGTACCGCTGGAAGTTCGCGAACAGCGTTTCGTTGTATTCCCAGAACTTTCCTTCCTGGTAGGCGGCGTAGGCAGCGGCCGCGGCGGCGCAGGAGCTGCTGCGGCTGGTGCGCGGCATGGAGCGGTTGCAGGTGCCGTCGAGCGGGTAGAACTTGTACACCAGCCGCACGTCGGCGAACGCGTTGGCCACCTCGATGATCCTGGGATCGAACTCGTGACAGTGCGGACAGTTGTAGTCGGCATAGACCGCCAGAGTGATGGGCGCGTTCGGATCGCCGAGCTGCGGGCTGTCGCTCAACTCGAACTCGAAGCGCCTGAATGCCAAGTAGCGATCGGCAAGCCGCTGCGAGTCGCGTGCTTCAAATATCTGCTGTTCCAGAAGCTGCCGCTCCGCGCCCGAGGACAGGCCCCAGGTCGCGGCCACCGCCACGACGATGCCGATGCAGCCGGCCATGACTCCGGGCCCGATCGCCGGGCCGGCCAGCGACCTCACCGCCCGCTTCAGCCGCTCGGCGCCGCCGGCCAGGCCGAACACCAGAGTCCCTGCCAGCGCCAGGTTCACGAGCTGCAGCGCCGTGCAGTACAGACAAAGCGCCCTGATGACGAAGAAGGAGATCACCGCCAGCACCACCGACATCGCCGTCGCGGCCAGCGCCAGGACGGCGCTGCCGCCCACCAGCCCCTGTCGGACGCGGGTGTTGAA
Source organism: Spirochaetaceae bacterium (assembly GCA_028820215.1). Next base: position 7,304 of record JAPPKD010000092.1, on the reverse strand, counting down.
GTGCGCCACCACCAGAGCCGCCAGCACGGCGGCGTGCATCCCCAGCCCCAAGGCGGAAATCGGCACGCGGCCGATGGCCGAGAACGCCGATGCGCTGATCCGGTCACAGTCCACGTAGGAGTTGATGGCGCAGCCGGACGCTGCGCCCACGACCGTGTACTGGAAATAGTTGCGGGTCAGGATGAAGCCGAGCACGACGCCGGCCAGCGCCAGGGCGATGGCGATGTACGGGATGGCGCTGCTGCGGAACAGCTCGGCCGGCGCTGCCGGCTGCTGGACGGTCTTGGCGGCGGCCGTCGGGGCGTTCTTTGCCACGTTCTAGTCCTCCGATGCGTGTGCGCGAGCCCGCCGTGAGCGGAGCGTTCCAGCGACTGACTCTCACCTGCAAATATCGTCCGCCCGGACGGTCGGTACAACCCCCGTCCACCATGTTCCGGTGCCTGCGCGCCGTGAGACTGAGAGGCGTAGACATGAATACGGAAAACCCGTATTTATGGTTCATGAAGACCACCATCGACGTTCGTGACGACGTGCTGCGTCGAGCCAAGGCCAGGGCCGCGCTGCGCGGCGAGCCTCTCAGTCGCTTCATCGAGGTCTCGCTGGAGCGTGCCCTGAGAGACGAAGATCCGAACTCTTCGTCATGGGCGGATTGGGCGCTGAGTCTCCCGCCTGTCCCTTCGAAATCCATCTTGGAACTGAACGAAACGCTGCGCGGTGCCGACTTCCGGCCGATCGATCCCGAGATGTGGCGGTGATTCTGGACACGAATGCGCTGTCCTCGCTTGCAGGGAAGGACGCGCGACTGGTCGCCAGGCTCCACAACGCGCGGCGAGTGGTGGTGACGATCATCAGCCTGGGAGAGTTCACCTACGGCATCAGGCAATCACGGTCGGCTGAGGACCTCGAAGTCTGGCTCAAGCGGTTCCTGACGCGAGCGGAGGTGCTGACGCTCGATCTGCGGACGATTGATCAGTACGCGTCCGTACGCACGGAACTGCGCAAGGCCGGTACGCCCATCCCGGCCAACGATTGCTGGATCGCCGCGCTGGCCCGCCAGCATCGCCTGCCGATCGTGAGCCGGGACGAGCACTTCGACGTGGTCGACAAGGTTCGCCGCATCGCCTGGTAGTCGCAGGATGGCGCACCTGGCGGTACGGCTCACGCCAAGGGCGGCGCGGGATGCGCTCGGCGGCACCCGGCGCGGCGGGAGCTGAACCGGCTCAGTCCCGTGGCAGCACCACCCGCTGGAAGAACTCCCGGCGCGCATGGGACAGGCCCGCGTAGAAGCTCGGCGGATAGGAGGTGGGCTCCGGGCTCGCCGCCATCCAGGGGTGCTCGTAGGCGTAGTAGAGGATGATCCGCTCGCCGTCGTCGCGGCGCGAGGGTCCCCTCGTATGCCAGAGGGCGTTGTGGAACATCACGCAGGAGCCCTGCGGGCAGCAGAGCTGCACCGCTCCCGGCAGCGACTCGAACCCTTGCAGGTCGCGCTCGTCCGGAGCCACCCGCGCGCGGTGCGATCCCGGCACGACGGTCAGGTTACCCTGGTCGGGAGTGCTCATGTCCGACAGGAAATAGGCGACCTTGAGCTGTAGCAGCGGGATGTAGGGTCCGAGCCCGCGGTAGCCATTGTCGGCGCCGTCGATGTGCCAGCCGGCTCCGTGGCCGCTGGCGCCATGCTCCCAGAAGGCGTCGGACGCGTGGAAGTGCGGCTTCTCGTTGAACAGCCCGGTGACGTAGGGCATCACCGCCGGCAGGTCCATCATGTCCAGGAACAGGTCGTCCTCGGCCAGCAGGTAGAAGATACGCGTGCCGTTCTCCAGATCCTGGTTGACGCGGAACACCTGTTTGCCGGCGCGCGCCAGTTCGCGGCGGCGCTCGACGGCCTCCTCCAGAGCGCTGCGCAGCCGGCCGACGTGATCGGCGTCGAGCACGCCCTCGAGCAGCAGGTACCCGTTGGTGTCGAAGAAGAACCGCTCGGATGCGGTCGGCCGCTCGGAAGCGGTGGGCCGCTCAGCCGTTGTCACGCCGGCGGTGCCGAGCGCTGCACGGCGCTCTTCGAGTCAGTGTGGCGGAAGCCGCGCACCATCAGCCCGCGCTGATCGTTCGCACGGGTGGCCTCGGCAGCCTGTTTCTCCGCCTCGGCCCGCACCGCGGTGCGGGTGGCGCGGACGATCGTGTAGTCCTCGGGATCGCGGTAGCGGATGATGAACACCGGCCGCGGCTCGTCGCCATAGTTGGGCTTCGATCCGTGCACGGTCTTGACGTTGAAGAAGATCGAGTCGCCGGCCGACCCCTTTATCGGGACCGCCTTCTCCCACGGCCATTCGTGCTCGTCCAGCCCCAAGTGGGAGAAGGTGTCGACGTGCCGGAGCTGTCCCAGGCGATGGCTGCCCGGCACCACGTGCAGGGCGCCGTTGCGCAGGTCGGTGTCGATCGTGTAGCTGAGGATCGCCACCGGCCCCCGGTAGCGGTGCTCGAAGTAGGCGGAGTCCTGGTGGAGGTGCTTGGGGTGGCCGCCGACCGGCTCCTTGACCAGCGACTGCCCCTGGCCGAACAGCTCGATGTTGGGGCCGACGATCGCCTCCACGACGTCGAGGGACGTGGGATCGAGGGCGGCTGCCAGGAACGCCGCGCTGGTGGTGTAGTCGATGCCGGCCACCATGATCTGCTTGTCCCGATCGTAGTGATCGGGAGCCGGCAGGAACAGGCTGCCGTTCGGCACCACCCATCCCTCGGGCACCTGCCAAGAGCGGTCCAAGTCGGCGATCGCGTCATCGACCGTAGCCATGATGTCGCGGTACATGGCGTCCGCGTGCGCGCGCATCAGGCCGCGCACCACAAGGCAGCCGTGCTCGTCGAAGATGGCGGCGGCGCGCTGCAGGTCGAGGTCGTCGACCGACACCTCCAGGTCCGCGATTGCGACGGTGGGAGCGGCCGGCGTCATGGATGCCGTTCCGCCGTCCGTGCGACGGCCGGACCGAAGCGCTGGGCCGCGCGTTCCCGCGCCCTGGCTGCTTCGACCTCGCGGTTGCGCGGCGGCGCCGTGGTCACCAGCGCGTCGAGCAGCCGTCGCGTGGCGAGCGCGACCTCGTCCACCGCGCGTTCGAAGGCGCGGGCGTTGGCCCTGGACGGCCGGGTGGCGCCGCTGACCTTGCGGACGTACTGCAGCGCCGCCGCGTGCATCTCCTCGGCGGTCGCCGGCGGGGCGAAGTTGTGGAGCGGACGAATGCTGCGGCACATGGGGGCGAGTCTATCAGGCCCGGCGGGCGCCGCGTTGCACGTTGTGACGAGGGCGGCGCACCATCGCACCATGACGAGAGGAGAGGTCGTCAACCGGTACGAGCAGGACGGCTACGTCGTGATCCCAGAGGTGATCGACCGGGAGCTGGTGGCGGAGGTGCAGGGCCACGTCGAGTGGCTTGGGCGCCGGCACCCCGACGTGCGCCCCGAGCAGTTCCACCACCGCCTGATCGTGGACGACCCGTTCTGGATCCGCCTCTGCACCGACCCCCGGCTGATCGACGTGATCGAGCCGTTCTTGGGACCGGACATCGCGCTGTTCGCCGCCCACTACATCAGCAAGCCGCCGCGCAGCGGGCAGCCGGTGCTCTGGCACCAGGACGGCAACTACTGGCCGCTTGAGCCGATGGAGGTCATCACCATCTGGCTGGCCGGGGACGACTCGACGCGCGAGAACGGCTGCATGCGCGTCGTTCCCGGCTCGCACCGGACCAAGCGGCTGCACCAGCACCGCCGGACCGAGGACGCGCCCAACGTCCTGAGCTCGAAGCTGGACCGGGCGGTGGACGAAGCGGACGCGGTCGACGTGGTCGTGCCGGCCGGCGGCGTCTCCCTGCACGACCCGTACATCATCCACGGCTCGGAGTCCAACGGCTCCGACCGGCGCCGCATCGGCCTGACCCTGCGCTACATCCCCACCACCACGCGCATCCTTCGCGAGGACCATCCGGCGTACCTGTGCCGAGGCAGCGCCGTCGACGGCATTAACACCTACCCGCCCTGGCCCCGCTTCCGCCCCGGCAACCACTACCCCTTCCGCGGCTGCGACCAGCCGCCGTGGGCTTGAGGAGGCTGAGAATGGCTCGCTGGACCGCCAAACGTCCCAACGAGGAGTACCTCGAAGACATACTGTCCGCCGCCGACGCCTGGCGGGAACGGTGCCTGCTACAGGACGGCTCGGTGTTCCTGGACGACGAGGCACTCTGGACGCGGGACAACGTCCAGGAGCTGAAAGAGGCATGCCCACCCCCGAGACACGGCACCCGAGACACGTCGTGGTCGTTCCTGAGACAGCAGCTGCAAGACAAGCGGCCACAGATAATCCGCCTTGCGGCGGAGGCGGTCTGGCTGACCGACTTGTACCCGACGACGCGGGCCGGCGAGGAACCGTCCTGGAAGCGCACCCGCTTCGAGGAACTCTGGAAGTCATCGGGTTCGCCGCCACCGGAGAGCAAACATCTCAGCGATCAGGCCCTGCAAGGCGTCGGCAACGTCCCTGGCCAACACTGGGTTGTCCAACACCCCTTGAAGTTTCTCCTGGTGATGGCGGACCGCTGGAAGGCGGTCCCGCATCGGGTCGAGATCGCCAAGGATCCGTGGCGATTCGTCGACTTTCTGAACGAGACGTTGCCGCGGAATCCGAATCGCCCGATGCGCAATGCGCTGCTGTATCTGTTATACCCGGATGTCTTCGAGCCGATCGGATCTTCGGAGACAAGCGCAAGATCGTCACGTCGCTTGAGCATCGACTGTCCGAGCCGATCGCCGACACCGGCGTGTGGCTTCCGAACGACCGAGCGATTCACGAAATCCGCAAGGTCCTCGAAAGGGAGCACGGGAGGTTCGACTTCTTCGATGAGAACATCCAGCCACTCTGGCCCCCCGACGAACCCGATCCCCTCAAATCGACCAAGTCTCTGAATCTCATCCTCTACGGGCCGCCCGGAACGGGAAAGACATTCAATACCGCGCGCCGCTGCGTGGAGATCTGCGATGGAGCGGGCGTGCCGGAAGCGGAGCGAATCCGCGAACGTTACCGGGAACTCGTCGAGGCCGGGCAGGTCGAGTTCATCACGTTCCACGAGTCCTACGGGTACGAAGAGTTCGTCGAAGGCTTGCGGCCGGAGACCGGGGCCGGCGCGGGTTTCCGGCTGGAGCCGACGGATGGCGTGCTCAAGCGCATCGCCGAACGCGCGCGAGCCAGCGAGGCGCCTCACCTCCTGGTCATCGACGAAATCAACCGCGCCAACGTCTCGAAGGTGCTGGGTGAGCTCATCACGCTCCTGGAGGAAGACAAGCGCGCAGGCGCAGCGAACGAAATCGCGGTGACGTTGCCCCACTCCCGCGAGCCTTTCACCTTGCCCGCGAACCTCCACATTCTCGGCACCATGAACACCGCCGACCGCTCCATCGCGCTCCTGGACACGGCGCTGCGCCGTCGGTTCCAGTTCGAGGAGTTGGCGCCCGACCCTAATATGGTGGAGGAAGCGGGTAAGGCGACCGGCGTCGACCTCCCGCGTGGACGACGCCATGCGCCGCAAGGTCATCCCGCTCCTGGCGGAGTATTTCTACGATGATTGGGCGAAGGTCCAGGCTGTACTGGGTGGCGCCGACGACTTCGTCGAGCGGCATCCGCTGAAGCCGCCTCCAGGACTCGACGACGACGGCACGGACGAGGAGCGCTACCGCTGGACCGTCCGTGGCGACTTCGCGGAGGGAGCGTACGACCGTCTGATCCGGCAGCAAGCCTCCGAGCCGTCGTGACACCTGCGCCACTCCGGTCCATCCGCGAGTGGGAAGAGCTGCGCGTCGGCGACGGTTTCTCGGAGGATGACGCCGAGCGGCTGCACCGCGTCGCCGCACACGCCGCCCGGCGGCTCCGGTTGCCGGATGGCGCGGTCTTGACTCGGACTGCCACCGGGGTCAGGGCCGGCCAGGTTGTGGGCGTCCTGGCATCGCCCCGCTCCACCCTGGAGATCCTGCCCAAGATCGATGGCGACGACGGCGCGGTGCGGGCGGCGCTGGTGCGGATGCTCGCCGTGGCGCTGGACCTGCGCGTGGCCGACGGCGAGATCACGGCGCTGCGCACGCAGCGGCACGATCTGCTGGAACACCTCATCCGGCTGTTCGCCGATCGCCTGGTCGGCGCCGTGCGACGCGGACTGCCGCGGCGCTATCGCGCCCGGACCGAGGATCTGAGGCTGCTGCGCGGGCGGCTGGACGTCATCCGTCAACTCACTCGGTTTGCGGTTCGATCCGATCTTCTCGCCTGCCGCTTCGAGGAACTGTCGGTGGACACGCCCTTGAACCGCGTCCTCAAGGCGGCGGTATCGAAGTTGACCGGGATCACCCGCTCCTCAGCCACCGCTCGGCGTCTGGCCGAGCTCGTTGCGCGGCTGGAGTTCGTGAAGGACACGCGTTCCCCCTTGCGCGAGCCGGTTCGCCTCGACCGCAGCAACACCGCGTATCACGACCTGTATCGTCTCGCCCGGATGTTCCTTGCCGGGGACTGGCAGAGCACGGCCAGCGGGAGGGCATCGGGCTTCGCGCTGGTATTCGCCATGAACGACCTCTTCGAGGCATTTGTCGGACGGAGCGTGCGGCGCGCCGTCGCACCGTGGCAGGTTCACCTCCAGCACGCGAGGCACTGGGCAATCGAAGCGCCGGACGGTCCGCGGTTCCGGCTCAAGCCGGACATCGTGGTCGACACACCAGACGGGCCTCTCGTGCTCGACACCAAATGGAAGCGACTGGATCCTGCCGACCGGACGCTGAGCATCGATTCGGCCGACATCTATCAGATGCAGGCATATGCGCATGCCTACGACGCCGCACGCCTCATTCTGGTGTATCCGTGGTTCCAGGAAGTCGTCACCGATCCGGGGATTGCTCGTCATTGGATGATTAGCGGAACCCAACGAGTCCTGGACGTTGCGACCGTCGACGTCGGACGCCCGGAGGTAGTCGTCGATGCGCTGCGATCGATCGTCGGCAGCACACAGCTTGCTCGTCGTCCAGCCGGTGCGTTGTCGGCAGCGGTCGCCCCGTCTTCTGAGTCTCCAGGACTCCGTGCGGAGCGATGATTGCGCGACGACCGGGCGGAGCCGCCGGAACTCGCGACAGAGGTGCGTGGCGTTATGAGATCCTCCAGCGGCGGCGAGGTCGACCGGCTGTCGAGTCTCCCGGGACCGACGCGGCAGCGGGTGCGCCGCGAAAAAAGATCGAGGATTCGTAACTGTTCAGGCGTAGGGTAGTTCGTTCGGCAGATTTCGGCAACGGGTCGA
>JAPPKD010000186.1:12016-29209 GCA_028820215.1 Spirochaetaceae bacterium | reverse complement strand
TGTTTCCGTGGGCGTACAACGTGCCGGTGGCGGTCAGCCGCGTGCTGGCCATGCCCGGCGACATCGTCATCGCCGACGACGACGGTGCCGTGATCGTGCCGCGCAAGATGGCGAGCGACCTGGCCGTGGGCACGACCGCCCACGAGGAATGGGAGGAGTTCAGCCGCCTCCGCCTGGCCGAAGGCGGCTCGCTCAGCACCTACTACCCGCTGAGCGAGGAAGGGCAGCGCGAGTACGAGCAGTGGCGAGCCGAGCAGGATCGGGCCGAACAGGGGAGCACCTGACCAGCGCGCCCGCACCGGGCGTGCCGGCGCCGCTGCCGCCGGACGGCGACCTGCGGACGGAGCTCACCCGGCACCTGGTCTCGCGCGCCGTCGACCGGCTGCACCGCCGCGACCGGGAGCGTGAGCAGTTGCTCTCTGCCGGCCGCTGGCGGGAGTTGGGCGAGTCCGTCCGCGCCCACATCCGCGCGGCCTTCGGCCCCATGCCGTTCGGGGATGCCGGAGCCGCGGTGGACCCCCGGCCGGTCAGCCGCCACGAGACCCGCCACTGCGGGATCGAGAACGTCCTGTTCGAGTCGTTCCCGGGCTGGGAAGTGAACGCCTCGGTCTTCGTCCCGCACGGACCGGGGCCATTCCCGGCGGTCGTGCTGCCGGTCGGCCACTCGGGCAAGCAGCACGCCGCGTATCAGATACCGGCGCAGGCGTTCGCCAGTCTGGGCTTCCTGGCCGTGCTGTTCGATCCGCCCGGACAGGATTCGGAGAAGAAACCCGGCAACGACCATTTCGCCGACGGCGTACGCACCTACCTGACCGGCCACTCGTCGAACCGCTACTTCGTCCTGGACGCTCTGCGCTGCATCGACTACCTGGCCACCCGCAGCGACGTGGATTTGAGCCACGGCGTGGCCATGAGCGGCGTGAGCGGCGGCGGCCACACGACGCTGTTCGCCACTCTGTTCGACGATCGCATCGCCTGCCAGGGCCCGAGCTGCTGCCTGAACCGCATGGCCGACCACCCGGTCGGCGACCTGTACGCGCCGTGCCCGGAGGGCCTGTGGTGGAACCGCATCGGCGCGGGCGTCGACGAGGTGGACGTGCTGCTGGCCGGCATGCCGACCCCGACCCTGCTGATGGCCGGCCGCCACGACGAGGTCTTCCACATCGAGTGGAGCCGCAGCCTGGCGGAGCTGTGCGCCGGAGCCTTCCGGGCTGCGGAGTGCGGCGATCGCTTCGAGTTCTTCGAGGACGATGCCGGCCACGACTACACCCTGGCGCAGGTGCGCTGCTTCACCGCCTGGATGAACCGCTGGCTGCTCGGCGAGCCGGACCGGCCCGTGCCCGCGCTCGACCCGGCGGACTTCCCGATGCTGCCGTACGGGCACCTGCGCTGCCATCCCGCGCCGGTCGAGAACATGTACACGCTCAACGCCGCGCTGGCCCGCCGGCAGGCGGCCCAGCTCCCCGAGCGGCTCGACGCCGCGGCGCTGGCGGAGGCGGTGGGCGCGGTCACCGGAGCCCCGGGCGGTCCCGCCCGCTGGTCGGAGGGTGAGCCCTTCCAGCTCTGGTCGCAGGACTACCGCGAGGCGCTGGCGGTCACCACGGACGGGCTGTCGATGCCGGCCAGCGTGCTCACGCCCCGCCCGCCGGCGCGGTCCGGCGCCCTGGTCGTGTACGTGGACGACCGCGGCCGCCATGAGGCACTGGGCCAAAACGGCTTGGCGGCGCGCCTGTCGGGCATATTCGAGCGGACACCGGGCGCCGTGCTGCCGGAGCTGGTCGTGGCTGACCTGCCGGGCTGGGGGGAGTCGCGGCCGGCGCTGGCGCCGTTCGCGGCCGCCGGCTGGGGCGGCATGGACCGGATCCTTTCCTACCTGGCGTGCGCGATCGGCGACGGCGTGCTGGCGGTGCAGACACGGGCGTTGGTGGAGCTTGTGCGCGCCGTGGCAGAGGAGCGCGCCGGCGCGCCGCTGGCGCTGATCGGACGCGGCCTGGGCGGCGCTGCCGCGCTGCTGGCGGCGGCGCTGCTGGACGACGCGGCAGCCGCAGAGTCGGAAACCGCACAGATCAGCCTCGTAGCGGCGCTCGACTTCCCCGCCCGCTTCCTGGACCTCGCGACCGAGCCCGAGTACCGCTGGCCGGCGGCCGCCTTCCTGCCGAACGCGCTCCGCCACCTCGACCTGCCGCTCGTGGCGCGCTCCCTGGCGGTCGACCACCTGCTGCTGGCCAATCCTCTCGACGCGATGCGCCGGCCGTTGGCGGCTCCCGAAGCCGATGAGCTATTCGGAAACCTCAGCCCCGACTGCGTCCTGATGCCGAAGTGCGACGAAGCGCACATCGAAGCCGACCTGGCGCCAGCTCTCCGCGACCGGGCATCGCTCCGTTGCGAATAGCCGAGCCGAAGCTCAATCGTCGGCAAGCCTCAGCAGCCGTTCGCCTCGCCATACGCGCACGACGCGGACGGCGTCGGAGTCGCGCCTGTATACGATACGGAAGGGCCCGTGAAAGATCTCCCGCAACGCTGGCTGGCGGAACTCCGGGACGACTCGGCCCATATCCGGGTGCTCAGCGAGGCGCTCGACCTGGTCGAGGATTGACGGCACCAAGCGCACCCCGACTTCGCCTGCTCCCTGCCCCGCGTACCACGCCGTCAGATCCTCGAGATCCGCTACCGCGGACTCTACGAACCGGATCTCGGCAGCCATCCGGGTTCAGTCGATACCGAGGCGGGACCTGACCTCCTCGATGGAAACTTCGCGACCTGCCTCGACGTCGGCGATGCCCTGCACGACCGCCCGCATGAACTCCCGCTCTTCCTCTGCGGCTTCGTATTCGGCGACGGACTGCACGACGGCGACGCCGCGCCCGCGGCTGGTCAGCAGCACCGGGCGGCGCGAATCGGCGACCTGCCTAACCACGCGGCCGGGGTTGGTCTTCAGGTCCGTCAACGGGATGATGTCCCGGGAGAACTTTACGGCCATGGCAACCACACCTGATCGCCACAAAGGATAGGAGATCACACGACCAATGAACAGGTCCGTGAACAGGTCCGATAAGGGCACCGTAACGAACGAGTCCTCGTTCACCTCATGGCGCCCGGAGCAGGGCGAGCTGTGCCTGCCGCTGGACGGCAGGGAGCTGCGGAGCGCCACGACCCTGACGCTTCCAGTCCGCAGTCCGCGCCAGACCGCGGCCCGCATCGCGCTGGAGCTGCTGGATGCGGAGCGGTCGGTCATCGCCGAGACCACCTTCGCGCTCGACTGGGAGGGCGAGGACGTCATCCAGCTCTGGCCCGACACGCTGGAACCGCGCTCCGGCGCACCGAACCGCGAGCGGCTGGCCAGAGTCACCCAACTGCGGCTGCGGCTGCGCACCGCGGGCTGGTGGCCGGCCGAGCTTGGCGTGGGCACGCCGAAGCTGAGCGACCGGCCGCCGGCGTGGCGGGTCAACGAAAGCGACACCGTGATCGAGGCCGGCTGGCACCGCCTCGCCAGCCATCCGTGGCAGTGGTCGGTCTCGGGGAATCCCGGCGACCCGGAGCCGCTGCTCTACTCACCCTACGGAGAACAGACGTTCGACACCGGGACCGGGCTCCACCATGCCGGCAGCGCCCCCTGGCTCAAGTTCGGCTACCCGATGCAGGAGCGGCCGGACAGCCTGACCGTCCGCCGCCGCTTCGACATGGACGTCACCGACGATCGCGAGATCCTGGCCAAGCTGGTCTGGGACCGCGACACGCTGCTGACCGTGACCGCCACCGTCGACGACAGCCGTACCATCTTCCTGTGCCGGGATCTGGAACCGGACGAGCTCTGGCGCACCATCGGCGCACCGCTTGACGACGCGCGGCGCCTGCATCACGTCGACGTGCACATCCGCGAGGTCGCCGGCCGGCGGGTGCAGTTACGAGAGGTCCTGGTCAGCCTGTTCTGGATCCTGCTGCGGCGCGACTCCGATCTCGACCGGCAGCCGCTCAACCAGGTTGAGGTCCGCCTGGTGCGGGCGCACGACAACCACCCGGACACCGTCCCTACCGCGCGGCGAACCGTTCGCCAGGTCCCCTACCACGAGCCGTCCGAGTCGGGCACGCCGATCGGCGATCCCCTCCGCGACGGCCTGCCGTTCGGCTTCCTCGTCGGCCGCGACGACCTCCAGGCGCTCCGGCAACGGGTCGCTTCCGGCCCGGCGGCGGCGCTGTTCGCGCGCGTCCGCGAAGAGGCGGACCGGGCAATCGCCACCGACCTCGTGGACCGCAACTACTACGGCACCGCCTACGGGGGCGGCATCGGCCAGCCCAAGGGCGTGCTGGGCGCCGGCATGCGCATGTTCGCGCCCACGGTCGCCCTCACTCATCTGCTCACCGGCGAGGCGCGCTACGCGGTCGCGGTACGGCGATGGCTGCTGCGCGCCGCGCACGCCGACGATTGGCGGGGCGACCACGGCGGCTGCGTGTCGCGGCCGACCATCGGCGACCGCCTCCCGTACTGGGACAGCTTCACCGGCTGGTACCCGCGCGGCTTCGCCGGCTACATGAACCATCCCTTCATGGTCGCCGACGTCGCCTTCGGGGTGGCGGTGGCGTACGACATGGTCTACCACGCGCTGGACGACCGCGAGCGCGAAACGATCGAGGACGCCTTCGCGCGCCTTGGCGTCTACCTGCCGGCCGACAAGCTGCAGCAGCGGCGCGCGTACTACGTGGCGATGAACCAGGGGATCCTGTTCGCCCTGCCGCTGCTGATGATGACGGCGTTCCTGCGCCGCCGCGATCCGGCCTACGAGCGGCTGTTCGCGTGGACGCAGGACTTCCTGGAGGAGTTTGCGCGCCGCCCGTGGAACGAGGAGGGAGTGTGCGGCGAGGGGCCGGGCTACGGCGTCAGCACCATGCGGGAGCTGGTGGAGGCGCAGCCGATCATCGCCGCCTGCACCGGCGCGGGCATCGAGGAGATCTTCCCCGGCTCCGCGCGCAACGTCATGCGCTACATCCAGCACGTGCGCTCCACGTGGGACAGTCCGGTATGGGAGCCTCGCCCGCACTTCCTGGGGCTCTCGGACGGCAGCGACTACCACTGGGTGTCGGGCGAGGTCTGCGCGTTCTTCGCAGGCACCCTGGGCGACCCGGTCGCCGGGCTGTTCTGGCAGGAGTCGTTCGCGGATTCGCCCCCGGAGACGCTGACCTGCCTGATCAACCTGCCCGACCGGCCGGCCACCGCGGAGCCCGAGCTTCCGCCCGCACACGTCTACCGCGACCAGCCGATGGCCTTCTTCCGCACCGGCTGGCGGCCCGGCGACACGCTGCTCTGCCTGAACGCCCTCCGCCAGGTCACCGGCCACGGCCACAAGGACCGCGGCAGCATCATCTTCGAGTTCGGGGGCGAGGCGCTGGTGCCCGACCCGGGGATGATCGGCTACAGCGACCCCGCCTCCGACCAGTACCACGAGACGTTCTGCCACAGCACCGTCACCTTCGCGCAGCGCAGCCAGCTCGGCGGCACCGGATCGTTTCCGGTCCGCGTGGTCGACTTCGCCTCCTCGTCCGGAGCCACCTGCCCCGGCGCCGAAGGCGGCATCGACTGGGCCATCTTCGATCTGACCCCGGTCTATGCCGAGGCGGATCGCGTGGTCCGCCACCTGCTGTTCCTGCGGCCGGACGTCTGCGTGCTCTACGACGAGGTGGAGCTCGCGTCCGCGCTGCCGGTGGAGCGCAACTTCACGCTGCTGGGCGAGCCGGCCGTCGACGGCCAGGCGGTGGTCTCCCGCACCGAGCGCAACACCCTGCATCTGCTGGCCCTGGGCAGCAAGCCGCAGACCGCGACCGCTAGCGGCTGGGGCACCCACTGGCCGGAGATCCCGGCGTACCGCGTGGTTGTCGCCACCGACGCACCGGCGACGCGCTTCCGCGGGCTCACCGTGCTGGCCGCTGCGGGCCGCGACCAGATGCAGCCGCGACTGGACGCGATCGGGGACCGGAACGATCTGCAGGCAGTAAGCGTCACCCGCGGCGAACGGCGCGACCTGATACTGTTCGGCGACGCCCCACCGATCGGTACCGTGAGCTGCGGCGAGTCCGTACTGGAGGCCGGCGGCCGAGCTGCCGTGGTGCGGCTTCGGGGCAGTGAGCCAATCGGCTGTGCCGCCCTCGCCTCCACCGGAATGGCCTGGAATGGCCGTACGCTGTCCGGCAGTGCGCCGGGGCTGCAGGCCGCATTGGTCTCAAGACCATAAGCCGAGAGGAGTGAATCCCACATGAAGATCACGGACATCGAGGCGATGCACATCCGCATCGAGGATCCCAACATCGGCCTGTTCGACGGCTCCTACGACGACTGCGTGATCGTCGTGCGCACGGACGAGGGGCTTACCGGCATCGGCGAGACCGAATCGCTGCCGGCGGCGATCCAGGCCATCGTGCGGTCGCGCGCGGCGCACAACCACGCCCGCGGGCTGCGCGAGCTGATGATCGGCCGGGATCCCACCGACCCGGAGGGGCTCTGGCAACTCATGTACGACGCCACCGACTACGTCGGCCGCCGCGGGCTGATCATGCACGCGATCGGCGGCATCGACCTGGCGCTGTGGGACATCGCCGGTCAGGCGGCCGGCCGGCCCATCTCGGAACTGCTCGGAGGACGCCGCCGCGAGCGCATCGAGGCGTACGGGACCATCTACCCCATGGCTCGGGAGGCAGAGGCGGTGCGCGCGCAGGTCGCCGCGGCGCGCGACCTGGGCCTGCGCAACTTCAAGTTCTCGGCCGATCCGTGGTGGATGGACGACCTGGAAGCCACCGCGCGGCTGCTGCAGGCGGGCCGGGCCGAGGCCGGGCAGGCGGCCAAGCTGATCGTCGACGCCCAGATGGCCTACCGCACCGCGGAGGAGGGGCTGCGCCTGCTGCCGGTACTGCAAGAAGTCGGCATCTGGTTCCTGGAGGCGCCGCTGCCGCTGGACGACGTTGCCGGCCACGCGCGCATGGCCGGCCGCGGCGTGCCGCTCGGGGTGGGCGACCTGGGCCTCACCCACGTGGACGAGTTCATCGAGGCGATGGATCGCGGCAAGGCCGACATCTGCCAGCCCGACATCACCCAGGTCGGCGGCTTCACCCACATCGCTCGCATCGCCGCCGCCGCGGCCGAGCGCGGCAAGCGGGTGATCACCCACGGCTACAAGACCAACATCGAGATCGCCGCCAACCTGCACTTCCTGGCCAGCCACCGCGACGCCGAGGTGCTGGAATACTCGACCAGCTCCTCGCCGCTGCGCTGGCGGACCACCAGGGAGCGCATCCCGATCGACACCGACGGGACGGTGGCCGTTCCGTCCGTGCCGGGCCTGGGCGTGACCCTGGACTGGGAGTTCGTCGCCGCCCACCGCTACAACTGACTCGGTAGCGGACACGACGGGCAGAAGCGGCGTCAGCCGCCGCCCAGCCTGTAATCAGGATCGGCTGGCGGATCGCAGCCTCGCTCGGGTACTCGCTTCGTAGATCGGGACCCCCCATCGGTCGATGTGGGCCTTCAGCGGTTTGTAATCGATCTGCTCGTACGCGTGAATCTCGCACTCCTGGGGGATGGCGATCTCGTCGAGGTCGAGAGAGAGCCGGCCAAGCCGGTGGCGGTCGACGATCCCGCGAGTGGCCAGATCGATGTCGGATCGTTCGGTTGCTCTTCCGGTGGCCCGCGAGCCGAACAGGATTACCTGCTTCAGGTCAGGGTAACGTCTGAACACGGTGACGAGATCGCGCAGTGTTGCGGCCGGGAGTTCGACTTTGTTCACGACTCACCGACCTCCTGTTCAGCAATCTCTCGACTCAGCCGGCTATGCAACTCGCGAAAGCGCTCGACATACCGCTCCTCGATCTCCTTGATGATCGCTTCGAAGCGCTGGATGACGCCTCCTGCTCAAGCTCGTTCAGGATCTCCGCTCCCTCTTGCAGCGCGTGCTGCAACCGGCCAAACGCCCGGAAGAAATCGCGGAACCGGTAGTGCCAGCGAACCTCCTCCTCGGGCATGTCGACTCCGCCTGCAGAGTGCCTGGAGGCCGCCTGCTTGTCCAACTCCGCCAAGTCGGCGCCTTACGCATGACACGGCCCCGATCCGCTTCAATCCATCCCGGCGCTGTAAGACGCGACGCGTTCCGCCTGCCAGGGCTTCCGCTCGCCGTAGAACGACTCTCGCGGCCTACTCGGTGCGGACGCCGTCGCCACCTCGCGCAGCATGATGAGCAGGTCGCTGAACCCGTGGTCCGCGCGCAGCCGCTGCGGCCAGCGCGCTCCTTCTGCGAAGCCGGCCGATTCGGCCAGACTTCGGTGCTCGTCGTCATCGGCGGCGACCCTCAGGGCGAGCTGCCGGATGCCGAGCACAGCGGCGCGCTCGGCGGCGGCATCAAGCAGGTCGGCCGCACGGTCGAAGTGCGCGCGGCCGAGGCGAAAGCTCAACTCAGCCACGTGCTGCTCGCGGAAGGTGTCGGTCCTCCGGAACGCGACCGCGCCCACCACGCGGGAGTCGCTTGCTTCCAGGACCAGGAACGCACCGTTGCCCCACACTCCGGTGTCGTCCTCGATCGCGCGCATCACCCGGATGAAGTGACTCTCGTAGCGCGTGTCCCGGAACGACTCCGACAGCGGATCCTTGAGCAGCCAGGCCGGATCGGGGTGGTTGTACAGGACGCACAGCCGCGCCAGGTCGCCCCAGTGCGCGTCGCGGATGGCGGTGGCGCCGGCGGCGAACCAGAGGCGATCGAAGTCGGCGGCGCCGGGAGCGAGGAAGCGCATGCCGTCGCCGACGTGGTAGCGGAACCCGTGGCTCTCGTACAGGTGGCCGGCCACGGGGTTGGCCGTGCACAGGTAGAGCGCCCGCCCTCCCTGCGCGGTGAAGTGATCGACGAGGGCTCCCATCAGCGCCGAGCCGACGCCGCGGCGCCGGAAGCGCTCCTCGGTCGAGACGAACTCCAGCGCGCCGACGTCGCGGGTGTCCGCCGGCGCGTAGTAGCACATGGTGCCCGCGACCTCGCCACCGACGCGGCCGATGAAGTACGGCGCGTGCATCCAGCGGTTGAGCCGGCCCTCCATCATGTCCTCGTGGATCAGCGGCCACGAGCGGAGCCGGTCCCAGCCGCCGGAGCGGTCGCGGGAGCGATCGAACGGCGGCTCGGCGATCTCGATGGCCAGCGTGCTTCCGTCGCGCAACGGCACCTCGTGGGCGGAGGAATGGCTCATGCGGATGAAGATGCCGGATTCGGTCGCCGCGGGTATACTCCAGCCTCCGGCGAGACCGAAAACTATCCAGGTGGCACCCCCCGACGGCGGTTCACCACCGGGTCTCCGCCGCAAACCAGGGACAGAGAATCCGAAGACGATGAAGATCCATGTACAGGGAGCCGATCTGCGAGGACGGTTCCAGCTCCGCGACGCTCTCGTTGACGCGCTGGCCGAGCGCTACCGGTCGGCCAGGCGCGTCTACTTCTCCGCCAGCTTCGAGCAGGAACGGCGCCACCGCTCCGACTGCTTCATGATCACCGCCGACGAGCTGCTGGACTGGATGCTCGAAGACACCGAGATCCTCGAGCGCAACCTGCACGCCGATCCGGCTCGTGACGGCCTGCTGAGCCGCGCCCTGGCCGTCCTGGAAGAGGAGCGGCCGCTGAACGGGGAGCCGTTCGCCGGCGACGAGATCCGGTACCTGCGCGGGCTCAACCTCTCGACCCTCAGGCCCGGCGTCGTGATCGACGGTCCGCCGCCCGAAGAGGAGCTGCACCGCCACGTCCGAGCCCTGCACCGGGCGCTCGGCCGCCTGTTCTTCTACACGGCGGGCAAGACCGAGGCGCGGGTGTGGGACGTGAGCGGCGGCGCGGCGATCGACGAAGCAGCCGGTCAGATCCACAGCGACCTGGAGCGCGGCTTCATCCGTGCCGAGGTGTTCAACGTCGGCGAGCTCGACCGCTTTCGCACCCCCCAGGAGGCGAAGACCATGGGCCTGCTGCGCGTGGTGGACCGCGGCTACCGTATCGCCGCCGGCGACGTGATCGACGTGAAGTTCAACGTGTAGAGGCGCTGCGCAATCCGGACGGCCTGTTCGGAGGGGTGTTCGACGGAATCTAGCGTTCGGGGCCGATCTCGGCGCTCGGTCCCATGCGGTCGAACGGGATCGCCTGCATGCCGGCCTCGTAGGCGAGCGATCCCGTGGCCAGCCGCAGGTCGTCGTTGGGCTCGTCGGCGAAGCCGGGGTCCACCCCGATCAGGTTTCCGTCCTCCGGAAGCAGGTCGGGGTCGACGTCGCGCAGCGTGAGCAGCCAGCGCCCGCCGTAGCAGAGGTTGCTGACGATCACGTTGCCGGTGGGCGCGAAGCCCTCGCCTGCTTCGTACACGGCATCCAGCTCGGCCAACTGCGGGTACCGCTCGGCGTACGGCGGCTGGTGGTGGTTCATCTCCTGGAGCCGGGGGCGCATGGTGTTGTAGACCATGTCCCGCCACTGCTCGGTCAGGCACTGGCCGCGCCCGTCGAGCTGGACGGCCGGCTCGCAGTGCACGAACAGGTTGTTCTGCACCCGGTTGTCGCGCCCGCCGCCGATCAGCACGGCGCGCGTGCAGCGCAGGAAGACGTTGCCGTAGATCGTGGTGCCGCTGGCGCAGTCGTCCAGGTAGACCGCCCGCACCCCGTGCCGGCCGTAGCCGAAGATGCCCAGGTCATGGAAGAAATTGTGCCGCACCACGTTGCCCCGCTCGGTCCAGTCGCGCCCCATGTAGAAGGCGCCGGCATCGCCGGTCTGCGTGCAGACGTGGTCGATCTCGTTGAGCTCCACGACGTGGTCGTTGCCCGTCAGCAGCACGGCGGTGTGCGGCGCGTCGTGCAGGTGGTTGTGCGCCACCCGGTGGCCGACGCCGTGCAGGTCGACCGCGGGCGTGTAGGTGAGCTGCAGGCGGCTGAAGTGGTGGATGTCGCAGTTCTCGACCACGTGGCCGCCGGGTGTCAGCGTGCGGCGGTCGCCGCCTGAGAGCGACACGCCGCCGGCGCCGGTGTGATGGATCCCGCACCGTTCGATGCGGTGGCCGGAGCCCCTTTCCACCCTGATGCCGTACTCGCCGGTGTTGCGGACCTCGCAGCAGCAGACGGTGGCGTCGCGGCCGCCGCTGATGGCGATGCCGTCGCCGCGGCAGCACTCGACGGTGATACCGCGGATCCGCACGTGCGAGGCGCCACGGATGGCGACCACCGGCTCCGTCAGGATCGACACCGTGACCGCCACCTCCGGCGGTGACGGATCGCCCGGCGGCCGGAAGTACAGGAGACCGGCCCGCCGGTCCAGGTACCACTCGCCCGGCGAGTCCAGCTCTTCCAGCACGTTCAGGTAGTAGTAGCGCTGCCCGGTGGTGTAGCCGTAGGCGCCGGGCTGATCGGTGGTGACCAGACGAGCGTCGAGGTCGATGGACTCGATGCGCTGGTAGGAGTCGGCCCAATCGTAGGTCCAGTAGCCGTGCACGAGCGCCTCGGCGGGTTCCCGCCAGCCGCGCGGCCGGTCGCCGAAGTACTCGAAGCTGCGGTTGGGCTCGTCGCTGCTGGCGTCCCAGGGCACGTCGTCGGTGCCGCTGCGGCCGGGCACGTCGACGCGGGCGACGTTCACGAACGAATGGTCGGGCCAGCGCGCCAGGGTCATGCGCCGGTCCCGGTGGAACACCTCCAGGGCGGTCGGCCGCCGCCCGCGGCCGAAGCCTGCCGGCTCGAGGGTGCCGTAGTCGCTGACGCCCTGCGCGCGCAGGTCCGCCACCAGCACGTGGTTGCGAGCAACCGGCGACAGGCGCTGCCACGCCTCCGCGGTGTCGCCGGTCCGGGCGATCGGCCGGAACCCCGACACGCTGCGTCCGCCGATCAGCCGCACCTCCTCGCCCGGGAAGGCGCGGTAGACGACCGGTGCGTCCTCGTTGCCGCCGTCGGAGGCGCCGAGCTCGAAGGAGACCTCCCGCTGATAGCTCCAGCCGCGCAGCCACACCGTCGCGCCGCCGGCCGCCCCGGAACGACGCCGCACCCGCAGCGCATCGCGGGCCGCCTCCAGGGTCGCGAACGGCCCGTCGCTGCCGTCCCCGGTCGGATCGGGATGACGGCCGCTCCAGGCGTCGTCACCGGCGGGCGATACGTACAGGTCGATGCTGCTCTCCGGCATTCAAGTGCTCCCCGCGATTCCGGTCAGTCTATCACCGTGCCCTGATGCACCGTTTACAATCGGGAGACGTTCTCGTGAGCGGCGTGATGGACCGCGATGTGCTGGCGGCCCACATTCGTCGGCAGCTCGGGACTCGAGTGCACTCCATTACTCCCTATAAGCAGGGGGCGGAGTTCGCCGTCTTTCGCGCGGTGATCGGCGCAGGGGACAACGTCGTGCTGAAGGCGGCACCGCACGACGACTTGGGCAATGCGAACGATCCTTCCTGCTCCGCGCGTGCCCTTCTGCGCCAGGAAGAGCACCTGGGCCGCTACCTGCGCTCGCAGGGAATCCCGGTTCCGATCAGCCTCGGCCTGATGACCGACGGCCCGTACCCGTGCCTGATCCAGGAGCTCGTCGAGCATGACGAGAGCTGCGAGGTGAGTGACGATCATCTGGCTCATCTGCTCAGCCGGGTACACGCCTGCACGGCGCCCCGAACCCTGGTTGCTCACGAGGGACTGGCCTTCGCCTCCTGCATCGCACGTCGGATCACGCGACGGGCTCATGCGCTCGAGAAGGCGACGGGCGTGTCACTCCCGGTCCCCGACACTGACCGGATCGAGAGCCTCCTCAGGCTCCGCGGCTACCGCCCGTCGCTTCTGCACATGGACATTCGTCCGCCCAACATCCTTGCGGCGGCGAGCTCCGTTCGAGCCATCATCGACTGGTCCAATGCCCTGATGGGAGACCCCGCCCTGGAGTTCGCGCGAATCGCGGAGTGGTGGCGCCCATGCACGCGGCTTCGCGTCGCCTACGAGAACATCTGCGGACCGATGCGGACGCCGCGGATCATCGACCTTCTCTATCGCCTCGACGCTGCCCTCGTCCTGGGGCTCCTGCACCAAACCGAGCGGCCCCATCCCGTGGCCGCGAGAACGGCCCTGTGCCGCGCAACGGAGTTGGCGGCCGCTGTGCGATCGGGCCCGGTGTGAAGCGGTGGCCGGCCGGCCGCGGATGTCGTCCGGACCCTGGCGGCGGTGCGGAGCCGACAATCTGCGGCTTCTGTCTCACGCGCACCACCGCGGCGCACAAGTTGCCCACCCCGCGCGAGGCCGATATGGTGCAGGCGATATGGATCTGCAGCCGTTTCGCGTCTCCAACGACGCCCTGTCGGACCCGGCGGAGTTGCGCCGGCGTTTCGAAGAGGAAGGGTACCTGTTCCTGCGCAAGTTCCAGGAGCCCGACCGGCTCTGGCAACTGCGCCTCGAAATCCTCGAGACGCTCCGGGGAGCGAGTGACTGGATCGTGCCGGGCAGCACGCTGGAGGAGGGCCGGGTGGACCCGGCCAAGGCGGTCACCGAAGGCAACCGCGAGTACTCGCGCGTGTATGCGCAGGTGCAGAAGCTGCGTTCCATGCACGCCTCCGGACACTGGCCTGAGGTAGTGGACCTGATCGGGACCATCGTCGACGGGCCGGTGATGCCCCACCCGATGAAGATCACCCGCCTGTGGTTCCCGAAGTACACCGAGCACACCACGCCGTTTCACCAGGACTTCGTCCACTTTCAGAGCAACCTGGAGGTGATCAGCGTATGGACCCCGGTGGGCGACTGCCCGCTGGAGCTCGGTCCACTGGCGGTGGTCGAGGGCTCCCACAAGGTGGGCAAGGTGGTGGACCATCATTTCTCGCTCGGTGCCGGCGGCCAGAAGGTGAACGACCCGGAGCAGCGTGGCATCCCGCGCTGCAGCGACTTCGAGCTCGGCGACACGCTGATCTTCGGCTGCCTGATGGTGCACGGCGCCCTGCCCAACCTGACCGAGGATCGGCTGCGCGTCTCGCTCGACAACCGCTACCAGCGCAACGGCCTGCCGGTGTCGGAGAATCAGCTCAAGCCGCACCTGGTCGACGTCCTCACCTGGGAAGAGGTGTACCAGGACTGGACCGAGGACGACCCGCTGAAGTATTACTGGAAGTCTTCCCGGTTCGACGTGATCGCGCAGGAGACGCGGTTCGGTGAATCGGCGTTCGCGGAGGCGATGGAGCTGGCCGAGCAGGGCGACGAGCACGCCATCATCGCGCTCAAGCGTGCGGTCGCCAACAGCCCCAACGCCGAGGCGGTGGAGAAGGCGCAGAAGGTGCTGGAGAAGATCGGAGTCCTGGAGACCACGCCCGGCGCGTGAGCGGCTCGCGGCGGCGGCACCGCGAAGGTGGCCTCCCCTCGCCGTCGGCCAGGCACGGCACCTCCATGCAGCAGTGGTCGCGGAGATTGCATCATCTCGGCGCGCGGCCGCAGGATACGGATTCTACCGCCTCGACGCGGCACTCGTCCTGGGGTTTCTTTATTCGACCGAGCGGCCCAATACCGATGGCGCGAGGACGCCCGGTGCCGCGCAACGAAGTTGGCGAGTTGGCGGACGCTGTACGGTCGGCTATCCCGTGATTGCGGATCCTCCGTCCGGAGCTCGTGCGAGCCCGAACAAGCCGCTTCAGCTAGTCCGATCAACGACCATCAGGAGGTGGTCAGCCCACAGGGCCCCATTAATCCTCCGCCATGTCTCTGCACAAGGCCGCTTGAAGCGCTCCATGTCCGTGCGATCGACGTACCTTCCCAGCGGCTGTGAACCGAGAATCCAGCTCTCTGCCGTTTCGCAACTGGTAGTGCCTCTGAAGACTCCGATAGTCATCCGCCAGCCACTCCGAAGAACCCTCATGCGCCCGGCGATGTGAGCGTTTCATGACGCCGAGAGGAACGACCCCGACCGAGTGGGCTCGTTCGCCACGCACATGCTACTCGTAGGCCAAGCGGACCTTCGACCGCCCAGAGCCGGTCGAACATCTGATCTTCGCAGCGGGACCACGGCGGCAGTCAGCGAATCGACGGCGCTTCTCTGGAGGAACGTCGAGCTGAGTAGCGAACGTACTCTCGTCCTGACGATTGCTGCTTGTCCTTTATGTCATCAAATATTCGCTCAAGATCATAGGCGAACTGAGCAGCGTGTTTGTCGCGTGCTTCGCGCACTTGAGATACGATGGGATCATCCGGTGTCATGATCATACTCCATGAGTTCATCGGGCGAGCAGATTATCACTGGCTCAAAGCCTTCGCTGCGACACACTTTCTCGATCAGTGATCGACTTGCAGCATTGGCGATGTGTCGATAATTCCACGTCACCAGATACTCGATTCCATTGGCGACCGCGATTGCGATGTGGGCGGCGTCTTCTGCCGCCACGGCCGGCACCGCCCCTTCCTCGACCAAGCGTTGAGCCAACTCCAGAGCCTCCCACGTTGCATCAAGGGGCGTCAGCGAGGTCAGAACGTCCATCCGATTTCGAGCAGCTTCGACATCACCCTGAGCAGCCTCGTTGAACACCAGTTCAGACGCCACGAGCTCGAAGCGGGCAGCCGCATCGCTCCACCAGTCACGGGTACTCTGTTGACGACCTGCGATAACGACATCGCGCGCCGGGCGGGCTGTTAGATAGCTGACCACGGTAGTTTCCACGTATACCCTTGGTTTCATATCAGGCCTGTTTCGCAGTCCGGGAGCCCCTTCGGAACACTACGTACCGCAAGATCCAATCGAGCGTAAACCCCGCATATCTTACTCGTAGTAGGCCAGGCGGTCGCCCTCGGCGGCCCAGAGCTCGTCGAACATCTGCCTGATCTTCGGCAGCGGGACCACGGAGGCGGTCAGCGGATCGAGGGCGCAGGCGTGGAAGGCGGCCTCGCGGTCGCGCTCCAACACCGCCTGCACGGCCAGCTCCTGCACGGCGATGTTGCTCATGTTCAGGGCCGCGCACTGCGCCGGCAGCGGCCCGACGAAGGTGGGATGAACCCCCTCGCCGTCGGCCAGACACGGCACCTCGACACAGCAGCGCTCCGGGAGATTCGTGATCGAGCCGTGATTCATGACGTTGCCGTTGAAGGCGAACGGCCTCCCGGTGAGGCGCGCTTCGATGATCATCGAGGCGTATTCGTGGGAGGGAGCCAGCGGCGGCACGTCCCCCTCCCCGCCTGAGTCCTTCATCCAGTCGCGCACCCGCGTGTTCTCCATCGGGATCGGGGCGCGGCTGGCGACGCCGTAAAGGTCGCGCAGCTCCGGGGTGCGGTTGAAGTACGGCAGGTACTCGGAGTTGTGGGGCGTGCTCTCGGTCACGAAGTAGCCGAACTGACGCATCATCTCGGCGCGCACCCGGTCGTCGGCGAAGGCCTCGTGCGTGTCGAGGATGGCGCGCAGCCGCGGATTCAGGTCCTCCTTACCGTGGCGCAGCCTGAGCACCCACGCCTGGTGGTTGATGCCCGCCACCAGGTAGCTCACCCGGTCGTAGTCCACCCCCAGCGCGCCGGCCAGCTTCCTGGTGGTGCCCTGCACGCTGTGGCACAGGCCCACGTTCCTGATCGAGGAGCCGACCGAGTGCAGCCAGGTGAGCATGCACATCGGGTTGGTGTAGTTGAGCATCAGCGCGTCGGGACACAGGCGCTCCATGTCGCGCGCGAACTGCAGGTGCTCGGGCGCCGTGCGCAGGAAGCGGAACACTCCGCCGACGCCGACGGTGTCGGCCACCGTCTGCACGACCCCGTAGGAGAGCGGGATCTCCACCTCCGACCGGTAGGGCTCGCCCCAGTACGCCGCGCCGCCGATGGAGACCGCCGTCACCACGCAGTCGGCGTCCGGCAGCAGCTCCTCGCGGTCCGTACCGGCCACCACGGTGCCGGGCAGGCCATGCGCGTCGACCGCACGCTGCACGTAGTCGCGCACCTGAGCGAGGCGGCCCTCGTGGATGTCGCACAGCGCGATGGTGGAGTCGGCGAGGCTCGCGCGCGCCAGGATGTCGATGGACAGCCGGCTGCCGAAGCCGCTGCCCGCGCCGATGATCACGATCTTGGCCATGGCGATCACTATTACCCCGTCAAACTGTAGCTTGGGAGACGATGCAGCGCGACGTGATCGCACACGCGCTTCCAGCGAGCACGTCAGTTTGACGGGGTAATATGCTCCCGGCATGAAGATCGCCCACGTGCGCCCGACCATCCTGAGCGTCGACCTGCCGGACGGC
>JAPPKD010000186.1:0-11916 GCA_028820215.1 Spirochaetaceae bacterium | reverse complement strand
CATGAAGATCGCCCACGTGCGCCCGACCATCCTGAGCGTCGACCTGCCGGACGGCGAGGTGTTTGCCTACTCGCAGGCCTGGTTCCTGCGCCGCCGCGCCCTGGTGGTGGAAATCGAGACCGCCGACGGCACCGTCGGGTACGGGGAGGCGTTCGGTCCCCCGGCCACCAACGCGGCGCTCATCGACGAGGTGTACGCCCCGCTGCTGCTGGGGCGCGACGCCCTGGACCGCGAGACGCGGTGGCTGGAGCTCTACACCGCGATGCGCGACCACGGCCGCAAGGGGACGCCGCTGGAGGCGCTCAGCGCCTTGGATATCGCGCTGTGGGACCTGGCCGGGAAGCACTTCGGCGTGCCCTGCCACCGGCTGGCGGGGCGCAACTACCGCGGCCAGGTCGCCGCCTACGCCACCGGCTTCTACCGCAAGCGCGCCGCCGGCAGCCTGACCGGCCAGGCGCCGCTGCTCGTGGATGAGGCCCTGCGCTACGTGGAAACGGGTTTCACCGCCCTGAAGCTCAAGATCGGCTTCGGCATCGAGGATGACGTCACGGTCGTGAACGCCGTGCGCGAGGCCGTGGGTCCGGACGTGCGGATCATGGTGGACGCCAACCACGCCTACGACCGGGCGGCGGCTCTGGAGGTGGCGCGCCGCATCCATCCGGCAGGCATCGACTGGTTCGAGGAGCCACTGATCCCCGAGGACCTGCGCGGCCTGGGCCGCTTCCGGCGCGAGTCACCGATTCCCATTTCGACCGGTGAGGCGGAGTTCGGGCGCTGGGGCTTCGCCGAGCTGCTTCGCCATGACGCCGCCGACATCGTGCAGCCCGATTGCTGCGCGGCCGGCGGCATTACCGAGACGCTGAAGATCGCCGACCTGGCCGACGCGGCGCACGTGCGCTGCATCCTCCACGTCTGGGGCACGGGGATCGCCGTCGCCGCCTCCCTGCAGGTGCTGGCCATGATCGCCCCCTGCCCGCCGGCGCTCATTCCGCGCGAGCCCCTGCTGGAGCTCGACCGCACCTGGAACCCGCTGCGCGAGGAGCTCAACCTGACCCCGCCGGACATCGGCCCCGGCATGGTGTTCACCGTCCCCACGGCCCCGGGCATCGGCTTCGAGCCCGACCGCGGCGTGCTCGAGAGGTACCGGGCGACCTCTTGACGGGTGGTGCCGACGGTACCGGCAGAGCCTCGACGGACCTTGCCAGCCGGTGCCCCCGCGAGTAGCCTGAGGCTTGCTTGAGTAGTACTACCGCGCCGTCAGCCGTCGTCGGGCGAACCCGCTGGCAGAGACGCCTGGCCGAACTGGACCGGGCCAAGTACCTCTTCCTCCTCATGCTGCCGGGGCTCGTCTTCTTCTTCGTCTTCCGCTACATCCCCATCTACGGCGTCACCCTGGCGTTCAAGGAGTTCGTCTTCGCCGACGGCATCCTGGGCAGCCCCTGGGTGGGACTGAAGTACTTCAACCGGCTGTTCACCTACCCGGGCGTTGGCCGGGTGTTCATGAACACCGTCGAGATCAGCCTGCTGCGCCTGGTGATCGGGTTCCCGGCGCCGATCATCCTGGCCCTGATGCTCAACGAGCTGCGCGTGGGCGTGTTCAAGCGCACGGTGCAGACCATCTCCTACCTGCCCCATTTCCTTTCCTGGGTGGTGATCGCCGGGCTGGTGCGGCAGGTGTTGTCGCCCTCCAGCGGCCTGCTCGGCTACGTCTTCTCCCTGTTCGGTGCCCAGGCCCCGGTGCTGCTGGCCGACCAGCAGTGGTTTATCGCCATCCTCATCCTCTCCGACGTGTGGCAGTCGATCGGCTGGGGCACCATCATCTACCTGGCCGCCATCGCCGGCGTCAATCCCGAGCTGTACGAGGTGGCCACCATCGACGGCGCCGGCCGCTTCCGGCTGATGTGGCACATCACCCTCCCCTCGATCGCCCCGGCGATCGTCATCCTGTTCATCCTGCGCGTCGGCCACCTGCTGGAAGCGGGATTCGACCAGATCTTCAACCTCTACAACCCGGCGGTCTACGAGGTGGCCGACATCATCGACACCTACGTCTACCGTATGGGCCTGGAGGGCATTCAGTACAGCTTCGCCACCGCCGTCGGACTGGCCAAGAACGTGATCGGATGCATCCTGCTGCTGATGGCCAATCGCATCAGCAGGTCGTTCTCGGACGCTACCCTATGGTAGCCCTGCGAACCTCGCTGCTTCGCCGCCGCAGCGCCGGGGACTGGGTATTCGACATCGTCAACGTCGCCCTGATCCTGCTGCTCTGCGCCACCATCGTCTACCCGTTCATGAACCAGATCACGCTGTCGGTGAGCAATCGCGTAGACGTCCAGACGAAAGGGCTTCACCTGTTCCCCCACTTGGGCCGCATGACCATCGAATCGTACCAGCGCGTGCTACTCGGGGGGTCGATCGTGCCCGCCTTCTTCTGGACCGTCCTGCGCACCGTCCTGGGCACCTCGATCACCGTGACCGTGCTCATCATGATGGCGTACTCACTGTCCAAGAAGTACCTGCCATACCGGAACTTCTGGACCTTCCTGGTGGTGTTCACGATGTTCTTCTCCGGCGGGCTGGTGCCGAGCTTCCTGCTGGTCCGGTCGCTGGGGATCATGAACACGATCTGGTCCCTGGTGTTGCCGACGGTAGCCATCCCCTTCTCGCTGATCATCGCGCGCAACTTCATGATGTCCGTGTCCGAGGAGCTGGCCGAGAGCGCGCGCATCGACGGCGCCAACGACGTCACCATCCTATTCCGGATCTACGTGCCGGTGTCGATGCCGATCATCGCCACCCTGTCGCTGTGGTCGATGGTCCAGCACTGGAACTCCTGGTTCGACGCGTTGATCTACATCCAGCGCCCCCCGATCCGCATCCTGCAGGCGATCCTGCGCCGCGTCCTGATCGACGCCTCGTACACCGCCACCAGCATCGATGAGCAGGCGCTGGCCATCGAGTTTCAGGAGTACACCCCGGAGTCGCTGCGCGCCGCCATCCTGATGGTGGTGACGATCCCCATCGTGCTGACCTATCCGTTCTTCCAGCGCTACTTCGTCAAGGGCATCATGATCGGCTCGCTCAAGGGCTAAGCCGAGCCAACGCCTCGGGTATCGGGGCGCAACAATCCACTATCGTTGTCACTGAGGAGGCACGATGAAACGGTTCTATTCACTAGCCGGAACGGCACTGCTGATTCTGGTCCTGGCAGCCGGCACGGCCGGCGCGACCGGCGAAGCGGAGGGCGCCGCCGAGGACGCGACGGTGATCAAGTGGTTCGGCACCCGCGGCGTGCCCGGCCCGGACGCGCCGATCCCGCCGATGCTCGAAGAGCTGGTGAGCCAGAAGGTCGGCTTCGACGTCCAGTTCGAGATCTACGGCGCCGTGGACAACCACATGGAGATCATCCAGCTCAACCTGGCCGCCAACGAGCTGCCCGACCTGTTCCACGTGTTCAACATCAACACGGACTTCCTGACCCAGGCGGCGGCGAAGTTCGAGCTGGCGGAGATGGAAGAGCACATGCCGGAGTCGACCAAGTGGCTGCGCGGGCTGATGGGCCAGCTCGGGCTGGACGAGGAGGAGACCTGGGCCAAGTACCAGGACGCCAGCGACGGCCGCATGTGGGGCACCCCGCGCATCTGGGACACCGGCTGGATTCCGTCCGGTCAGATGTGGCGCAAGGACATCCTGGACGACCTGGGATACGAGGTCCCGACCACCATCGCCGAGACCGAGGAGGTGTTCGCCGCCTACAAGGCCGCGTTCCCGGACAAGTACGCGATGGGCGCGTCTGGCAAGTCGCCGACGTGGCAGGCGTTCGACCAGGTGTTCAACGCCTACGGCATCGTGGCGGGCGGCCAGGGCGTGCGCGACGGCATGATCAAGCAGTACTTCACCTTCCCGGAGTACAAGGAAGCGCTGGTGACCCTGCGCGACTGGTACGCCAAGGGTTACATCGACCCCGAGTTCATCACGCACACCAACATCGACAAGTTCCAGGTCTTCTCCCAGGGCAACTACCTGACCACCGAGTGGATGGGACGCGGCAACTGGACGGCTGACGAGAACGCGCGCTTCATCGGGCCGCTGTTCCACAACGTCCCCGGCGCGGTCGTGGTGCCGGCCACCCACATCGCCAGGGACGAGGCGAGCAAGCCGATCCAGCGGGTCTGGAACCCGTTCCTGACCCAGCTCATCGTGTTCGGCAAGCACCTGGACGATGACCACGAGCACATCCACAAGATCATGCAGGTGGCCGACGTCATCTCCCAGGACCTGGAGACCAAGCTGCTGGCCGGTTTCGGGATCGAAGGCGAGCACTACACGATTCCGGAAGGAGAGACCGCGCCGCAGTTGCTGCCGGCAGTCAACGCCCTGAGCGTCGCCGACCGCACGGAGCAGTTCGGCTTCGGCTTCTACTGGGACGGCACGTTCAGCACCTACGGCTTCCAGTCCAGCGTCATCCAGGCCCTCGTCGAGGAGCACGCGCTGGATCCGAACGGGATCTACGGCGCCAACAACCTCGACTTGTGGTTCCCGGTCGTGGGCGGTCCGGTGCGCGACGAGAGCGGCGAGGACATCGGCGCCATGATGGCCGGTGACGCCAAGCTCGACTACTTCGTGATGGCGGTGCAGATCATCACCGGTGAGCGCCCGCTGGAGTACTACGACGAGTGGCTGGAGTACTACTACGCCAACGGCGGACGCGAGTGGGAGGAACACGCAACTCGGCTGTACCTCAAGTAACTCTCCTGCCGGCCGATCCGGCATTCAGGGCGCGGCCATGGGCCGCGCCCTTTCTGTCTGAGGGAGACGCTCAGCATCGCGACACGGGCTTCGTGATCGTCAGCCACTTCGCTTGTTGTCCGTCAGCCGGCCCGGTGATCCGGACACCACGACGTCCGCGCCGCCCGAGAGTATCCGGCCGCCGCGGCACGCCGCCGCGCTGATCCGCGATACGCCGGGTGCGTTGGCCGTGACCTCGCCGCCGACGTCCACGGCCGCCACGCGCGGCGTGCGGCTGCTCCAGAACACCTCCAGCGACGCCGGATCGAGGACGAATCCGCGTTCGCTGCGCACGGTCAGGCGGAACCGCACCGTTTCGCCCACGGAGATGCGCACGAAGGGACGGCCGTCTTCGGCCGCCACGATCACCACCGCGACCGGATCGTCCGGGTCGGCGAACGGGTGCCCGGGCTGCAGACCGATGGCGGCCAGGTCGACCGGCTCGATGCCGAGCGCCCACGCCGGCGAGTCGTGCCTCAGCCGGAAGTCGCCGTGCCGGGCGTCCATGAAGCGCGGATCGGCCGTCAGCGACGCCCGGTCGTGGCCGGCGGAATGCGAGCGCCAGCCGTCCAGGTCGGTGACGCCCGGTACGCCGTCGATGAGGTAGGAGCCGTCCGGGTCGAAGAACAGGTTGCGGTCCGCGGCGGCGAAGCGGTCTTCCGACCAGTTCTGGAAGCTGTACACCGCCGGTCCGCAGTCGGCGAAGACGTTGCGCTCCAGCGTCAGGTCACGGCACGGCTCGCCGGCCATCTCGAAGCTGCCGAAGCAGGCCGCGGCGCCGTTGTCGGCCACGACGTTGTCGCGGAAGACGTTGCCGATCCCCTTGGAGTAGATCGGGTGGCGCAGCAGGCCGAGCTCGCCGCGCGCCGCGGCGCGGCTGCGCTGCAGTCCGTGCACGAGGTTGCGCTCGACGGTCATGCGATTGCTGGCGTCGTCCAGGTAGATCCCGAAGCCGAAGGAGAAGCGGATCTCGCTGTCGCGCACGCGGTTGTTGCGCACCACGTTGTCCAGGCCCGGCCCCCACGACTCGAACACGCCGGTGTCCTGCGAGTCGGTGTTGGCGTGCGACAGGTCGTTGTACTCGACCACGTTGTCACGCGAGTGGATGAACTCGTGGGCGTTCTCGCGGGTGACCGTCACGCCGTCGATGCGGCTGCCGACGATGATGCCCGGCCGCGGGCCCTTGATGCTGACCGCGTAGCGCGGCGTGTGGTGGACGCGGTTATGGGCCACCGTGCACTCCCCGGCGCCGGAGAGCTGGATGCCGGCGCCGTGGCCGACGCACCGCCCCGTGTGATGGATCAGGTTGTTGACGATGCGGTGGCCGCGGCTGGCGAACCGGCGGGTCAGCCTGGGCGCGTCGGCCTGCACGCCGGTGTGGCCGATGTCGTGCAGCCAGCAGTCGGCCACCGTCACCTCGCGGTTGACGCCGTCGATGTGGACGCCGTGCAAGCCGGTGGCCGCGATCTCGCAACCGACCACGGCGACCCGCTCGGCGTCCGCGATGTGCACGGCCCCCGCGACGGGCGGCGCGCCCGTTGCGCGCGCGGCCGGCGCCCGTCCGGCGTCTTCGGGCAACTCGTGCGGGTAGTCGCACCCGCGCAGCACCAGGTTCTCCAGGCGCACGTCGCTGACCGCGGACCCGTCGCTGCGGCCCCGGATGGCCACCAGGGCCGAGACGGCAGCGGTGCTGACCTCGTGCCCGGCGATCTCGCCACCGAGGTGCAGCAGCGCCTCACCGGTGCCGCGGTCCAGTACGTAGCGCGGCGCCGCGGCTGGAAGATCCAGGAACTCGACCGCGCCCAACAGAAAGAACCGCGTGCCCGGCCCCAGCGGATAGCGACCGTCGCCGGCCAGCGTCAGCATCCCGCCCGCGCGGTCCAGGTCCTCGACGGCGGCCAGTTCCGAGAACCAGTTCCACTCGCCGCTCTCGCCGCCGGGCCACACGAAGACCTGCAGCGCCCCCGGATCCGCGATCGGTGGCAGCTCCGCGGTCGCGATGCGCATGCGGCGGCGCGGCGCGTCCGGGTCGTATCCCAGCCCGCGGGCGTAGCCTTCGGCCGGCCACCGGGCCTGGGCGCAGCGCGCACCGTCGATGAACAGGGAGCCGAAACGCCGCTCGGCAGCCGACGCACGCCAGCGTCCCGGCCCGGACGGCTGCCAACCGTCGATGAGCTGGGTACCGTCCAGCACTGCCCGCCCGCCTCCGGGCCGGGTATGGATCGTGAGGGTGTAGCCGTCGCGCCCGCCGTCGTCCGGGCCGATCTCGATCGGCTCCGTCAGGCGGTGCACGGCCGCATCCAGGTCGACCACCACGTCGCCGGTCCACGGCCGCGGCAGCTCGCGGACGGCCTGCAGGGCTTGCTGAACGGTCTCGAACCGGTCCGGCGCGTCGCCGCCGGGTGACACGGAAAAGCGAGTCACGACGGCTCAGTGTAGGTAGAGATCGCCGGATCGGCTATGCTCGCCGGGATGCCTGAGAGCGAAGGGCGGAGCCCCGCCCTGCGCACGACCGGGGCCGGCGGCAGGATCTTCGACGTCGCCAACCACCTGTTCCTGATCCTGCTGTCGGTGTCCATCCTGCTGCCGTTCATGCGCCAGATCACCATCTCGCTCAGCACGGCGGAAGAGGCGCTGAGGTTCGGCGCCCACATCCTTCCCAACTTTCGGCAAATCACCGTGGCGGCCTACGAGCGCATCTTCCAGACCGACTCCATCGCCCGCGCCTATTTCTGGACCCTGGCGCGCACCGGCGTCGGCACCACTCTCACGCTGCTGGTGACCGGCCTGATGGCCTACCCGCTGGCCAAGCGCTACCTGCCGCTGCGCCGCTTCTGGACCGTCTTCGTGTTCGCGACCATGTTCTTCTCCGGCGGGCTGATCCCCACCTACCTCCTGGTGCGGAGCCTGGGCCTGATCAACACGCTGATGGCGCTGGTGCTGCCCGGGCTGATTTCGGCCTTCGCGCTGATCGTGATGCGCAGCTTCATGCTGACCCTCCCGGAGGATCTGGAGGAGAGCGCCCGCATCGACGGCGCCGGCGAGCTGCTGGTGTTCTTCCGCATCGTCATGCCGATGGCAAAGCCGGTGTTCGCGGTGGTGGCGCTCTGGACCATCGTCGAACACTGGAACGCATGGTTCGACGCCCTGATCTACATCACCGATCCACGCATCAAGGTGCTGCAGCAGTTGCTCCGCCGCGTGCTCCTGGAGAGCGACTTCAGCTACGCCGGGCTCGGGACCACGGAAACCGCTGCGCAGATGATGGCGCAGGAGCGGCTGCTGCGCGAGTACACGCCGGAGACCATCAAGGCCGCCATCCTGCTGGTGACGACGATACCGATCCTGCTCGCCTACCCGTTCATGCAGAAGTATTTCGTCAAGGGCGCCCTCATCGGGGCGCTGAAAGGTTAGAATCAGGGGGTTTCCCGCATGGCCGATCGCCCTTCTGCAGCAGCCGCCGCCCCCGCCGAGCTTGTCGAGTATCGCAAGCCCAGCCTGGTGCGGGAGCTGTACCGCCACCGCTACCTGATGCTGCTGATGCTGCCCGGCATCGCCTACTTCGTCGTGTTCAAATACGTCCCGATCTACGGCCTCGTGCTGGCCTTCAAGGAGTACGACGTCCACCAGGGCATCCTGCTCAGCCCCTGGGCGGGACTCAGGCACTTCCGCCGCCTGTTCGAGGGGCAGGACGTCGCCCGCGTGTTCTGGAACACGGTCGAGATCAGCGCGCTGCGCATCATCTTCGGCTTCCCGATGCCGATCATCCTGGCGTTGCTGCTGAACGAGATCTTCAACACCAAGTTCAAGCGCACGGTGCAGACCATCTCCTACCTCCCGCACTTCCTGTCCTGGGTCGTGGTGGCCGGCCTGATCACGGAGCTGCTGTCGCGCCGCGGCATCTACGGATTCATCGTCCGCCTGCTCGACATGGAGCCGACGGTGCTGTTGACCAGCCAGACCTGGTTCATCCCGATCCTGATCATCTCCGGCATATGGAAGGAGGTCGGCTGGGGCACGATCATTTACCTGGCCACCATGTCGAGCATCAATCCCGAGCTCTACGAGGCGGCCGTGGTGGACGGCGCCAGCCGCTGGCGGCGCGCGATCTCGATCACCCTGCCCGGCATCCTGCCGGTGACCGCCATTCTGCTGATCCTGAGCATGTCTCAGATCCTCAACGCCGGTTTCGACCAGATCTTCAACCTCTACAACACCCTGGTCTACGAGATAGCCGACATCATCGACACCTACATCTACCGCGTCGGCCTGCAGGGCTTCGAGTTCGAGTTCGGCACCGCCGTGGGACTGACCAAGAACGTGATCGCCCTGGTGCTCGTGCTGGCCGTCGACCGGATCGTGCGGCGTTTCACCGGCTACGGCCTCTGGTAGGCGGCGATGGCGCTGCAGAAGCCGCTGGGCGAGAAGGTCTTCGACACGACCAACGCCGTCCTGATGGTGCTGTTCTGCATCACCATCCTGTACCCGTTCATGCGCCAGATCACGCTGTCGCTGAGCACGGCCGAGGAGGCGATGAAGATCGGCTTCAAGGCCTTCCCCCGGCCGGGAGCCATGAGCGTGGCCTCCTATGGCCGCATCCTGCAGACCCCGGCGATCGGCAACGCATACTTCTGGACCGTCCTGCGCACCGCGCTCGGTACCGCGCTGACCGTCGCCGTGACGATGTCCATGGGGTACCCACTGGCCAAGCGCTACCTGCCGCTGCGCACCTTCTGGACCATCTTCGTGCTGATCACGATGCTGTTCTCGGGAGGCATCGTGCCCCTCTTCGTCCTGGTACGAACCCTGGGGCTGATCAACTCGATCTGGTCGCTGATCCTGCCGATCCTGGTCGACCCGTTCACGCTGATCATCGCCCGCAACTACCTGATGGCGCTGCCGGAGGAGCTGGAGGAGAGCGCCCGCATCGACGGCGCCAACGACCTGGTCATCTTCGCGCGCATCGTGGTGCCGCTGTCGATGCCGATCATCGCCACCGTGGCGCTGTGGACGATGGTCCTGCACTGGAACTCCTGGTTCGACGCGCTCATCTACATCACCAGCCCCAAGATCAAGGTGCTGCAGATCCTGCTGCGCCGCGTGCTGCTGGAGAGCAACTTCGCCTACTCCGGCCTTGGGGCCGACGTGCAGGCGATCCAGCGCCAGGAGGAGCTGGTGCGCCAATACACGCCGGAGACCATCAAGGCCGCCATCCTGATGGTGTCGACGGTGCCGATACTCTGTACGTACCCCTTCATGCAGCGGTACTTCGTAAAGGGCATCATCCTGGGGTCGCTGAAGGGATGAGCCCGTCTGGTCACAACGGAAGTCGATGTCCCACGGGGCAGCCCTGCGTCGCAGGGCAGACAACTTTATTCGAGGAGAGTGAGTGATGAAGAAATCGCTTACATTCGTGATCGGCGCATTGCTGCTGTTCGGCAGTGCGGCGCTGGCGCTGGGCGCCGGTCAAGAAGAGGGAGCGGCAGGCGCGCCGCTGGAGATCCGCTGGTTCGGGCTGCGCCAGGTGCCCGAGGAGCGCACCGAGGTGTTCACCACGGTCGAGGAGTGGATCGAGCGCGACCTGGGCCGCAAGGTGACCATCCTGCCGGAAGGCGTGGACGCCGACAGCGAGGTGACCGAGAAGCTCAACCTGCTGCTGGCATCGGGCGACATGCCGGACGTGTTCCCGGTCTGGTGGAACGAGGAGATCATGAAGCAGGGCACGGCCCGCTTCACGCTCGAGGACGTCCAGGAGTACATGCCCGGCATCTACCAGGCGCTGGTGGACGTGATGAAGGTCGTCGGCCTCAACGAGCAGGGCACCTGGGACCGCTTCCATCGCGACGGCAAGCTGGTGCAGATCCCGAACGTCTGGTTCGGCGGCCAGTTCCCGCACGGCATCGCCTGGCGTCTGGACGTGCTGCAGGGTCTGGGCTTCGACGACGTGCCCGGCACGTTCGAGGAGATCGAGGCGGTGTTCGCGGCCTACAAGGCGGCGAATCCGAACGACTATCCGTACTCCTGTCCCGCCAAGGGTCTGACCTGGCAGTGCTTCCCGATGATCTTCGACGGCACCGGCTGGGCGCAGTGGCGCTGGAACGTCCGGGACGGCGTGCTCGTGCACGGCTTCAACCAGCCGGAGATGAAGCTGGGCTACGAGGTGGCGCGCGACTGGTTCGAGAAGGGCTACATCGATCCGGAGTTCCCGACCATCGACTCCGGCACCAACGTCAACCTGTTCCGCAACGGCGAGACCATCGTCAAGGAGTGGATCGGCTACGGCTCATGGGACGACTCGCTGGACCGCCCCGGCACGGAAGGCAACTGGATCCGCAAGGTGGTGCCTGAGGCGGAGATCAAGATGGGACCCTTCCCGCGCTTCTTCGACGACGTGCGGGCGGCTCGCTACGTGTGGAACCCGTTCCACGGCGGCTCCTATGGATTCGGCCGGCACCTGGAGTCACGTCCGGACGACCTGCACTTCATCATGCAGATCATGGACAAGATGAACACGGATGAGGCGTACAACACGTTGACCAACCTGGGCATCGAGGGCAAGCACTGGGAGATCAACGAGTTCGGATTCCCGGAGCGCAAGGAGGAGTTCATCGGCATCGACGCCGCCAAGCAGATCGGCGCCGGCTACTTCTGGGGAGCGCTGTACAGCTACACGCCGCACAGGGCGAACTGGCAGCACCCCGGCGTCATCAAGGCGCTGGACGATTTCCACAAGAACCCGGACGGCATCTACTCCGACGTGAGCATCCGGCGGGTTCCCACCAACCGGTTCTTCCCCATCACGGACGAGAACGGGGATGACCTGTGGCGGAAGATGGACGTCAGCGGCCAGATGAACGTGCTGTTCGTCGAGCTGATCACCGGCGCCAAGGACCTGTCCGCGTTCGACGAGTGGATGGCGCGCTGGGAGGAAGGCGGCGACCTGCGCATCGTCCAGGACCGCATGAACGAGATCAACCTCAAGTTCCAGTAGCACTCCGAGGTCGACTCGACCCTCAGGGCGCGGCCACGAGGCCGCGCCCATTATGTGTTGGGGGGAGCGCTGCGTGAGGCGGGGCGGGCGGCGTCCACCACCCCGGGATAGAGTATATCCAAGACCACCGGGCG
>JAPPKD010000224.1:23776-29213 GCA_028820215.1 Spirochaetaceae bacterium | reverse complement strand
ACCCCCTCCTATATCTCATTGCCATCATTGCACTTGGAACACCGCAATTGGCTCCCGCCGCTCGTCCCGTCACCACCTCCACTATCGGCGTGCTGTCCGACCGGGAGCTGCTGCGTCAGACTACCACGCTGGTTCGCCACGAACGCCACCTGCAGGGCGCCATCATCGACCACCTGACCGAGATCGAAGCCCGCCGGCTCTTTCTGCGACGCGGCTGCTCCAGCCTGTTCGACTACGCGGTGCGCGAGCTCGGCTACAGCGACGCTGCCGCCGGGCGGCGCATTGGCGCCGTGCGGCTGTGCGCCGACCAGCCCGGCGCGCGCGAGCGGCTGCGCGACGGCTCGCTGACGCTGAGCGCCGCAGCGGAGCTGCAGTGGGCGTTCGACCGGCAGCGGCGGCGCGGGGCCATCTCCGGCACCGCGTCGACCTCGCCGGCGGGGGCTGTGGCGCCGGAGTTAACGGCGTCCGTGGCTGACCTGCCAGGCTCAGCGCCAGCGGAGGCGCCGGAGCTGGGGGGCGGTGCGCTGGGGGCAGCGCCGGCCGAGGTTGCGCCAGCCGCAACGTCGAGTCACTCCAAGCCTGTGCCGCCGCTGGTGCTCGATGCGGCAGGAAGGCAGAAGCTGGTCGAGGAGGCGACCGGGAAGAGCACGCGGCAGGTCCGCCGGATGCTGGCCGACCTGGACCCGGAGCTGACGCCGCCGGCCGATCGCGTGCGCCCGCTCGGCGACGGGCGCTACGAGCTGAAGGCCGTCATCGACGCCGACTGCCAGCAGGGACTGGAGCACCTGCGGGGGTTGCTCTCGCACGTGGACCCGCGCATGACCATGGGGCAGCTCGTCGGCCGCATCGTGCAGGAGGCACTCGACCGCCACGACCCGAGCCGGCCGCCGCGACGGGCGCGCACCGGGAGCCGGGCGGCAAAGGGCGTATCCGAGCCCGCTCCGGCGGCGACGGAACAGGCCGCCCCGGAACCAGATCACGCCGTGACGGTGCAGGACACGGCGATCCCCGCCGGCCCCACTCCGGCGCCGGAGCGGACGCGACACCCCACGCCGACCTCGGCCTCCTCGCCGACCCGGCAGGAAGCGACCGACCGTCCAGCCATTGCCGGGACGAAGCCGGACGGCGCCGCCACTTCGACGCCGAAGCCGTGCGCTGCGGGCCGCGCGATTCCGGCGGCGGTGAAACGGCAGGTCTGGCAGCGGGACGGCGGCCGCTGCAGCTACCTCGATCGGAAGACCGGACGCCGTTGCAACTCACGACATCTGATTGAAATAGACCACATCATGCCCTATGCGCTGGGTGGTGGCGCCGATCCCGGGAATCTCCGATTGCTCTGCCGAGCTCATCATCGCCATCGGCACGAAGACCCATGAACGAGCACTTCGACACGCCGGCCCGGCCGCTATTGGAGGGGTTGCCGCCCGTCCTTCCCGACGGTCCGATCCGTGCGTTGGTGCTCGGCTCCTTTCCGAGCGTCGCGTCCCTGGAGACCGGGCAGTATTACGGACACCCCCAGAACCGGTTCTGGCGCGTGCTCGCCCACTGCCGTGTGATCGCCGATGACGCCGGGCCGTACGCCGAAAGGATCGCCGCCGTACGGCGCCAGGGCCTGGCGATCTGGGACCTGTACGCCCGCGTGCGGCGGCAGGGGTCGGGCGATGACCGCATCAGGGACGCCGAGCCCAACGCGGTGGGAGCGCTGCTGGCCGAACGGGGTCCGTTTCCGATCCTGCTCAACGGACGCCGCGCGCGAGAGTGGCGTCGGCACTTCGGCGAGCTGCAGGCCGAGGTCGCCGAGCTGCCGTCGACCAGCCCCCGGCCGCTGCACTGGAACACACGGGAATCCCGCTCGGGCGCCTTTGCCGAGTGGTGCGCCGCGCTGCGCTCTGCGGAGATCCCGACGTCGACCAAGAGCGGAGCATAGAGATGAAGACCGTCCGGCGCGGCGAAGGATCCGCAACCCGCACAGGGACCGAGGAGCTCGATGGCTATCTGCGAAGGAGCTGTAGCGCCGACTACGTGGAGCCATCGGGCATCGACAGTTCCCCGGCTCGCTCGATCAGCTCGCTCAGCACGTCCAGATCGACGTCGGCGAGCGTGCGGAAGCTGATGCTGCTCCTGCCCACCTTCGCCTTGCCCAGCCGATCGGCGTACGCCTCGGCCAGATAGCGCCTGCCGTCGGCCGCGTTCACGTACACGCTGTAGTAGTTCTTCTGCCGCGCCAGGCCGACCAGGAACCACTCCACGCGCTTCTTGTCCGAGCGCACGTACGACATGTCCCCGTAGCCGATGATCGTCTGCTCGCTGCCGCCCCAGAAGACGCCCGCCCACAGGCAGGGGTGGTGACCGGGCAGCGCCGCCCTGATCCGTTCGTGCAGCGCCGTCATGTCGGCGCCCATCTCCGCCGGGAGCGACGCCAAGTACTCCTCCGGCGGGGTGTCCACGCGTTCCATGGCGGCTACTCTACCCCGCCGCCGCTCCGTCGAGCGGCGGCAGCCCGAGCGCCCGGACCGCCCACGGCAGCGCGGTCCGGAGCTGCTGCCTCTGAACCACCCGCACCCGCGGCGCCGTCGGGATCACCGGCTTGCCGGCCCGCTCGGCGAAGAAGCCGCTGATCACGGCCGCCAGCGGCCCCGCGTGCGGCAGAATCTCCTCCGGAGCCGGTCCGCCCTCGGCGTGCAGGCTCGGCAGCCAGCAGGCGATGTCCACGTCCCGGTGGGCCAGCACGGTCTGGTTCCAGTCGACCAGCAGCGCCCGTCCGTCCCGGAAGCAGATGTTGTCGCTGCGCACGTCCAGGTGCGTCGGGCACGGCCCGTCGAGCACCGCGCCCTCCGCGGCGGCGGCCAGCACCGGTGCGCAGTCGCGCACCCAGCGCTCGGTCGCCAGCCCCAGCGACAGGAACGCCGCCTGCTCCGCGGCGACGCGCCGCCAACAAACGGAGAGTCTCGGATCATCGACGACGAGCGGCGTCAGCGCGCTCCCCCCATCGGTCGCGTGCAGCCGCGCGAGCGCATCGAGGACCTGATCGACCCGCCCGTCGTCCCACGGAGGAGGCCACCCGCACCCGCTCAGATCCTCCAGCAGCAGTAGCGGGCGCTCGCCGTCATCCCAGCCGAGCACCTCCGGCATGAAGTCGCCGTCGATGCACCCGTACACCCGCTGCTCGTCCCGGAGCCATCCCGCGGTCAACTCGTCGACGCCGATCTTCGCGAACACCCTGGCGCCGTCCTCCAGGGTCACGATCCAGCGCTCGGCGGGCGTGTAGCCGCCGGCAGCGTGGCGAAAGCCGGCGGGCCGCCGGCCGGTCAGATCGCCGATGCGCGCGGCATCGGCGGTACGCGGTCCTTCCATGGCGAACTCTACCGGCGCGCTGCGGTGCCGTCACCCCGCCGCTCACGCGGCATCGACGACGGTGCCGGCCACGAAGCGCTGTCCGCCGTCGTTGAAGTAATAGACGATGAGAACCCGTCCGTCGCGCATCGCGGCCGCATGCGGATAGCCCAGGTCCAGCGTTCCTCCGTCCCGCCGGATCACGTGCTCGGGAGCCTCGCCGGGAGCGCCGCATTCGGGCTCCAGCACGCGCGCCCGGATGCCGTAGGGCTCGCGACGGTACCCATAGACCAGCAGGACGTTGCCGGAGGCAAGCGTGAGGGCGAAATACGGATAACCCCACACCTCCTCGCGCTGCGGCTCGCTCCAGGTCCGGCCCTTGTCCGTGGAGCGCACCGTCCACAGATATCCCCCGCCGTGCCGCTCCTCCATTTCCGAGCGCACGAATCCGACCAGGTCTCCGGCCGCGGTCTCGATGACGCTCCACTCGTTGAAGGCCATGCCCGCCCTGCCGGGTGGATTCGGCGCGGCCAGGCCGCGAAACTCCCATGAGCTTCCGCCATCGGCGGAAGCTACCAGAATCGAACCGACTCCCCGCCCCTGCACCGGCAACACCAGGTCGCCGTCGGCCAGCTCGATGGGAAACCCGCGCAGGTGCACGGGCGCGTGCAAGCCCGAATGGAGCGGCGGCAGGCCGGGAATCTCGCCGACCCAGGCCGGCCCCTCCCAGTCATCGCCCCGGTTGGCTGACCGCCAGACCTCAGTGCCAGCGCTCAGCGACGGCCAGTGCGACTGCTTCCGTTGCAGACTGTCCGCCATTTCGCTCTGACCGTCGGCACGAAGACCGGTGATGAGGGCGGCGACCTCCGAGCCGACTCCGTCGACCAGCAGATGGCGCGCGGCGTACGGGACCAGTTCCTGCCGGTGAGTCACGAACAGCAGGGTGCCGTCGCGCATCAGGCCGCCGACGGCGCACTGGCCGCCGCCCATGAACACCCGCGGCGGCGACCACGACCGGCCGCCGTCGGACGAACGGATCAGGCACTGCTCCGTGGTCGGATGGACGTGCATCATCACCTCGGGCGTCCAGCAGCGGTGGCGGCGAAACACGACCCGCAACTCCCCGTCCGGAAAGCAGACCACGGCCGGCCCCGGGCCGCAGTAGTAGCGATCGTCCCGGTACAGGACCACGTCCTCGATCTTCAGCACGTCCTCATCTCCCTCACCTGGGGGTCACCATGCCACGAACACCGGCCGGCCGGTGGCCCCGCCGGCAATCGAGCCGGAGTCGGCGGTTCCGTGATCGGCCCGTTTCGGGCACGGTATCCGTGCCGTGCAGGACACCGAGCCGATCGCGGGGGTGAGCGATCTGATCCGCTCGCTGCCGCCGTACCGCCCGCGGCGGATCGAGCCCGACGAAGTTCGCGCCACGCTGATGGAGCTGCTCGGGATCGATGCGCTCCCCGACGCGCCCGCGGCCACCTGGGACGACCCGGTCATCGAGGACGACGTGCGGGTGACCCGCGGCCGCTTCCGCAACGCCCTGGACGAGGTCGCGCCGATCGCGGTCTGCCGGCCGAGCCCGGCCCACGGCGCACCGCCTCCCGCCGGGCGGCCCGCCATCCTCTGCCTGCCGGGCAGCAGGGGCGATGCCGAGGTGCTGATTCACCACCGCCTGCACCGCAAGGACCCCGAGCGAGGGCCTCTGTACGGCTGGGCGCGCGAACTGGCGCGCCGCGGCTGCGTCACCCTGTCGCTGTCGGCGCGCGGATGCGGACCGCGCTACGACCGGCAGCGCTGGATCCGCGAAGCCAACTGCATGCGGCCGCGCGGGCGCAGCCAGATGGGCTACGTCGTCCTGGAAGCGCTGCAGGCCTTGGCCCTCCTGGCCGATCTGGACGGCGTGGACACAGCCCGCGTCGGCGTGACCGGCTTCTCCGCCGGCGGCCAGTCGACGTGGTACGCCGCCGCCCTCGCCCCCGAGATCGCGGCGGCGGGGCGGCGGGGGGGGGGGCGGGGGGCGCCGGGGGGGGGGGTTTGGGGGGGGGGGGCGGGGCGGCCCCCCCCCCGGCCCCTAATTGCGGGGGGGGGGCCGGCCAAGAGC
>JAPPKD010000224.1:0-23766 GCA_028820215.1 Spirochaetaceae bacterium | reverse complement strand
TGCCGGGGTCCCCCGCGGGGGCCGAGTCGCGGGGGACCGCCGCCGCCCGCCCCCCCCAGCCCGGGTAGGCGGCGCCGCTGTGCGGCGGCCTGGGCACGATGGAGGCGATGATCCGCGAGGGGGACCTGGTCCGCCACCCGCCGGATTACTTCGTGCCGGGCTTCCTCCGTCACTTCGACCATCCCGAGGTCGTCACGGCCTGCATCGCCCCGCGGCCGCTCATGCTGCTCGCCCCGACGCGTGACGAGGACATGCCGGCCTCCGGCGTCGACCACCTCCTGGCCGCGGTAGAGCCCGTCTACGCGGACGCCGGCGCCGCAGACCGGCTGGGAAGTGCGTCGCCCCGACCTGCACCACGTGTTCCTGGTCGAGCACCTGGAGTGGGTAGCCGGGTTCTTTGCCCTACATCTATGACGGGAGGAGGAGCATGAGCGCCTACCGCGTCGCCCCGCCCGGCTTCAGCCCCGAGCAGTGGCGGGAGTTCCGAGAGCGCGGCATCGTGATCCTGGAGGACGCTCTCACGCCGGACGAGGTCGCCTACTACCGGGGCGCCGTCGAGCGGGTCTGCGCGCGCGAGCCCGGCTACGTGGAGGGCGCGACCGACTACCGCGTCTCCAACGCCGTCGAGTCCGACCCGGCGATCGCGGAGCTGATCGACCATCCGCGCCACGTCGGCTACGCCTACGACCTGTACGGCGAGATGCTCAAGATCATCCGCTCCGACATCTTCGTGCGGCCACGCGACACCGACAGCAACATGTGGCACCCGGACAGCCCGCGCGCCACGCCGTACCGGGTGTTCGCGCCCGAGCTGCCGCTGCGCATGAGCATCGGCTACTGGCTCACCGACCTGCCGCACGAGCGGATGGGCAACTTCGTCTTCCTGCCCGGCAGTCACCGGCAGCAGTACCTGGACGCCTACTACTCGCATGAGCCCGCGCCCGGCGAAGAGATCCTGCGCGTCCGCGCCGGCACCATGACCGTCCACGACGGCAACCTCTGGCACCGGGTCGAGCCCAACCTCACGGACGTGGTGCGCAAGAACATCTTCATCGCCTACTGCCCGTCGTGGGTCTGCGCCGGCGACCGTCTGCTGTCCGACCCGGCGTGGCTGGCGACCCTGAACCGCGAGCAGCGCATCATCATGCGCAGCTACCCTCACCCGCACGACTACACCAATCCGGCGGCGGACGACTTCCCGCTGTTCCTGGACCGGGAGACCGGCGCCGACACCGACGCCGGCGTGCCGGAGCGCATCCCGTTGCGCCTGCGCAAGCGACGGACGGCCGCCGAGCGCTTCACCACCAACGGACGAGGAGGACACCGATGAGCGAGGACAAACTACGCGTCGCACCGCGCGGGTTCACCGACGAGCAGTGGCGGGAGTTCCAGGAGCAGGGCCTGATCCGGATCGAGAACGCGCTGTCGCCGGACGAGATCCACCACCACCTGGCGGCAGTCGACCGCGTGGCGGCGGCCGATCCGGGCTACCGGCCGGGGCAGTCGCTGCGCAAGGAGAACGCGGTCGAGCTCGATCCCGCGATCGCGGAGCTGATCGACCACGACCGCCACGTGGGCTACGTCTACGACGTGTTCGGGGAGATGCTGAAGCTGCTGCGCAGCGACCTGCGCATCCGCGCGCGCGGCACCGGGCGCAACGCCTGGCACCCGGACAGCCCGCGCGCGCTGCCGTACCAGGTGTTCTCGCCCGAGCTGCCGCTGCGCATGAGCGTCGGCTACTGGCTCACCGACCTCCCCGCGCCGCGCATGGGCAACTTCGTCTACGTGCCCGGCAGCCACCGCTCCCAGCACCTGGAGCAGTACCACACCCACGACAGCGCCCCCGGCGAGGAGATCCTGTGCGTGCAGGCCGGCACGCTGACCATCTACAACGGCAACCTCTGGCACCGGGTCGAGCCCAACGAGACCGACGTGGAGCGCAAGAACTTCTTCCTCTCCTACTGCCCGAGCTGGGTCACCGCCGGCGACCACTATTTCTCCGACGACGGCTGGCTGGCCACGCTCACCCGCGAGCAGCGCATCATCATGCGCAGCTACCGGCACCCGCACGGCCTGACCAACCCGGACGCGGAGGACTTTCCGCTGTTCCTGGACCGGGAGACCGGCGCCGACAGCGACCCCGATCCGCAGGCGCACGTGCCGCTGCGCATCCGCAAGCGAGCCACGGCGGCCGAGAAACGGATCGCCGCCGCCGGCCTCGCCTGATCACCACACCACGGAGGCACCGGCATGCGAGCCATCTTCACCGGCATCGAGTACGCCGGAAAAACAACCCTCATCAACCTGCTCGGCAGCTACTACGAGGCGCGCGGCCTGCCCGCGCACTACGACGACCACTTCAGCCTGCCCGACCGCACGCTGAGCGAGGAGTCGCGCAAGCTGCTGCTGAACGCGCCCGACGACATGAAGGAGCGCTATCAGCGCATGCAGATCCAGTTCCACATCGAGCTGATCGAGTTCATCCAGAACCCCCTGTTCGGCGGCTGGTTCATCGAGGAGGCCGTGTACTGCGACATCTACG
The DNA here is from genome assembly GCA_028820215.1 of Spirochaetaceae bacterium. The sequence continues at coordinate 21,224 of JAPPKD010000224.1, read as the reverse complement.
GCGACGATCCCGACAGTCCCTACTACCGCCGCTACCGGCACATCAAGCAGCGCGTCTACGAGGCGCAGATCTTCGAGCGCCGCCTGCCCGACGTGGTCCTGTTCCACCTCACCGCCGACGACGAGGCGATCCGCCGGCGGATGACCGACGCCCCCCACGAGCACCAGGTGATCCGCGAGCCCGACATCGCCCGCATCAAGGAGCGCTTCGCGGAGGAGGTGGAGAACTCCCTGTTCCGGAAGGTCGGCCGCGTCGTCACCGTCGACACCACGGGCCGTACCCCCGAGCAGTCCCTCGACGAGATCCTGCTCAAGTCCGAGCCCATGGTCACCTTCGGCGAGCTGGCCCTGCGCGCCCTCCCCGTCCCCGGCGGCAAACAGCAGGTCGTCTACCGCAACGGCGTCCGCGCCCTGGTCCTGGCAACCGGCTGAACGGACCGGGGAGGACTTGCGCCCCGGTCAGACCACCTCGACGTTCAGGACCGCGCGCCGGATCGCCTGCTTCGGTAGACCGTGGGTGCCCATGTCGCGGGTGAAGTCGGAGGCCGAGTAGATCACGTGCAGTTTGCCTTCGCGCTGCATGGTCGACGTGTACGAGCAGCCGGGGCCGGTGTGGAAGCAGAACGGCGGCTCCCAGTGGCGGCCGGTGCCGTCCAGGCTGAGCATCACGTGGGTGACCTGCGGCTGACCGTAGGAGCCGCGGCCGGACGCGCAGGCCAGGACGCCGTTCGGCAGCACCTGCAGCCGCGGCTTCACCGCCGGCCAGCCGATCGGCTCCGGCGCCGCCCACGTCCGCCCGCCGTCGCGCGAGCGTGACTGCCACAGCGGGGAGTCCGATCCGGTGCGCATCACGCACAGGATGTCGCCGTTCGGCAGGATGCGCAGATCCGCCTCGTCGAACCCCTCGTCGACGGCGCGGTCACTGACCCCGTACACGGGCTTGATCTTCTCGGGGTCGAACTCCTCCACCAGCTCCCATGACCTGCCGGCGTCGCTCGACCGCACGATGAACACGCCGAAGCGGTACACCCACACCGAGCCGTTCGGCCTGCGGATCCACTCCGACTCCGGCAGGATCTTCGCCCACTCCATCGCCGCCAGCAGGTCGCCGCCGTCCACCTCCAGGATCGTCGAGTAGACCTGGTAGGACGCCCGGCCCCACGTCATCCCGGACACCTTGAACGGCACGGTCTCCAGCAGCCGGCCGTCGCGCGAGGCGCGCTGGAACCGGAACGTGGGGTCGTCCTGCTGGAACTGCACGTGCATGTGGCTCTCGGACCGGTCGTAGCCGACGTCGTGCTGGAGCTGGGTGTTGTGGCCGATGTGCACGATCGTCCCGTCGCGCAGGTAGCCGAGCGAGGTGCTGAAGGTGTCGCTGATCCGCCCCGAGACCGGATCGCGCGACAGCAGCTCGAAGTCCTCCGGCGCCGGGCGCCAGGTCTCGCCGTCGTCGCACGACTCGATGACGTTGACCGGATCCTCGGCAGCCACGTGCTCGCCGCCGTGCCGGGAGCGCGAGTAGAACAGGATCAGCCGGCCGTCCAGCTCCAGGAGGCAGGGAAAGTTGACGATCTCGCCCGCGTCCTCGACCCAGGTGTCGATCCGCTCAACCCGCACCGCGACCGTGCGTCCGTCCCGTCGATACGTCGCCTCCGTGATCACTCGCCTGCCTCCTTTACAGCCAGCGCTCGAACCACTCCACGGCCCACTCGAAGTACTGCATGGTGAACACGTGGTGGCCGGGCGGCCGGTGCACGAGGAACCGCTCCGGCACACCGGCCTGTTCGTACACCCCGCCCACGTAGTCGACGAACTCGTCGACGCCGTCGGCGGGCATGTCCTCGTCTTCCAGCGGCGCCACCATCATGAACGGGCGCGGAGCGACCGCCGCCGCGATCAGTTGCGGGTGGTCGAAGTAGCGCAACATGTGCGGGACGAAGCAGAACGAGGAGTGGCGCCACACCAGGCCGTGGTCGATGTTCGCCCGCAGGGTCCCGAGCCCGCCGGCGATCGGCGCGGCCGTCTTCACCCAGGGGGCGGCCACCATCCCCAGCCACGACGTCCAGCCGCCCAGCGACATGCCGGTGAGCCCGATGCGGCCGGGGTCGACGCCGTCCAGCGCGCCGAGCACGCGCGTGGCGCGCACCGCCTCGTCGGCAATCACGGCAACCTGAGACCGCCCGAACGGCAGCAGCAGCCGCTGCTCCTCCTCCCACGCTTCCACGGTTCCGCGCCGGGCCGCCGCCCCCTTCGGGGTGAAGGTCAGCACCGCGAAGCCGCGGCGCGCCATCTCCCGCCCCCAGCCGTACAGAGGCCCCTTGTGCGGGGTCTTGCGGTGGTACTCCGGATGCGCCACGTCCTCGGCCGTGCTGGCGGTGCCGTTCGTGCAGATCACGCCGGGCATGGTCCCGGCAGGCTCAGCCGGCAGGATGGCGATGGCGTGCACGGATTCGCCCAGGCAGTTGCGGAAGGTCAGCCGGGTGAGCGCCAGGCCGTCCTCGACCACGGTGGCGGCGGTGGTGACGTCCACCTGCTCCGGGATCACGTCCAGGCCGATCAGCTCCCGGAACCTGGCCGGGACCTCCTCCAAAGGCAGCGGACTGGGAAACGCCGGCTCGATGCCGGCCATACGTGACGCCATCGGTCGAAGTATACCGGCTCGACCCTCCGCTTCGCCGGTAAGAAGGGCAGGCCGCGGGATGTCCTGACCACATGCCTGTCTCGACCACCACACGCCGCGCGTCCGTCGCCTGCGCGATCCTGTTGCTTGCCGGAGGCCCCGCATGGGCGGCCGACGAGTGCACTCCGTCCACGCAGCTCCCGGTCCCGGAAGAGGTTACCCAATCCCTCAACGGCATCCCCTTCCTGCTGCACCCCGGACAGCTTTCGCACGGCGGTCCGCCGCCCGACGGCATTCCGTCGATCGACCTGCCCACGTTCTCCAGCGTGAGCGACGCGGACGGCTGGCTGGAATCGGACGACCTGCTGATCGTCCTCACCCACAAGGGCGTCGAGCGCGCCTATCCGTTCCGGATCCTCACTCACCACGAGATCGTCAACGACACGGTGGGCGGCGATCCGATCGTGGTCACGTACTGCCCGCTGTGCGGTTCCGGCATCGCCTACGAGCGCACCATCGACTGCGAGCCGGTCGAGTTCGGCACCAGCGGCATGCTGTTCAACTCCAACCTGGTGATGTACGACCGGCGGACACGTTCGCTGTGGATGCAGATCGGAGGACAGGCGGTGTTCGGCAGCATGAGCGGCCAGTGGTTGACCCCGGTCGCCGTCGACGTGGTGCGCTGGGGCGAGTGGAGCCCGCATCATCCCGACGCGGAGATCCTGGACCGGGGAGGCGGCTACCGGGACTACAGTTACGATCCGTACGAGGGGTACGACACCGACTACTCCGTCTGGTTCCCGGTGCAGAACGTCGAGGACGGACGCTTCCACCCCAAGGCGGTGATCTTCGGCATCGAGGCCGGCGGCATCCACAAGGCCTACTTCGAGGACGCCGTCATCGAGGACGCACCGTTCGAAGACACCGTCGGGGACACCGTGATCCGGGTGGAGCGCGACGAATCGGGGCTGGTCACCTTCACCGACCTGGCCGACGGCAGCGTGCTGGCCAAGGAGCGCGACTTCTGGTTCGCCTGGTACGCGTTCTACCCCGACACCGAGATCTACGCACCGACGGAGTAGCGCGATCGCCGGGACCCCATGCGGTCCATAGTGCTCAAGTCACGATTGCCGCCTGACGATCCATAGATATGCACATGACAGCTCGGCGACAAAGCCAGGCGACGGTGTGGCGCAGGCGCGTGGCGCTCCTCGTTACCGCGCTGGTGGTGATCACCGCGGTAGCGCTTGGCGCCATCAACATCTGATCCCGGCAGGCTGACCAGAGCGCCGTCGCACCTCGTCGCGGCACGGGGGCGAAGCAGGACCCTGGCCGGCGGCGCCGTCGAATCACCCGCACGCACGCTGCGCCGCGCGCCCCGATGTGGCACGCTTTCCCGCGCGATGGATCGAGCAGCGTTGCAGGCCCGGCTGGCCGGCCCGGTCGCCTACCCACCCACCCCGTTCACGCACGACGCTCCTGAGGCTCCGGTCGATCTGGACGCCTTCCGCCGCCTGATCCGCCGCCTGGTCGATCACGGCGTGCCGGCGATCACCCCGTGCGGGGGGACGGGCGAGTGCTTCTCGCTGTCGATGGACGAGTGGCAGGCGGTGACCGCGGCCGCCGTCGAGGAGGCCGGCGGCCGCGCGCTGGTGCTCGCCTCGGTGAGCGGCTCGATCGGCCGGGCGATGGCCCAGGCGCGGGTGGCCGAGCGGCTCGGCTGCCCGGCGGCGCAGATCACCATGGTGGACCCGATGTTCGGCATGACCGGCGACGGCGCCGAGCGCTACAACCGCGCCGTCGCCGGATCCGCCGACATCGGCTTCATGCTGTACCGGACGCCCGCCGTGCCACTGAGCGTCGAGTCGGCGGGGCGCCTGGCCGGGCTCGGCAACGTCGTCGCCGTGAAGGAAGAGTCGGGCGACATCCAGTGGTTCCGCTCCTTCATGGCCGCCCAGCGCAAGACCTCACCCGATCGCCGGCTTGCCGGCGTCTGCGGCGGCGAGGGACTCTTCCCGTACTGCGCCCTGGAAGGAGCCCGCGCCTTCTCCACCGGCGCTGTCAACTTGGCTCCGGCGCTGTCGATGGCTCTGTGGCGCGCAACGAGCGACGGCGAACGCGAACGCATCGGCGCCATCCAGGAGCGGCTCGCGCCGCTGGCCGCGCTGCGCGCCAGACCGGGGCGGTCGATCCCGGTGGTCAAGGAAGGACTGCGCCTGCTCGGGGTCTTCCCGTCGAGCGCATGCCGCCCGCCGCTGTCGGCGCTGGACGCCGCGGAGAGCGCACAGGTGGAAGCGATGCTCGCCGAGTGGAAGCCGCTATGAATTATTTTCCGTGGCTACCGCCACCCACAGCGAAGGCGTGAGCGTGACCTCCGCGCGGAAGCCGTGCTCGGCGAACAGCGCCTCCAACTCTTCCTTGCCGTAGTACAGCTTGACGATCCGATAGGTGCTGCCGTCGGCCAGGTCCCTACCCTGCGACCCGTCCGCACTGGTCTGCTTGTCCGGCGATGCAGCCGAGTCCACCGCGAACACCCGGCCGCCGGGGCGAAGACAGTGCCGCAACAGGTCGAAGAAACCGCCGAGCCGCTCGTGCGGCACGTGCGACAGCCAGAACGTGAACGACACCAGGGCGTAGCGCTGCACGGGCCGGTACGCGAACAGATCCGCCACCTCGAACACCACGCGCGGGGCGTGCCCGACGCGCTCGAGCGCCAGCTCGATCACCTCCGGGGAGGCATCGACGGCCGTCAGGCGGCGCGCCTGCCGAAGCAGGTGCGCGGTCCAGAGCCCGGTGCCGCAGGCCAGCTCCAACGCGTCGTCGACCTCTCCCAGGGACCGCAGCTTGGTGCGTGCGGCCTGGATCTCCGCCTGCCACTGCGCCCGGCGAGCGTCGCCTTCATCGTAACGGCCGCGCTGGTAGAACCAGTCGTCGTACTCGGGCGCGCGCCGGCGGTAGTACTCGACCTGCTCCCGGAGCAGGCATGCCTCCTCACTCACAGGCACCTCCTTCCGCACATACGATACCCGACAACCGCTATCATCCCGTCGATGTCCATGCACCGCCGATTCGTGGTCGCGATCGCGCTGTTGGTCGGGATCACGGTCGTCGCCACGCTGGGGTTCTCGCTGATCGAGGGCTGGCCGCTCGGCGACAGCCTGTTCATGGCGGTGATCACCATCTCCACGGTGGGCTACGGCGAGGTGCATGAGCTCTCACGGACCGGCCGGCTGTTCACCTCCGGCCTGATCGTGGTCGCGGTCATCACCATCTGGTATTCGGCCACGTCGCTGGTCGCATACCTGCTGCAAGGGGCATTCCTGCCCGGATGGAGGAGGAGACGCATGGATCGAGCGATCCGCAGGCTCAACGGCCACTATATCGTGTGCGGCGCCGGCAAGTTCGGACGGGAGGTAGCCGCCGAGCTCGCCAGGGAACAGGTGCCGTTCGTGATGATCGACCTGGATCCCGACCACTGCGAGTGCGCCGGCGACGACTCGCTCCTCTTCGTACAGGGCAACGCCGAGGAGGACGAGACCCTGTTGGCGGCGGGGGTCGAGCGTGCGGCCGGGATGGTGTCCGCGCTGCCCAACGACGATACCAACGTGTTCGTCGTCCTCTCCGCCCGGCAGCTCAATCCGGCGCTGAAGATCGTCTCGCAGGCGACCGAGCGGCAGACCATCCGCAAGCTCACAAAGGTGGGCGCGAACAGCGTCGTGTCCCCGTACCGCAGTACGGGCCGCCGCCTGGCGGACTCGCTGCTGCGCCCGTCGCTGACCAGATTTCTGGACGAGGTGCTCGATCGCGAGCGCCGCTCCCTGCAGATCGACGAGGTGGCCGTGCCGGACGGTTCACCGCTGGCCGGGAGCACCCTTCAGGACGCACGGATTGCCGATCACGTCGGTGCCATGGTCGTGGCCATCCACACGGTGGATGCGATCCACGGCGAGGAGACAAGCCCCACCGCCGACACCGCCACACCGGTGGCGGGTGTCACGGTCCGGGCCGGCGACTCGCTGGTGGCGGTGGGCACCGACGCGCAACTCGCCCGGCTGCGCGAGTTCGTCAACGGGACGGCATGACCTGGGCTGACCGGAACGGTCAGCCCAGGTTGAGCAACTCCCGCCCGTTGCCCCCGAATACCGCTTCGCGCAGCTCCTGCGGGAACCGCGCGGCCGTGGGCGTGGGCTCGTCCCAGTCCCAATGCGGGAAGTCGCTTGCGTAGACCAGCACCTCGCCGGCATGCATCCACCGCAGGAACGCCGCCGCGTCCTGCCTGCGTTCGGGAAGCTGCAGCGGCTGGGTGCCGACGCGGATGTGCTCGCGGAAGTACTCGCTCGGCAGGCGCTTCACCCACGGCGTGTACTCGCGGGTGGCCTTCCAGTCGGCGTCGAAGTGCCACAGCAGACCCGGGATCCACCACGTGTCGACCTCCACGAACAACCACCTGAGGGTGGGATAGCGCTCGAACACCCCCTCGCAGATCAGGCTGGCCGAGTGGGCCTGGGCGATCTGCGGGCGGGCCATGCGCATCTCCAGGTAGTACGACGGGAAGCCGGCCGCGGTCGGAGGGTTGGTCGGCCCCTGCCCCTCGCACCCGAAGTGGGTCACGATCGGCAGGCCCTGCTCCGCGGCGGCGGCATGGATGGGGTCGTAGCACCGGTTGCCGAACGGCGCGCGCGCGCCGGCCGGCATCATCACCGCGGCCGCCGACGGGTGGGGCCCGAGCCGCTCGATCTCGGCCGCGGCCGCCTGCGGGTCGTGCACGGGCACGGCGATGGTCATCAGCAGCCGCGGGTCCTTGGCGACCCAGTGCTCGAGCGTGTAGTCGTTGAACGCGCGGCAGAGCGCCGCGGCGTAGTCCAGGTCGGGAAGCCCGGCAGCCGAGTAGACCGACGATCCGGTCAGCAGCGCCGCGTCGATCCCGTACGCCTCCACGTGGTGCTCGATCGTGAACTCGGCCAGGTCCGTGTCCGACTCGACGGCATGGTCGACCCGGAATGCCAGGCCGCTGTTGTTGCGCATGTTCGTATACGGGTACTTGGGCAGCATCGGGCCGAAGTCCCTGATGCTCTCCACGTAGCGGCGCGGCAGGTATGGGAAGATGTCCTCGACCTGCCGCCACACGTGGTGGCAGTCGCAATCGACCACGTACGGGGCCACCTTGCGCGCGCGAGCGGGCGCGACGTCCGCTGCCTGTGCGGTCGTGACCGCCGGCCGATCGGCGACGGCGGAGTCGGTGGCGGTAGCGCTCGGTGTCATCGCCATGAACCCTCCCTCTGCTGGTCTTCCTCAGGGCGCGTGCAGTATGACCTGATCGCCGCGCACGCTCACCCGGTACGTCTTCGCACAAAGGCGCGGGGCGTGCAACGCGCAGCCGGTCTTCAGATCGAACTCCCATTGGTGCGTGGGACAGTGGAGGATCTCGCCCTCGCGCTCGTAGCGAAAGCGGCCGGGCGCGTCGCCGGTGACCAGGGGTCCGACGAATCCGCGGGTGAGCTTGCCGCCGCGGTGTGGGCAGAGGTTCCGCAGCGCGACCAGCTCGCCTGCCACGTTGAACACGCAGACGGCGTGCCGGCCGCCCACGTCGACCTCGCGGCGCGCGCCCGGCGGCAACTCCTGAAGCTTGCAGACGGCCACCTCACGCGGCTTCGGGCGGTCGGCCGACGCCTGCGTGACGGGCATTGCACGGTTCTCCGGCGTCATCACGCGCCGGGCATGGACGCGGAGTCTTCCGGTCCGGACGCTATCCGTCGAGCGGGCGCACCGCCTTCACAGCTCGCACTGCCCTCACAGCCGCAGGTTGGCGCTGACGGTGGCGCTGTGCTCGGTCGCCGCGGCGATGTGGGCTCGTTCGTGCTGCGCCTCCAGGTTCAGGGCCAAGTCGTCGGTGAGCGTCAGGCGGCTGCCCCACCGATAGGTCGACGTGCCCCCGTCGGCAAGAGTAACAGCCCCGTATGGCGTCAACAAGCCGGGCACACCGCTCACCTCCAGACCCTCGTAGCCCAGCTCGGCGTCCACGCGCCCCTGGCGGGAGATCAGCTCCGCGGTCGGCACGGAGGCGATGGATTCCACCGGCTCGAAGCTCGGCGTCACGTTCAGGAACGGCCCGAAGCCGTCGCGGTCGGAGGAGATCCGAACCAGCCCGCCGGCGGTCCACTCTCGCGAGGTGTCGTCGAGCGGAACCAGCGCGCGGCCGTGCGCCTCCAGCGTCAGGCCGACCGACTGATCCTCGTAGCGGAAGCGGCCGCCGAGCTCGACGCCCGCGCCGCTGGCCGCGTCGCCGCCGTCGTACCGGACGCCCGCTTCGAGCGTCGGGATCAGGTACACGCTGTCGTTGAACGGCTGCTCGTAGGTCCCCTGCAGCATGACGCGGCCGCGCCACGTGATCCTGTCCAAGTCGGGCATGTCGCCCTTCTCGTGCTCCACTTTGAACTGGTTCAGGCTGCCTTCTCCTCTGACCGCCAGACCCACGCGGGAGCCGGGATCGTGCCCGGGGCTGTCGATGACGTTGACGTTCCATCCGATCGCGCCGCTCAACAACGACGAAGATCCGGCGTGCGGACGCGCCTCGCCGGGCTCATCCCGGTCGGCCATCGTCGCCTCGCCCACCCCATAGGTGGCGGTCGCCCACCACCACATTCCGGGGAACAGCACCCAACTGAAGTACGGGGAAGCGGTGATCATGCGATGGTCGAGGACGCCTCTCTGGCCGTCCTCCATTTTGAATGTGGTACTCGCCTGCGAAACGCCTCCGGTCAGACCGAGCAGCAGCTCCCGGACGGGCCGTACGTCGAACCCCAGATGCCCGCTGATCACGTCGCCGTTCCAGTCGACGCCATCCTCGCTACTGCCCAGACTCCGGTAGTCGCCACCCCCGGTGAAGCCGAAGCCCCAGAGCGCGCCGACCGCTCCGTTGACCTCCCCCGACTCCCCGATCAGCAACGGAGTCCCGTCGTACGAGATCAGCCGGCGGTGGCTGAGCTTCGGCAGTCCATACTGCACGACATCGGACGATTCCAGCCGCTCCATGGTCGCCTGCATCGAGCCCACGGTGTCGATGCGGCCGGATACCGCATCGACGATGCCCCAGGTCGTGGACTGAGCGATCTTGGGGGCGATGGCGTTGCCGGCCGTCGAGTACCGGTCGTGCCGATCGGTTTCCTGCGCACCGGCCGCCACCGCTCCCAGCAGCACCAGCGTCATGATGATAGCCAGCGGCGCCGGCCCACCAAGGTGCGTTCGAGTGTCGTCACGTGTCATCGAGGTCTACCTCCTGGTGCCACGGGTCTACTCCCAGTCCTCATTTTCGGCACACCCGAGCCAGCGATTGACCGCCTGCGAAGCGCGGATCATGCCCATCGGCGCGCACGTCGTCGAGATTGGTCAAGCGGACGCTCACGCCAGGTAGTCATGAGCGATCTCCGCGTAGCCCTCCGTGTAAGCGCACTCCAGGTAGCCGGCCGCCCCGCAGCTCGCCGGCGCGAGCGCCGTCAGGTCGCAGTCCGGGGCCGGTTCCAGCGTCACCGTGCCCCGCCCGCGCGCGGAGAAACGGACCGCCAAGTCCTGCATCGTCCCGCTGCAGTCGATGAGCTGCCTGAGTGCCGGGCCCGGGCCGTCGGCGCGCGGGATCACCTTCAGCCGCCATGACGGCGCCAGCGAGGGCAGCTCGCCGGCCGGGACGACGTGGTCCGCCGTCGAGGCGATCCGCATGACCCTCACGCCGTCCAGGTGCGCCTCGGTCACCACTGTACGCCCGTGCCGCCGTACCGTGACGTGCGCGAAAACCTTGGGCGTCCCGTAGATCTCCCGCCCGGCCGCGATCCCGGCCGGACCGTTGTGCAGCACGTGCGAGCAGAACCAGCCGTCCGTGCCGGCGAACCGGCAGCCGAGCATCAGGAACGCCTCCTGGAAGCTCCCGTAGCTGGTGCAGAACCCCACGTCGATCCCGGCGGCCATGCACGCGCCCTGCGGATCGGCGATCAGCGGCTCCGGCAGGAAGCGCTGCACCGCTTCCGGCGCCGCGCGGAACGGCACGAGCTGCAGCGTGACGTTCCGGTAGTGCGCCGGCGGCGGCGGGTAGGCCCGGAACGGGGTCAAGGGATGATCAGCAGCTTGCCGCTGGTGGCGCGGGACTGGATGTCCCGGTGCGCCTGCGCGGCATCGCGCAGCGGATACCGCTTGTGGACGCGCACATCCAGCTCGCCGGCCGCCATCCAGCCGAACAGGTCGGCGGCGCGCGCCTGCAGCTCGCCCTCCTCCTGGACGTAGTGCGTGAGCGTCGGCCGCGTGACGAAGTACGATCCCTCGTTCAGCACGCGCGGGTCCAGAGAGGTCACCGGACCGCTGGCGTTGCCGTACAGCACCAGGTAGCCGCGCGGCGCCAGGCTGCCCAGGCTCTGCTGCCACGTGGCCTCCGCCACCGAGTCATAGGCGACCTGCACGCCGCGTCCGCCGGTCAGGCGCATCACCTCGTCCTTGAAGTCCACCTGGTCGTAGCGGATCACCTCGTCGCAGCCGGCCCCGCGCGCCAGCTCCGCCTTGGCGTCGGAAGAGACGCAGCCGATCACGCGGGCGCCGCGGCGCTTGGCGATCTGTGAGAGGAGCAGCCCCACCCCGCCGGCCGCGGCCAGCACCAGGCAGGTCGCCGACGACGACAACGGATAGGTGGAACAGGCCAGATAGTGGGCGGTCAGGCCCTGCAGGAACGCGGCGCCCGCGGCCTCGGTCGTGATCCCCTCCGGGATCGTGACCAGGTGGGCGGCCGGCACCAGCGCCATCTCGGCGTAGGAGCCCGGCGTCATGACGTAGACCACCCGGTCGCCGGCGGCCACGCCCGTGACCCCGTCGCCCACCGCATCGACGACGCCCGCTCCCTCCACGCCCGGGGTGAACGGCATCGGCATCGGGTAGAGGCCGCTCCGCTGGTAGGTGTCGATGTAGTTGACGCCGGCCGCCTCGACCCGCACCCGCACCTGGCCGGCGGCCGGCTCGCCCGCTTCGATGTCCCGGTAGGCGAGCACCTCGGGCCCGCCGCTCTGCTCGATCACTATCGCCTTCATGGGAAGCGATCCTACCAAGCGGCCGGCAGCGCTACCTCATCGCCTGGCCGAACGACGTGTCGATGCCCGTGTAACCGTCCACGTAGCGCTTGTGCCGCGCCGGCAAAGCGTCCACGAACGCCCGCGCCGTGGCCGGCAGCTCCCAGGGCGCGTCGATCACGTCGCTCTGTTTCCGGAAGCCGACGCCGCAGGAGAGCCGCGTGCGCTCCTCCCGGTTGGGGAAGGCGCCGTGGAAGGTGCGGTCCGCGAACAGGATGCAGTCCCCGGGGTCCGTGAACAACGGCACCAGGCCGGGGATGTCGAAGTCGGCGTAGCGCTCCTCTTCGGCCGCATCTTCGCGGACGAACGTGTACTGGTCGGCGGTGAGCCTGAATCCTTCCGGGCCGGTCCAGCCGACGCGGTTGGAGTCCTCTATCACGCACAGGCCGCCGTGAATGGGCCGCGAACCGGTGACGTAGAACCAGGTCCCCGACGGCCAGGAGCCACGATTGAGCACCTGCCCGCTGTCGAGCGGCGGATCGTCGGTCTGCCCGCGCCAGTCGGTGTGCCAGGCCACCGTGGCCGAGCCGGGCCGGCGGATGATCGCCGCCGAGCGGTTGAGGCACATCTCGCCGGTGCCGAGCAGCGCGCGCGGCAGGTTCATGAAGCGGTCGTGGTCGAGCAGCGCCCACGCCTCGGTCGCCTCGTCGAACCAGGCGTGATAGGTGCGGCTCTCACCCGGGCCGAGCGTGCGGTCCGGGTCAACCACCCGCCACACCTCGCTGCACAGCACGTCGACCATGGCGGGAGACAGTACCTCCTTGGCGACGCAGAAGCCGTGCTCGGCGGTGCAGGCGACGATCCGGTCGAGCCGGTCGGCGTCGAATTCGTACTGGTAGCCCAGCTTCGGCTTGCGGACATCCGCGGCATCGATGGTCATGGTCGCATCCTCCTGCTCGTCACTCGATCGGATCGAAGAAGGTCACGTCGGCGCCGAAGTCGTCCATCGCCGTGACCGCATCTCCGCGAAGACGCACGCGTAGATCCCCGGCCGGGTTCCGCATCGTCATCTCCTGTTCCGCGAGAGGATACGCGATACGGATCGCCCGGTCTGTCGCCGGCGCCGCGAAGAACAGCCAGCCGCCGGTGTGGCGCGGCCGGTCCGAGCCGGAAACCTCGATCGAGCCGGGGCTGACCCACGGAGGGAGGCGCACGAACAGCGGTCCGGGGCGCTTCAGCTCGACGCTCAGCGCCGGATGCGTGTAGAGCGAGCGGACCCTGATCGCGGACGTCTCGTGATCGAACAGGAGATTGACCCGGTGCCCGGCCGCGTCGTGACGGGTCGCCTCGCGGTACACTTCGCAGAGCGAGCCGACCACGCCGCCCACGATGTCGGAGTTGAACTTGACCTCGGCGACGCCGACCGGGTGGTGCCCGTAGGGCGCCGGGAGCCCGAACGATCCGGCAATCCTGCGCGCGACGTCGCGCTTGCCGTCGGAGCCGTCCGGATTCGGCGGCTCGCGGATGAACGAGACGTCGCGCAACTGGCTGGGCAGCAGGTGACAACGCAGGATGCGCTCAGCGTCATGGTAGTAGTCGAGGTGGCCCCAACGGCCAAGGATCAGGGCCGTCTCGACGATGTCGCCGGTGTTGTTGGCCTCGCCCCGTCCGTAGTTCCTGCCCGGATTGGTGGTCTCGATCGACCAGCCGACCTGGTCCCGGATGCGCCGCAGGCCGTTGTCGTAGAACGCCTTCACGCGCGCCAGCAGGGGTGCGTCGCCCGTCAGGTCGGCCAACTGCGCCAGCGACGACATCGTGCAGGTGGTCGAGTGCCCGTGCAGGCCGTGCGCGGCCTGGTACTCGCCGTTCTCCGGGAAGAACTCCGCGACGGCCTTGTCCTTCAGGACGATGGCAAGATCCAGCGCCGGACCGTATCCGGTGGCCCGGAAGTACTTCACCAGCGGGCCGATGGTTCGGCCGAGTCCGTTGAGGAAGCTCGACGGCTTGACGATCGACAGCCCGTGCTCGTCCTGCAGGCGCGCATAGTCCCATCCGTCCGCCGGGTCCCAGGTGCGGAAGATCGCGTCGATGGAAACCTCGGCCAGCTCGCGGGCGTGCTCGGAGTCGCGGAACCTGACCAGGGCGTACAGCGCGTGGAACCCTTCGCGAATCTGGGTCGGCAGGAAGTTGACCAGCGGCCCGCCGATCCGCTGCCGGTTCAGGGGCAGGGGCACGGCTCCCTGATAGGCGAAGAACGCGGCGCGGGTGAGCGTGTCGATCGCCTGCTCGTCGATGCGGATGCCGAGGGTGTCCCCGGCACTCAGCAGGGCGTTGAGAAACCGGCCCGGGACCTGTGCCTCCGAGTGGTGGCAACTGAAGCTCATCCGGGCGTCGGGCAGGGCCAGGATGTCGAAGAACGGGATGTCGTCGTCGTCCGCGTTGAACAGGCGGCACATCGTCCGGCAGCCCAGGCGGACGGCGCCGGCGATATCGGTGGTGTTGACGTCCTTCAGCTTCGCCATCAGCCGTCGCCGTAATCGATGAGTGTCGCATGCCAGCCGGCCTGGCGCCGTGACCAGTAGGCCTCCGTGAGCCGGGTGGTGACCGGCCCCGGCGTGCCCGCGCCGACCGGCCGTCCATCGACCGTGGTCACGGCTATCAGGCCGCCGGCCGTCGACGTCACGAACACCTCATCCGCGGCATGGACGCGGGCCGGCGGGATCGGCTCAGTCGCGGACGCGATGCCCAGCTCCGCGCACAGCTCCAGCACGGTGCGGCGGGTGATCCCGTCCAGGACGCCCGCGGCCGGCGTCGCCAGCCGGCCCTGTTCCACGACGAACACGTTGAACCCCGGCCCCTCGGCGACATCGCCGTTGCCGTCCACGACGATCACCGTCTCCGCGCCAGCGTCGTACGCCTGCATCAGGCCCAGCTCGAAGTCCAGCCAGTGGTAGTGCTTGACCGTCGATTCGATCGTCTGCGGCGGCACCCGCTGGATGTCGCTGATGTGGGCGCGCAGTCCGCGGCGGCGCTGCTCCTCGGGCGCCAGCCAGACGTACGGCAGGCAGAACGCATGGAACTGGTTCGCACACCCGCGGATATCACGGCTGCCGGCCGGCAGCCGTCCGCGCGTCATCACCATCTGCACGTAGGCCTTGCGGAAGCCCGTACGGCGCACGCACTCGGCCAGGATCTCGTTGCGCTGCTGCCGGTCGTAGGGACAGTGCATACGCAGCCGCGCGATGTTGCGCTCGAACCGCTCCTGGTGGTCGTCGAGCCGGAAGAACGATCCGTCCCACACCGACACGGTGTCCTGGTTCGCGTCCGAACGCAGGAAGCCCAGGTCCAGGATCGGGATCCGCGCCTCGCCGATGGGCCGGTAGCAGCCCTCGATGAACGCGATGCCGTCCTGGTACGTGCCGGGCACGATCAGATGCGGCAGGTCTGGGCGCCGTCGACGACCACGGACTCACCGGTGATGTAGCGCGCCTCGTCCGAGGCCAGGAACAGCGACAGGTGCGCCACGTCCCACCCCTCGCCCTGCTTGCCGGTCGGGCACAGGCTGTCGCGCCGCTCCATCATCGCCTCCACGTCGCCGCCGTACGCGTCGGTGAGCGCCGCCACCACGAACGGCGTGGCCATCATGCCGGGCAACACCGCGTTCACACGGATTCCTCTGGCCGCGTACTCGACCGCCACGTCGCGGGTGAAGGCGATCACGCCCGCCTTGGACACCGCGTACGGCAGGGACAGCGCCGGCAGCGTCCGGATCGCGTTGATCGAGGAGATGTTGACGATCGCGCCCGAACCCTGCCGCTCCATGTGCGGCACGACCGCCTTGGCCATCAGGAACATGCTCTTCAGGTTGACCGCCAGGGTGGTGTCCCACGCCTCCTCGGTCGTCTCCGCCAAGCCGCCGGCGATCTCGATGCCGACGTTGTTGTGCAGGATGTCGATGCGGCCATAACGCTCGACGCACGCGCCGGCGACCGCGTGGCAGGCCGCGGCGTCGCTCACGTCGGCCTGGAAGGTGGACGACTCGCCGCCGGCCTCGGCGATCATCCGCCGGGTCTCCTCGGCGGGACCCGGGTCGCGGTCGACCAGCAGCACGCGCGCCCCTTCGCGGGCGAACACCAGCGCCGTGGCGCGGCCGTTGCCGATGCCGGGGCCGACCGAGCCGGCCCCCGTGACGATCGCGATCTTGTCCTGGATACGTCCGGCCATGGGGGCCAGCTTAGGCCGTGAGCGCTTCGCGCGGAACCGCGGCCACCACCGAGTAGTTGGGGTCGCACACGTTGCCGACCCGCAGCTCCAGCACCTGCGTGATCCAGACCAGGGCGTCGGTGGGGTCCATGCCGTAGTCGGCGGCCACCCATTTGACCAGCTCGGTGGTGGCGATGCGCGTGGCGTCCTCCAGCGGGCGGGCGCTGCCGATCACCATCAGGTGCGTGTCATTGGTGACGCGCGGCCAGTCGATGGCCTGCCCCTTGATGACCTCGAACCGGCAGACCAGGTTGACCGGCACCTCGCAGGCTACGCCGCCGATCTCCCCGTGGCCCTGGGTGGCGTGCCCGTCGCCGCAGAAGAGCAAGCCGCCGTCGTTGCGCACCGGCAGGTGCAGGGTGTTGCCCGCGCAGGTCTCCGGGCAGTCCATGTTGCCGCCGTAGCTCGCCGGGGTGAGCGCGTTGATCGCCTCCAGCTTCGGGGCGGTGCCGATGGTGCCCATGAACGGCGACAGCGGACGGCTCAGCTTCCCGAACCAGACGCGGCCGTCGCGGATCGGCACCTTGCGCACCACCTCCGGCAGGGCGTCGGTGAGCATGGCGGTCGCCGTCGTGCCGGTTAGCAGGCCGAAGCGCGGCACCAGCCCGGTCATCGCCCAGTCGCGGGTGATCTCGATGTCGTCGATATACACCAGCAGGGTGTCGCCCTCCTCCACCCCATCGACGTACACCGGTCCGGTCTGCGGATTCAGGTACGGGTACTCGCACACCTCGGAGTAGTGCTGGGACTCGTCAACCAGGCGGTTCTCGAAGCAGTCCACGCAGTGGATGCGCACCTGCTGGCCCGGCTGCACGCGGGCGACCACCTCGTGATCGGCCGAGTAGGTGTAGCGGTAGGACCCCGGCTGGCGAATGTCGATCATGGCGAGTGACGGTATCACGGCGCGAGGCCCCTCGCCCCGCAGTCGAAAGCGAGAGCGCCGAATGATGCGTTTCCCCTGTCGATGGCCCCCGAGGTGCACCGGCCGCACGACAAGCTGTTTCGCACCGTGTTCGGCGACCCCTCGGAGACGGTCGGCCTCTTGCGCGCCTATCTGCCCGAGCCTCTTGCCGCCGAACTGCAGTGGTCCAGCCTCACGGTCCAGGACGCCACGTTCGTCGACGAGCAGTTGCGCGACAGCCAGTCCGATCTGCTGTTCGCGGTCGAGCGCGCCGCCGGCGACCCGCCCGCCTGGCTGTACGTGCTGCTGGAGCACCAGTCACAGCCTGACCGCTGGATGCCGTTCCGGCTGCTGAAGTACTGCTGCCGCATCTGGGACCGGGACCGTCGGATGCACCCGCGGGAACGGGGACTGCGCCCGATCATCCCGTTGGTGCTCTACCAGGGCCGCGGCCGCTGGAGGCACGCCACGGAGTTTGCGGAGCTGTTCGCCGTTTCGGTACGCGAGTGGCCGTGGGTACCGCGGTTCACGCACCTGCTGATCGACCAGTCCTTCGTTGGGCCCGACGACGTGCGCGGCACGTTGCGGGGCCGCATCGCGCAACTCTTGATGATGGCGCCGTTTCGCCACCGGCAGGTAGCGCTGCGGAGGGCGGTGCACCTGCTCGCGGAGTTGCTGCCGACCGGCGGTCGGGATGCCGTGCGCACGTTCGTCATGTACCTGTTTGCGACGCAAGACCGCGACACGGCACGCACGTTCGGCGAAGATCTGGGCAGGGCAGTCTCGGAACCGGGAGGAGAGCTGATGACCTACGCGGAGGAACTGATCGCCGAAGGCCTCGAGAAGGGACGCCAGGAAGGCGAACTGAGGGGCCGGGTAGACACGATAGAGAAGCTCGCCCAAGCCGGCGTGCAGTGGTCGCTCATCGAGTCGGCCACCGGCGTGGACCGGGATGCGCTGCGAGCTCTCAAGCAGCGACTCGAAGGCTCCGAGAACGGGAACGAGGACGCCGACCGCTAACGAACACGCAGGAGCGGCTGCAGACTGGCCAGGATCGCGTCGAGCTCGCGGTGGTCCTCGTCGTCGAGCTGGACGCTTCCGGGCACACGCGTCGCGGTGGACGCGAACACGCCGCGGCGCACCAGCACCTCCTTGCAGACCGGCAGGCCCAGCAGGCCCAGCAGGTTGATCAGCGGCAGCAGCCGGTTGAACAGCTCCCGCGCCCGCTCCCGGTTTCCCGCGTGCCAGGCTTCCCAAATCTGCACGTGCACGTCGGTCATCTCCGTGGCCGGCATGAAACCGGTCGCCCCGCGGCGCAGCTCCGAAAGCATCCAGCGGCCGTGCGCGCCGCCGAACACGCCGCTGCTCACGGCGCCGCAGCGTGCGACGAGCGCGCTGATCTGGTGCGCGCTCGGATCGCTCTCCTCCTTGACGTACTCGACGTTCGGGATGTCGCGGAGCAACCCCTCGATGAACGCGGCGTCCATGCCGGCGTGGGTGTGCTGGATGAACACCGGCCGGCCGGCCGCCTCCGCGATCGCGCGGTAGTACCAGAGCAGCTCGTCCCGGCCGGGCTGCCCGGGATACGGCGGCAGCGCGATCACGGCATCCGCCCCGCACCCGGCCGCGTGTGCGGCGTGTTTGGCCGCGGCACGCGGATCCGGGGCGGCGACGCCCGCCACCACCGGCACGCGGCCGCCGGCCTGCCGCACCACCACTTCCACCGCGGCGCGCCGCTCGGCGTCCGAAAGGTACTGGAACTCGCTGCCCAGCACGGGAAAGACCAGCCCGTGCGTGCCGGCGTCCACGCTGAAGTCCACCTCCCGCGCCAGCGTCGCCGCGTCGACCGAGCCGTCCTCGGCGTACGGCGTCAGCACGACCGGGAAGATGCCGCGAAACGGACTACTCATGCCTGTCCGCCCTCATGCCTGTGCTCCGAGCCTCGAGATCTCATCCCGCGGGAAGGATGGCAGAGGCGTGCTGCGCTCGCCAGTGCGCAGGGTGACCCCGCTTCCGGCGCGCACGGCTCCGATCATCGCGGCGGGGATGCCGGCGTCGTGGAGCGCCTGCGCGGCGCGCCGTGCCACCTGCGGCGGGGCGGTGAACAGAAGCGCCCCGGACGCCAACAGGCCGAGGTGGTCGATGCCGAGCGCGTCGCACAGCGCCCGGGTGGCCGGCTTGACCGGCAGCGACGTGGCCTCGATCTCGATGGCCACCCCCGAGCAGTTCGCCAGCTCGTGAATCCCCTGGGCGACGCCGCCTTCGGTGGGGTCGTGTGCGGCATGGATTGCGAACTCGCGAAGCACCCGGCCCTCTGCCGCGACGCTGATCCCGGGATCGTCGAGCCAGCCTGCCACCTCCGCATGGTCCGGCCCCAGGACGGCGCGCGCGTCCCGCCGCTCCCGCGCCAGCAGCGTGCTGCCCTCCAGCGCCACCCACTTGGTCAACACAAGGGCATCGCCGGCCTGCGCGCCCGCGCTCGACCATGGCGCGCCGGCAAGCACCCCCACGGCGGCGCCGACCACTACCGGCCTGACCACGGCGCCGGTCACCTCGGTGTGTCCTCCTACCCAGGCAACGCCGGCGGCGGCCGCGGCGGTAGCCAGCTCGGCGAACAGCGCCTCCAGGGCAGCGCCGTCCGTACCCGGCGGCACCAGGATGCTGGTGGTGAGGTACTGCGGGTCGGCGCCCATCGCCACCAGGTCGTTGCAGTTGACCGCCACGGCATAGCGGCCCACCTCGCTGCCGGCCAGCGTGATCGGGTCGCTTGTCAGCACCAGCCGCTCGGCGCCGGTCACCACCGCGGCGTCCTCGCCCACCTCCGGGCCGATCAACACGCCGGCTCCGGGGCCGGCCGCGGCGGCGAGCAGCGGCGCCAGCACCTCCGGGTCGACCTTGCCCTCGGGCAGCTCCGGCGGAGCGCCGCCCGGCGCCCGCTCGCTCACGACGGCTCGCGGTCGCCGTCGATGCGGTGCTCGGAGATGTAGTCCCAGTCGATCCGGTAGCCCATGCCCGGGTGCTCCGGCACGCGCACGTAGCCGTCCGCGTCGAGCGGGTCGCAGAGCTCTTCCAGGTACGGCTCCGGGGTCTCATAGTCGACACCGGGCGCCAGCAGGCCGCGCTCGTAGTAGCGGCAGGTGTCCTCGCTGGTGGCGCCGAGCACCTGCAGATTGCCGAAGCCGGCCATGTGGATCTCCAGGCGGACGCCGAACGCCTCGCACAGCGCCGCGGTCTTCAGGCAGCCGGTCACGCCGCCGCGCAGCACGTCGATGCGGCTCATGTCCGACGCGCCGCGCCGTATCCACTCGGCCCGCGTATAAAGGCTGCCGGCGGCGATCTCCGGCGACAGGATCGGGATCGAGAGCTCCGCCGTCAGCTTCCGGTAGGCGGAAACCTGGTACTCGTTCATGGGGTGCTCGTACCAGACGAAATCGAGCTCCTCCAGCCTCCGTCCGACCCAGACCGCGTCCTCGTAGGTGCGGTAGGTGCCCCACGGGTCGAAGCTGAGCTCCATGTCCGGCCCCACCGCGTCGCGCACCGCCCGGCAACAGGCCACGTCGTGCTCGACGTGCGACGGCCGCCCCGGATCGGCCCGGCCGGTCTCCGGGTCCCAGAAGTAGTAGGGATGGATCTTGTAGTGGCGGTACCCCTGCCGCTTGCACGCCACGGCGTGCGCGGCATACACCTCGGGCGGCCCCACGTTCGGGTAGGTGCTGGCGTAGGCCAGGACACGGTCCCGGCAGCCGCCGGCGAGCTTGCAGACCGGCACCCCGAGCGCCCGGCCCTGCAGGTCCCAGAGCGCGTTGTCCAGCACGCTGAGCAGGTGCTCGGGGATGTTGGCGACCCACATCCAGCGCCAGAAGCGCTCGCGGTCGAACGGATCCTCGCCCACCACCAGGTCGCGGATGCGCCCGGTGAGGACCGCGCGGTCGGCTGCCTGCAGGCCGGCCTGGTCGCCGTGGCCGGCGCCGCCGAAGTAGCAGCCCTCGGCGCCCTGATCGGTGATCACCCTGGTGACGGTCTGGACCGTGTCGGTCTCCGGCCGCAACTCCCCGTTGTGGAATCCCCGCCGCGGGACGGTGAAGGGAATCACCTGAACGTCGCTGATCTTCATCTGGTACGCTCCTCGCGCATGCATATGACTCCGCTCCCGAGCCCGGGGTCAAACGAGGCCGCCCGCGCCGGACCGCGGCCCCGGCATGCGGAGAGGGTGCCGTGCACCTGATGGCTGCGGTGGTCGAGAACCTGGTCAAGCCGGCCGTGCTGCGCGGCCTGCTGGCCTGGGAACGGCGCGAGTCGGGCGTCGCCTACGACTTCATCTCGGAAGAGGTCAAGACCGACCCGTACCGAGGAAATTGCGCTGTAGGGGTCTCTGTCGGCCGATTCGGGTCGGAGGGACG
>JAPPKD010000026.1 GCA_028820215.1 Spirochaetaceae bacterium | reverse complement strand
GCGGGCAGCGAGCCGGTCAGGCGCAGCCAGCCGCCGAAGTGGCGGACGCGCGCGAAGGTAGTCGGCCCCGGCGTGCTCGGGAGCGCGATCTCGGTTCCCTCGTCGGTCCAGTGGATGCCGTCGGGCGCGATCTGCACGCGGGCGGCGGTGCCGGCAGGCACTTCGCCGTCGATCAGCCGGATGAAGAAGATCGCCTCGCGTGCCCAGGCGGACTCGTACGGCTCGGTGGCGTACTCGCCCTCCCAGGTGGTGCCCAACTCGATCGCCGCGGTGTGACTCTGTCTCATCGTGGTTCCCCTCTTCACGTGGCCGTGGAGACCGCGACGCTGTCCAGATAGAGGAACGCGCGCGTGGCGGCGTCGCTCTCCACGAAGAACACGACGTTCAGCATCGACCACAGGTTGGGCATCGCCGGCAGCCGCATCGGCTCGATGCCGGCCACGTCCAGGTCGCGCTCGTTGCAGCGGAATCCCAGGAAGCGCATGCCGGCCAGGTCGAAGTCCAGCCGCAGGTAGTACCAGTTGTGCTTGGTGGCGATCTCGTTGTAGCAGAGGCGCTGGCCGCCGCCGGGAATGTCGCCCCAGTTGTTCGACTTCAGGTGGAAGTGCGACCAGGTCTTGCCGCGGGTGCCGATGTCGACCAGCGGCTCGCGCTCGTCCTTGTACTGCCAGCGCTCCACGCGCCGGCCCTCGAAGGCGTTGAGGTAGCGGATGTGCGGCATTACCCGCAACGGCTCGGCCGCCTGGCCGTCGGCGTGCTGCAGGTCGAGCACCACCCCGAACGCGCGTACCGCCGTCTCGCCCAGCTCCAGCTCGCTCGCCTCCGGCTTGAACGTGACGACCGCCTCCACCCGCACCGGTGCGGCGGTGCGGAACGTGGTGCGCTTGATCGCCGTGCAGAAGGTTCCCGGCCCCGGGCGCGTGGCCAGCTTCAGCGCATAGGTGCCGCCGATCGCCCCGGAGGTGCCCGCGTCCCACATGGTCAGGTTGCTCAACATCGGCGGACGCATGTCCATGTACTCCGGCAGCATCGCGTCGATGCGGTCCTCGTAGTTGCCGATCAGCGCCCCCCAGCCGTTCACCCCGGCGTTGAAGTCGTCATGGAACAGCAACCGCTGCAACGGTTCGAACGATTGCAGCGTCGTCAGTGCCTGCATGGCCCCGGACTATCGCACGCAGCCCCCGTCGTGGACAATGTTCGACATCGTCCAGGGATCCGTTGCCACTGCCCCAGCACAGGTCACACCGTGAGGTGCTGAGCGAACGCTGAACCGGCCGACACGGGAGTCATCTCAGCAATAAACTTGATCCTTTGCGGATTTTCCGCGATAATGACCGCATGAACAGCCAGAGTGACTCCTCCGATGAGATGAGCGCACTTCTCTCGTTCACGGCCCGGAATGTCCGCTCCTACCGGGAAGAGGTGCATCTGTCGCTGCTCGCAACCAGACTGTCCGACACGGACGTCGTACGCCACGTGGACACCGCCGGAGCCTCGGCACCGGTGAGCGTCCTGCCCGTGGCGGGGATCTTCGGAGCGAACGCCTCCGGGAAGTCGACGGTGCTGCGCGCCATGGCGGACATGCGCGCGATCGTCCTCGGCTCGTTTCGTCACGGAGACCATCAAACGAGAATGCGGCGACATCCTTTCCTGCTCCAGGAGGAGAGCGCGTGTCCGTCGTACTTTGCGGTCGACCTGATTCTCTCCGGAGTCCGCTGGCAGTACGGCTTTGAAATAGATGACTACCAGGTTCTCAGCGAATACGCCTATCACTATCCGAAAGGTCGCCAAGCGCTGGTCTTCCGGCGCGAACGTGATCGTCAGGATCCTCACTTCGTTCAGCCGTTCCGTTCTTCAGGGACTGAGCTAGCACGTCTTGTCCGAAGGAACGCCCTCCTGCTCTCGGTTGCGGGCGCCGCGGCGGACGCCAAACCCGACGATAGACCGAGGATCATCGCCTTGCTGGGGCCGCTGTTCGCCTGGTTCCGAACCAGTCTGCTGTTGATGGATTCCGGAAATGGGACACAACGCATCGCCCGCACCGCCGACCTCACACAGTCCTCCCAGACACGCGAGCAGGTCCTCGCCCTGATCCGAGCCGCCGACCTCGGCATCACCGATCTCGAGCGCTTCCATCGCGACTTCGATCCCGAGCTTGCCGAGCGCGTCCAGCGAGCACTCAGGATCCTGAACGGACTTGAAGAGAACCCGGCCGAGGGGCAAGGAGACCGACTGGTCGTCCGCGACCTCGTACGTCTGCACCACATGGGACGTGAGGGGTCCGCAGCCATCGATCCGGAGCACGAGTCCGAAGGCACGTTGACGTGGGTCAGCTTGATCGGGCCCGTACTGGACGCTCTGGGTCGCGGTGTGGCAGTCCTCGTGGATGACCTCGACGCAAGTCTGCACCCTCATCTGGTGCAGCGCTTCATTCACCTGTTCCAGGACGGCGACACCAACGCGCGGTGTGCCCAGCTCGTTTTCAACGCTCACGATGTCACGATCCTCGGAGACAGCAGTCAGCGCACGCTCGGCAGAGATCAAGTCTGGCTGACCGAGAAGGCCGCAGACGGTACGACCGCGCTGTACGCCCTGGCAGACTTCCGTCCCAAGGGCGATGAAGCTGTCGGCCGTCGGTATCTCCAAGGTCGTTACGGAGGCATTCCCGTGCTGGATCCGGCGGAGTTTCGACAGGCGATCGGTGCTCAGGACTCATGACGCGACCTTCCGGTCGCCGGCCGCGGCGAGGCCACACTCCACGGCGGGAACGTCGCGTCATTCGCGTTCTCACCGAGGGTAAGGTCACGGAGCCCAGTTACCTGACCGCTTGGGCGCGTCGCTACCGGCACACCATCAGCCTTAGTCTGTCCGAGAGCGGGATGGCCCCTGAGACGCTCATCAACCATGCCAGCCGGCACTTGAGACGAAGACGCCGCTCAAGGAGAAGCGAGCAGGACTTCGACGAGATCTGGTGCGTGTTTGATGTCGACCAACACCCGAACGTATCGACTGCCATACACAACGCACGCCAAAGTGGCGTCGAAGTCGCGGTCTCCAATCCGTGCATTGAGCTCTGGCTCGTGCTGCACGTCCAAGACCAGACCGCGTACATTCATCGGCGTAACGCGCAGCGACGCGCCAACGAACTTCGTCTCACATCCGGCAAGAGGATTCCCGACAGCGCGTGGAGTACGCTGTTCGATGAGTACGAAGCCGCCCGACATCGTGCAAGAACACTCGATCAGCGGCACGATAGCAATGGATCACCGCCCCGTTCGAACCCAAGCACGGACATCTGGCGACTGGTAGACCGCATCCGAGCCAGCCATAACCAGTGTCTCATCAGGGACGATGAGTTAGCATAGGAGACGTCAAATGGAAACATCGGCCCTGTGGAGCCG
>JAPPKD010000344.1 GCA_028820215.1 Spirochaetaceae bacterium | reverse complement strand
CCCCCTCCTATATCTCATTGCCATCATTGCACTTGGAACACCGCAATTGGCTCACGTCTGCGAGGGGAAGGCGACCATCAAGGGCACGCGTATGACCGTCGAGTTCGTGCTCAAGCTTCTAGGAGCCGGATACAGAGCGGAGGACCTAGTGCGCGAGTACCCCGCGTTGAAGATCGAGGACGTCTACGAGTGCGCGACGTATGGAGCTTGGCTGGCAAGCAATAGCACCGTAACCGTGGGATGACACTGATCGCAGATCGGGGGGTTGACATCGATTCTATAATTCTATAATTATAGAATCATGGCTAACGAAGGACCCGCGACTCTGGCTGTCGAGGACGCGGCCTCTACCTTCGCGGCACTGGGGTCGGAGCAGCGGCTGACGGTCCTTCACGTCCTGGTGCGCGCCGGGCCGGAGGGTCTGCCGATCGGGTCGCTGGGTGAGCGGAGCGGGGTCACCGGCTCCACCCTGACCCATCACGTGCGCATCCTCACCCAGGCCGGCCTGGTCAACCGCGTCAAGCGCGGCCGCTCCGTCATCTGCGCCGCGGTCGCCTATCCGCGGGTGCAGGCGCTGTCGGACTATCTCCTCTGCGAGTGCTGCACCGACAGCGCCCACCCCCATCCCGGCGCCCACCATGAGTGAGCAGGCGGTACCGCTGCCCGAGACCAGGGACGGCGGGACGTGCTGCGCAAGCGCACCGCCGGCCGCGGCTTCCTCGTCACGGATCGGACAACCGTTGCTCGGTCTGTGGCGGCGGGTCGACAAGGCGTGGTTGGCGATCGGGCTGATCCCGGCGCTGCTCGCGCTGATCGATCCCGCGCAGGTGCTGCCCACCGTGCGGTTCGCCGGTGAGGAGATCCTGCGGACCGGCGTGTTCATCGCCTGCGCGGTGCTGGCCGTGGCGGTTCTCCGCGCCACCGGCGCGGAGGCGCTGCTGAGCAAGGCGTTCACGGGGCCCGAGGTGCGCATGATCGCGCTGGGTGCGCTGATCGGCGGGCTGGCGCCGTTCTGCTCCTGCGAGGTGATCCCGTTCATCGCCGCGTTGCTGGCGGTCGGCGCGCCGCTGTCCGCCGTGATGGCATTCTGGCTCGCGTCGCCGTTGATGGACCCGGCGATGTTCCTGATCACCTCGGGCACCCTCGGCACGGGATTCGCCGTGGCGAAGACGGTGGCGGCGGTGGCGCTAGGGATGGGCGGCGGCCTGCTGGTGAAAGCTTGGGCCGGGAGCCGCATGTTCGCCGATCCGCTCAAGGCGAGCTCCGCCGTCGGCGCCTGTGCGACAAGCTGCGGAACCGGGGCCGGCACCGGTCCGCTCGCCGGCCGCCCGGAGTGGGCGTTCTGGAGGACGCCGGAGCGCCGACACGGCTTCCGGGACACCGCGGTCCGTAACGCGCTGTTCCTGGGGAAGTGGCTGCTGCTCGCCTACCTGGTGGAGGCGCTGATGCTGCGGTACGTACCCGCGGAGGTGATCGCGTCGGTGCTCGGCGGCGACGGGCTGTGGCCGATCCTGCTGGGCGCGGTGGTCGGGGCACCGGCCTACCTGAACGGCTACGCCACCGTGCCGCTGGTCGACGCGCTGCTGGCGCAGGGCATGTCCGACGGGGCCGCCATGTCGTTCGTCATCGCCGGCGGCGTGAGCTGCATCCCGGCGGCGATCGCGGTGTGGGCACTCGTGAAGACGCGGGTCTTCGCCTCCTACCTGGGCATCGGGCTGGCCGGCTCCGTGATCGCCGGACTCGTCTGGAACGTGGTCGCCTGACGCGTCCGTCCTCTGCGCTCAGCGTAGACGCTTGCGCCGCGGCGGCGGATCGTCTATCACCGGAACCGCGATGATCGTCCACAACGGCGGGCTGATGACGCCGCTTTCCGAGGCCGTACTGTTTCCGTACGACGACCGGACCGTCCCCTTCCGCTACCGCCTGCGGATCGGCCTGGTCGAAGGGATGAATCCATACAAGGGGCACCTGGTCGCGATGGAGCGCGGCCCCGCGGACGCGCACGACGCCGTGATCAAGTACTACGGGGCGGTGTGCGAGGTCGACGGCGAGCTGCGGCTGTGGTACCTGGGACACGCCACGCTGGAGGGACGCCGCCTGCCGGCCCGCGTCTGCTACGCGACCAGCTCCGACGGCGTCAACTGGACGAAGCCCGACCTGTGGCTCGCCGAGTTCGCGGGCTCGAAGCGCAACAACCTGGTCGCGTTCGAGACCGAGCGTGAGCCTACCTCCTGCTCCGTCCTCCACGATCCCGACGACCCGGATCCGTCGCGGCGCTTCAAGATGATCAACGAGGCGCATCCGTACTACATCATGGCGGCGTTCAGCCCGGACGGCCTGCACTGGACCGAGGGCCCGAACAACCCGATTCTCAAGCACAACGCGGTCGAGCCGACCGGCCTGATCAGGCACGGCGGCAGGTACCTGCTGAACGGCCAGGGCGGCAACGTCGGCACGAAACGCGCGCTGGTCACCTTCGTCTCCTACGACTTCGACCACTGGAGTGACGCGGTCGCCCTGGGCTTCCGCCGCGACCAGGAGCCGCACCGTCAGATCGCGGGCTGCCACGCCGGCGAGCAGGTGCACCTGGGCGCCGGGCTGTGGGACCGCGGCAACGTGCTGCTGGGCGTGTACGGCATGTGGCACGGAGAGTCCAACGACCGCCGCTTCGTCAGCATGGACCTGGGCCTGCTGGTGAGCAACGACGGCCTGCACTTCTCGGAGCCGATCCCGGACTTCCGCTTCATCCCCGGCTACGAGATCGACCGTTCCGACAACTTCGCCTTCCCGTGCCTGGAGCAGGGGCAGGGGTTCGCCAACGTCGGCGACGAGTCGCTCATCTGGTACGCCAACTGGCGCGGCGGCGACCTGAACGTGGCGCGTTTCCCGCGCGACCGCATGGGCTACTTCGAGGTCGTGCCGGACCCGCGCCCGAACCTGCAGCCGAGCGAGGATACCCACCAGCTCTACTGGCGCGAGCACATCGGCGAAATGGTGCCGGAGTATGGAGCGCCCCACTTCATCTCCTGCTCCATCGACCTGCAGGGTGCCGCGGCCCGGATCAGCATCAACGCGGAAGGGCTCTCCCCCCGCAACCGGCTTCGGTGCACGCTCCTGGACGAGCGCATGCGGCCGATACCCGGCTACACGGCGGAGGACTGTGTCCCGCTGGAAGGCGAGGGCCTCCGCGTGCCGGTACGCTGGCGGGGCGGGGAGCTGGTGGAAGGACTGACCGCTCCCTTCATGCTGCGCGTCGACTGGGAAGCCGAGCGCCTGGACGACGTCTTCCTGTACGCGGCGTACGTCACCGAGTGAGCGGAGCGAACCTCACTCGCAAGAGTGACGCACGCTACTCGCATCCCTCGAACGGAGGAACGCTAGCCCGCTTCGCTCACCAAGTCGATCGGCTGGCGTGATCGTGGGCCTAAGT
>JAPPKD010000361.1 GCA_028820215.1 Spirochaetaceae bacterium | reverse complement strand
ACCGTGCCCATCCCGCCGCCCGTCCCCTCCGGGCTGGCGGCCACCGCCCCCGACTCGAACGGCGACTACACCGTCACTTGGAACCCCGTCACTTGGGGCGGCACCGTGGCCTACGCGCTCGAGGAGCAGCCCGCGGGCGGCGTCTGGACGGAGGTCCACAACGCCGCCGCGGCCACCTTCGCGGCAACCGGCAAGGCCAACGGCAGCTACGCCTACCGGGTGCGCGCCTGCGCGGGCGGCGCCTGCGGCGGCTGGAGCGGCCCGCTGACCGTGTCCGTCACGGCCGCCAAGGCGGCGGCGGTGGAGACCCCGCCCGCCCCGCACGCCGCCCAAGCCTCGCTGGTGACGGCGGACGAGATCAAGGCCACCGACGCCGCCGGCACCGTCGCCGGGGCCTTCCGGGTCACCGAGTCCGGCGCGGCCAGCTACCGGATCCCCATCTACGCCACCCCCGGCACCGCCGGAACGGCCCCGGAGCTGGCGCTGGCCTACAACTCCCAGGCGGGCAACGGCATCGCCGGGCTCGGCTGGACCCTGGAAGGCGGCTCCGCCATAACCCGCTGCCGCGCCACCCGCCACCAGGACGGCGCGGCCAGGCCGATCCAGTGGAACGCCGACGACCGGTTCTGCCTGGACGGCCAGCGGCTGGTGCTGGAGAGCGGCGCCTACGGCTCCCCCGGCTCCACCTACCGCACCGAGATCGACGCCTTCGCAACGGTCAAGGCGGTCGGCGGCACGGCGGGGCACCCGGACCACTTCGAGGCGCGCCGCAAGGACGGCTCCGTGAGCCACTACGGCAACGTGCCCGGCAGCGCCTTCAAGGACGCCAAGCGCAGGAACGGCCGGGGCCAGACGCTGACCTGGGCGCTCAAGCGCTTCACGGACAGCGTCGGCAACCCCGTCTGGCACATCTACTCGGGCGGCGCGAACAGCCACCGGCTCGCGGAAGTGCGCTACGCCTACGGGTCCAAGCGGGGGGTCAACGACCACCATGCGGCCATCAAGCTCATCTACCAGGACCGCAACGACGACGTCACCGGCTACGTGGCCGGCCACAGGTTCACCAGCGGCAAGCGCCTCGCCAAGGCGCAGACCCTCAGCCACGACGGCACGGCGCTCAAGGCGGTGCGCGAGCTGCGGCTGGCCTACGGCGGCATGGGCGGCAACAAGGTGTCGCGCCTGGCGTCCATCACTGAGTGCGCGGGCGAGGACAGGAAGGAAAACGGCAAGGTCGTGGCCGCAGCCTGCAAGCCGGCGACGACGTTCACATGGCCCGCCAACACGGTCGGGTTCAAGGCGGCGAGCGGCTCGGCGAACCTGACCCCGCGCAAGGACCGGGGCGTGCTCAGCCACCACCCGGCGGACGTCAACGGCGACGGCATGATGGACCTCGTGTGGGTGGAGTGGGACGTGGACGGCAGCGACACCGACCACCACCTCAAGTACGCGCTCTCGATGGGCGGGACGTTGCGGAACGCCGCGTTTGACGGCGGCGGAACCTCCATAGAGCACATAGAGCACATGGAGGACGTGGACAACGACCTGCCAAACGTGCTGGCGCGGCCCATCGACTACAACGGCGACGGGCGCACCGACGTGGCCCTGTGGCGGGCCCGCGACCCGGTGTGGCGCGTGCACCTGTCGGTGCCGACGCTGGGCGGCGGCTGGCAGCTCGCCGCAGCGACGGTGGAAACCCCGCTCACCAGCCGCTTCGCCGAGTTCGCGGACATCAACGGCGACGGCCTCGCGGACGCGGTGTACCCGAACGGCTCCACCATGCGGGCGCGCCACTTGGAGAGGCGCCTCCCGAAGGAGGGGGGCAACCGGAATGAGGGGGCCGACCCGGTACCGCCCAACCAGGCGTACGCGTTCGGGGCGGAGACGACGCTGGCCACCGTGGTCCTCGGGGCCTTCGATGACCCGGCGAAGGTGACGGGGAAGGATGCCGACCCCGTCCTCGACGCGGGCGGCCACGACTTCAACGGCGACGGCCGGGCGGACTTCATCGCACGGGCCAACATGGAACAGCCAAGGTACGAGGGATCGACGGAGCACTTCCGCCCCGCCCGCGGGCCATACGTCTCAGGCCCCAACGGCTGGACGCTCTACGCCGACTTTCGTGGGTCGAGGCTGCACGCCGCCGACTTCAACGGCGACGGCCTGACCGACCTAGTGCGCGGGACTCGCTCGGGGAAGTGGCTGGTCCCCTACCTCGAGATCAACACCGGCGCCGGGTTCGCGTCGCACTTCAGCGGCCTCACGCTGGAGGCGGACAAGGCCGACCTGCTGCCGCCCACGGACGTCAACGGCGACGGCCACCCGGACCTGATCTGGCACGACCGCAAGCGGAACCAAATCCGGGCGCAGCTGTTCGACCCCAACACGGGCGTGACGCAGACCAGCGTGAGCATCGTGCGGCGCACCGACGGCAAGAAGACGGTCGCCCACTTGTTTCTGGACGCCGACGGAGACGGCGCCATCGACTACCTGAGGCTCTCGGACACCGGCAGCAAGGGCAGGCTGGAGACCTTCCCGTCCGGCAACGCGGGCCGCTTCCCGAGGCAGGTGTCGCGGATAACCAACGGCCTGGGCGCGGCGACGTCCGTCACCCACGAGAGCCTGGCCCGCACGGACCACTACGAGCGCCTTGACGTCCGGCCGACCGTCGCCCCAACGCAGTTCTGCTACAGCTTCGCCGGCGGCTCCGGCTGCATCTCCTACGGCAACGTCATCGACGACGAGCTCGTGACCACCGACGAGCACGGCAACGAACTGCCGGACGCAGAGGTCCAGGCCAACGCCAAGGCCCTCTTCGACAAGCGCACCAAGGCCTTCTACGCCGCGGTCAACGGCGGCTGGCGCCTGCCCGCCGGGGCGCAGACCCTCGGCAAGGCCGGCCCGGTGCTGGAGTTCCGCGCGCCGCTGCCGGTGGTGACCCGGGTGGAGGGCACCGCCCCGGCAGCAGGTGCCGCGCCGGGCTCCGTGGCGACCACAGCCACCAGCGCCGTGGAGCACTTCTACGCCGACGCCAAGGTGCAGGCCATGGGCCGGGGCCCGCTCGGGTTCGGCCAGCTCAAGACCAGGGACGTGCAGACCGGGGTGGAGACCACCACCCGCTACCGCCACGACTTCCCGTTCACCGGCATGCCGGTGGCCACCAGGGCGGCCCTGCCGGTCAAGTCGGGCAACAAGACGGTCTTCCGGACGCTCTCCGAGTCCACGACCACCTGGAAGCTGACCGGGTTCCAAGCCAGCTGGGCGGCGACCGCGAAGGCCTCCGGCACGGCGGCGCTGGGCGCCCTCAGGCCCCACGCGGCGCGGACGGTGGAGAAGTCCTACGACCTCAACGGGGGCACGGACGCCGACCCCACTTTGCTCACCACCGTGACCACGGACCTGGAGCACGACGCCCACGGCAACGCCACCAAGGTGGCGG
>JAPPKD010000321.1 GCA_028820215.1 Spirochaetaceae bacterium | reverse complement strand
CGACGACGTCAAGTACGCCCTGAGCGGCCACCTGTGCCGGTGCACCGGCTACCGCACGCTGAAGGACTGCGCCGCCACCCTCGAGCGCGACCTCGGCAGCCGGCTGCAGGCTAACGGGCGCGTGAGCCGCGTGCTTGCGCTGACCGCCGCCGGCGCGATCCCCGAATACTTCACCGGCATCCCCGAACGGTTGCGAGCCCTGCACGCTGCGATCACCGCGACAGGCGCCGAAGGCGTGCCGGCGGCACCGGCGACGTCCAGTCGAGCCGAGCCGCGTGTACCCGCGGCCACAACCCTCACTTCGCCTGCTTCGGCCGGCGTGAAGGAGGAGCCGGAGGGCCGCGGGCCGAGCGGGGTGCCCGGCGACGGGCTGGTGGACGGTTCCCGACCGCCAGCTTCAGAGCTGCTCATCGCCGGCGGCACTGACCTGTACGTGCAGCAGGGCGAGACAATCCGGGATCGCCGTGTCGCCGCGTTGGGACAGCGCCACGATCTGAAGGGGGTCCGCCGAATCGGAGGGGAGTTCCGTGTCGGTGCCCTCACCACGTTCGAAGAGTTCGGCGCCCATCCGCGGGTGCTCGAGGCGATTCCCGCTATCGCTTCATTCAATCACCTGATCGCCTCCTGGCAGATCCGCAACCGCGCCACGTTGGCCGGCAACATCGTCAACGCCTCTCCCATCGGCGACTATTCCGTCCTGCTGCTGGCCCTGGATGCGCGCGTCGTGCTGGATGACGGGACCGCGCAGAGATCCGTCCCCCTCAGGGAGTTCTACCGCGGCTACAAGCAGATCGACCTGCGGCCGGGCGAGTTGCTTACCGAGGTGGCGTTTGCGGACCCGGCCGGCGCGCGGGTCAACTTCGAGAAGGTCTCCAAGCGTACCTGTCTCGACATCGCCTCGGTCAACAGCGCCTGCTCGATCCGCTGTACCGGCGACACCATCCACGACGCGCACTTCAGCCTGGGCGGCGTGGCGCCGATTCCGCTCTACTTGCACGAGACCTCGCGGGCAGTGCGCGGCCGCAGCCTCGACCTGGAGACGGCATGGGAAGCGGTGCGCATGTCACAGCAGGAGATTGCGCCGATCTCGGACGTGCGCGGGTCGGCCGAGTACAAGCGCCTGCTGGCACGGCAGTTGCTCATCGCCCACTTCGTCACCCTGTTTCCCGACCGCTTCGCCGCCGAAGCGTTCTACGCCGAGAAGAGCGCATGACCAGGATGGCC
Source organism: Spirochaetaceae bacterium (assembly GCA_028820215.1). Next base: position 2,213 of record JAPPKD010000321.1, on the reverse strand, counting down.
GCGGCCGACGCGAAGCACATCGACTCCCATCTGCACGTGCGTGGCGAATCGCAGTACGTGGACGACGTGCCGCCGCCGCCCGGCATGCTGCACGCCGCGGTGTTCGGCTCGCCCGTGGCACACGGTGTCGTTACCCGGCTGGACATCGGCGCGGCGCGCGCCGCCCCCGGTGTCGTGGCCGTGCTCACTGCGGACGACATCCCGGGCGTCAACCGATTCGGTCCGATCATCGAGGACGAGCAACTACTGGTGGAGCGCGAGGTGTGCTTCATCGGCCACCCGATCGCGCTGGTGGTGGCGCAGAGCGCGCACCAGGCGCGGCGGGCGCGCGAGCTGATCGAGGTGGAGATCGGCGAACTGCCGGTGGTGGTGGACCCGCGCGCGGCGTTCGCAGACGGCGACCTGATCCACCCACCGCGCACGATGGCGGCCGGCGACGTCGCCGGCGCGTGGGACGACTGCGACGTGGTGGTGGAGGGGCGCTGCGAGATCGGCGGCCAGGAGCACCTCTACCTGGAGACGCAGCGCGCCCGCGCGGTGCCCGGCGAGGACGGTGCCATGCGGGTGTTCTCCTCCACCCAGGGGCCGGCCGCCGTGCAACACGTTACCGCGGCGGTGCTTGGCCTGCCGATGCACAAGGTGGAGGTGGACGTGAAGCGGCTCGGCGGCGGCTTCGGCGGCAAGGAGGACCAGGCCACCCACTGGGCCGCCATGGCCGCGCTGGCCGCCGCCCGCCTGGAGGCGCCGGTGGAGCTGGTGCTGAACCGGCTCGACGACATCCGGATGACCGGCAAGCGCCACCCCTACTCCGCCGACTTCAGGATCGGGCTGACCGCGGCCGGCAAGATCCTGGCCTACGAGGCCACCTTCTACCAGAACTCCGGCGCCTTCGCCGACCTGTCGGCGCCGGTGCTCGCGCGCACGCTGTTTCACGCCACGGGCGCCTACTTCATCCCCAACGTGCGGGTGACGGCCGCGGCGTGCCGCACCAACCTGCAGCCGCACACCGCCTTCCGCGGCTTCGGCGGCCCACAGGGGATGTACGTGATCGAGGCCGCCATCAACAAGGCCGCCGACGCCATGGGCATCGACGCGGCCGCCATCCAGCGCGCCAACCTGCTGCGCGACGGCGACCGGTTCCACTACGGCCAGGTGGTCGACCGCTGCCGCGCCGAGACGACCTGGGACGCGCTGGAGGCGTCGTTCGGAGTGGACGGCATCCGCCAGCGGGTCGCCGACCACAACCGGCGCAACTTCGCCCTCAAGAAGGGCTGCGCGCTGATGCCGGTGTGCTTCGGCATCTCGTTCACCAAGAGCCACCTCAACCAGGGCCACGCCCTGGTGCACGTGTACACCGACGGCAGCGTGAGCGTTACCACCGGCGGCATCGAGATGGGGCAGGGCATCAGCAGCAACGTCGCTTCGGTGGTGGCGCGCACCTTCGGCATCTCACGGCGCCGCGTACGTGTGGAGAGCACCAACACCATGCGCGTGGCCAACATGTCCCCGAGCGCGGCCAGCGCCACCACCGACCTGAACGGCAACGCCGCCATCATCGCCGTCGAAACCATCCTGCGGGGCATGCGCGAGGCGGCCGCCGCTGGACTCGGGGCGGTGGATCCCGCCACGGTGACGATCGCCGGCGAGCAGGTCCGTATCGCCGGCAGGCCCGCCGGCATAAGTTGGACCGACCTGGTGGACCTCACCTACCACGCCCGCAGGCGGCTGTCGGCGCACGGCCACTACGCCACGCCGGGCATCCACTACGACGAGGAGCGCGAGCACGGCCACCCGTTCGCCTACCATGTGTACGGCACCGCCGTGTTCGAGGTCACGGTCGACTGCCTGCGCGGCACCTACGCCGTCGACCAGGTGAAGATCGTCCACGACCTCGGCCGTTCCATCAATCCCACCGTGGACCGCGGCCAGGTAGAAGGGGGGCTCGCGCAGGGCATGGGCTGGATGACCATGGAAGACCTGCAGTGGGACGCACAGGGCCGCTGCCTGTCGCACGCCCTGTCCACCTACAAGGCCCCGGACGTCTACTTCATGCCCGACGACATGGCGGTGAAGTTTCTCCCGGCGGAGCACAACCCCTACGGCCCGCTCGGCGCCAAGGCGGTGGGCGAGCCGCCGCTGATGTACGGCATCGGCGTCTTCTTCGCCCTGCGCAACGCCATGAAGGCCTTCCGCCCCGGCGCCGACCTCACCCT
>JAPPKD010000113.1 GCA_028820215.1 Spirochaetaceae bacterium | reverse complement strand
TGGTGGAGCTTGTTCAAGAGCTCCTCGCGCTGGATGTCGGCGCCGTCGAGCTGGAACTTCGCCGCGCCGTGCACTTCGTCGAAGTAGCGGATCCAGGCGCGGCGGCCCGTGACCGACTTCTCGCTGAGGACCCGCTCCTCCGGTTCGGTCAGGAGGTGCGGCCTGGTGCGGCGGGTGACGCGCAGGAAGTGGCGGTAGTGGCCGAGCCGTTCGTCGGAGAGCAGCGCATCAGCCTGCTCGTCGGCCAGGCCCGCCCACTCCAGCTCGAAGAACAGCAGGGTCTGGTGCAGGCGAGCGGAGCGCTCGGTGAGCTTCTGCAGCAGCGCGCCGCGCTGCGCGTCGCCGGTGTCGGTGGACCACGCCAGGTGGGCGTAGGTCCCCGCCCTGCCGGCCCGCTCCAGGCATGCCTCGTAGCGCTCGACCAGGCCGGCCAGCCCGGCGGCGTCGAGGCGCTCCAGGCGGCCGCGGTAGTCGGCGGCCAGCTCCGCGGCCTCCCGGTCCGCGGCGTCCAGGTCGCGGTCGAGCGCCGGGTCGTCGGTGGCGGCGTACAGGTCGGCAAGGTCCCAGCCGACCGCTGCGGCTGAGTCGGCGGCTGATTCGGCAGGGGAAGAAGACATGCTCATCTCTCGTGATGCTGGTGTGGAATCCGGGCTCGCGCTGCCCCCGGCAGCGTCGGGGCAGTATCATAGGGCATGGCTTCCAAGGCAGACGTCACCGACGCCCTGCGCGCGATCGTCGACCCCGACCTGAACCAGGACATCGTCAGCCTGGGGTTCGTGCAGGAGGTGGAGATCGCCGAAGGGCACGTGATGGCCGAGATCCGCATTACCACCCCCGCCTGCCCAGTTCGCGACGAGTTCAAGACGCAGGCCGAGCGGCTGATCGGCGACCTGCCCGGGGTCAAGTCGGTGACGGTGCGGATCACCGCGCCGGAGCAGCGGCGCACCTCTCCGGTCAAGGAGTCCGGCCTGGAGGAGGTCTCCTCGATCATCGCCGTGGCCTCGTGCAAGGGCGGCGTCGGCAAGTCGACGGTGGCCGCCGGCATTGCCTGCGAGCTCGCGCAGCGCGGCCACCGGGTAGGCCTGCTGGACGCCGACATCTTCGGCCCGTCGGTCCCCACCCTGTTCAACCGGCACGACCAGCCGCTCACCGCCGGGCGCGGCAACCTGCTGGCGCCGGTGGCGGTCGGCCCCCTGCAGGTGATGTCGTTCGGCTTCTGGCTCGGCGACGCGCCGGCGGTGATGCGCGGGCCGATGGTCACCAACTACGTGCAGCAGTTCCTGCATGGCGTCGCCTGGGAGGGCCTGGACTACCTGCTGATCGACCTGCCGCCGGGCACGGGCGACATCCAGCTCACCATCACGCAGGCCATCCAGCTCGACGGGGCGCTGATCGTCACCACCCCGCAGGCACTGGCGCTCGCCGACGTCGGCAAGGGCATCGTGATGTTCGACAAGGTCGAGGTGCCGGTCCTGGGCGTGATCGAGAACATGGCCTGGTTCGCCGACGGCGAAGGCCGGCGGCACCAGGTGTTCGGCGAAGGTGGGGGCGAGGCGCTGGCCGAGCGCTTCGGCGTGCCGCTGCTCTGCCAGCTTCCGCTCGATCCGTCCGCGTACGGCGGCACGTTCGATGCCTATGCCGGCGACGAGGGGTTCGCGCACGCGGCCGATACCGTCGTGCGTGCGCTGGGACGCAGCAAGGCGGGCTCGCAGGCGAAACCGGAAATCGGTTTCGACGAGAGCTCGATCACGGTGAGCTGGGAGGACGGCTCGGTCGACCGGGTCGCCAACCGCGAGCTGCGCGCCAACTGCCGCTGCGCGCGCTGCGTGGACGAGTTCTCCGGTGAGCAGCTCCTGGACGTCGGGCGCATCCCGGCCGACATCCGCGCGGACGAGGTGCGGGTGGTCGGCAACTACGCGCTGGCGGTGACCTGGAGCGACGGCCACTCCACCGGGCTCTACCCGTACCGGACCATCAGGTCGCTGGCGGCGGAAGCGGCCTGACCCGGCCGGCGGGCGGCGTGAATCCCCTGCAGGAGGCGCTCACCGGCGCGGCCAGCGTCGGCGTGTGCCACGGCTCGAGCTGCTCCATGGCGTTCTGCGAGGACGTGCTGGAGGCCGGCGAAGATCATGCCGCCCGCTCGGTTCCGGTCAGGCGCTGCGGCTGCCTCGGCCACTGCGACGAGGGCCCGAACGTGGTCTACGACGGCGTGGTCTATACCGACATGGACCCGCGGAAGATGCGCGCCCTGCTCGTCCGGCTCGGCCTGAGCGGATAGAAATTGCGGAGCGCGACAGGTACTGGGGCGGCCGCTGGCTCAATTCTCGTTGCTTTCAGGCAACACGCACGCAAACACATGCCGCCGGATGTCATCCTTGCAGCCAGGACCGAGCAGGCCGAAGAGACCACCATCAACGGGCGTTTCGCATGACCCCGCGTAGGCTGGGGTCACTTGCACGGGAACGCGACCATGCGTGCGACAGGCGCGTTCTGCTTCGGCAGCCATCATTGCGTGCTCTTCCTCGTTCAAGTTACCCTGCGAGACAAACGTAACGGCGTCCTCGTTCAGGTCTCGTAACTGAGGTGGCGTAGCGCACGCTACCACGAGCACTATCATCGCGACCGTCCCGGCCAAATACAATAGTGCCCGCTGTCGATTTCGGCACATCAGATCCTCCTTCCGTCGCTGATTGCTGCGCATCCTCATGACTGCTGCCGTGCCGGAACAGTCGCTCGACCTCTGCTGATAGACGATCTGTGGAGGCTGCAGAATCTGGGAAACGGAATGTTCGGTACGCGTTGTCATGCTGTCAACTAACCGAGCCGCTCAGTAAGCGAGAGGTGAGGAAAGGGGTGCTTGCACGCCTCACGCAGTTCGAGAGCTCAACAGGGCGGATAGTTCTCGCGCAGCGGAGATTGCGGCGGCGGCCGCCGGCATCGCCTGCTGCGGCGTGAGCGGTTCGGGACGGGACGGTTGCAGCAGGGCGGCCACGCCGTCGAGTACCGCCGATCGCGCGTAGCCGCCCTCCAGGGTCGCCGCCCACGGGATGTCGAGGTCGCCGAGGAGGGCGAACAGCCGGCCGAAGAGATCCCGCAGCCCGGCGGCGGTGAGCCGCATGCCGGCCAGAGGATCGGCCGCGTGCGCGTCGAAGCCCGCCGACACGATCACCAAGTCGGGGCGCCAGGCGCGCACCAGGGGCAGCACCACCTCCTCCATCGCCAGCGCGTACTCGGCGTCGCCGCAGCCGGCCGGCAGCGGCACGTTGACATTGTGTCCGTGCCCGGCGCCGATGCCGGTCTCGTCCGCGGCGCCGCTGATCCACGGGTACCACGGGTACTGGTGCAGCGACAGGTAGAGCACGTCGGAGCGCGCGTAGAAGATCTCCTGCGTGCCGTTGCCGTGGTGAACGTCCGGGTCGAAGATCAGGACCCGCCGGCAGCCGAGGTCGGCGACCGCCGCAGCAGCCGCCACGGCGGCGCTGTTGAAGACGCAGAAGCCCGTGGCGCGCTCCGACTCGGCGTGGTGGCCGGGCGGCCGGGTGAGGCAGACGGCGCCCGACGCGTCGCCGGCGAGCACGGCGCGCACCGCCTCCAGCGCAGCCTGCGCCGCGAGCCGCGCCGCCTCGATGCTGTGCGGACCGATGCGGGTGTCCGGGTCCAGCACGGCGCTGCGGCCGGCCATCCCCAGCAGGCGCTCGACGTAGCGGGGCGTGTGCGCGAGCAGGAGCCGGGACTCCTCGACGGGATCGAGCCGTTCGACGACGCGCAGTTCCGGCGCCTGCGCAGCCTCTGCAGCGGCGACCGCGTCCAGGGCGAACCGCAGCCGCTCGGGGCGCTCGGGGTGGCCGGCGCCCGCGTCGTGCAGGGCGCAGCGGGGGTCGGTCAGCACCAGCAGCGGAGCCACGTTGCTCATCTTGACGTGCCCGCGGGGGGCTGCCTATCTTGCCGCCAAGCAAGCGCGAGGAACATTCATGGCCTACATCATCACCGAACCCTGCATCGGCACCTGCGATACCTCCTGCGTCGAAGTCTGTCCGGTCGACTGCATCCACCCCTCGGAGGGGTACGACGATCCGGAAGGCAAGATGCTGTACATCGATCCCGACGAGTGCATCGACTGCGCCGCCTGCGTGCCGGAGTGCCCGGTCGACGCCATCTTCGAGGAGAGCGAAGTCCCAGACGAGTGGCAGAAGTACATCCAGATCAACGCGGACTACTTCCAGTAGCCCGCTGAGAACGGGGAGAGATCATGGCCAAGAAGAAGCGACGAGCGGAGTTCTACCGGTCGATTCCGGAGCTTCCCAAGGCCATGCAGACCAAGAAGCGCAAGCCCAAGCTCATGGCGGTGGTCGATGAGGACAACTGCACGGGCTGCCAGGTGTGCGTGCCGTTCTGCCCGGTCGACTGCATCGAAGCGGTGCCGGACGACAAGTACGACATCCCGATCCCGCCCGTGCAGATCCGCTTCCAGGAGTGCATCGGCTGCCAGATCTGCGCTCGCGTGTGCACGCAGCTCACCTGGGACGCGATCGACATGCTGCCGACCGCGGAGTTCGAGAAGACCTACCAGATCGAGATCGGCCAGACCGCCGGTTGATCCGCCGCATCGCAGTCGCCGATGTGGCTCTTCCTCTACACGTGCTACGCTCTGATCACCGTCACCGGAGTGCTGCTCACCGCCGCCGTGGTGCAGGGGTTCGCGGGCATCCAGGTGCTGGGCGCCGGCCATCCGGCGTTCGGGTTCTTCACGACCATCGTCTTTCTGCTGACTCAGACCGCGGTCATCTTCTTCTTCGTCACCACCGGCGTGAGCGTGCGCGACTTCGTGCGCGAGCGCGGGCTTGCCCCGGACCTGCTCCAGCGCTCACGCCGCGCCCACGGACCGGTGTCGGGGCAGGCGACGCTCAGCCTCCTGCTCATCATGGCCACCGCCGTCTCGGGCGGTGCGGCAGCCGCGGCGGCGATACCGCGCTGGCTGCACCTGGCGGTGGCGGCGGTCACGTACGCGCACTTCGTGATGCTGGTGGTGATGCAGCATCGCGCCTTTCGCACGCAGACCGCCATCGTCGTGCAGATGGCAGACCTGGTGCGGTCTTCAGAGGGTGAGGACGGAGATGACGACGACGGCGCCGGAGCCGAGCAGCAGTAGCGCGAACGCCGCCGTGACCAGCACGATGCGGCGGAACCCACTGGCTCCGGCGTCGAACTTGAGCACGGTGCGGCGCTCGGTCATGCTTGGACCCCGGTCACCGCTTGAGCCGCTGCATGAGCCAGCCGGCCATGAAGATGGCCGCGCCGATCGCCACGTCGCGGCCCCGCAGCGGCTCGGGCAGCGCCAGCACGAAGCTGAGGGCAAGAAAGCTCAGGCCGAGCCCCTGCACGATCTTGGCGACGATGAGCATCGGCCCATTATGATACGGAGGAACGGATGAGCGACACAGGACGGCGCGTAGCGATCGTGGGCTCCGGCCCCAGCGGCTTCTATGCAGCGGAGGCGCTGCTGAAGGACGAACGGAACCTGCAGGTGGACATCATCGACCGCCTGCCCACCCCCTTCGGACTGGTGCGGGGTGGCGTGGCCCCCGACCATCAGAAGATCAAGAACGTGATCCGCATCTACGAGCGAACGGCCGGCAACGACCGCTGCAGCTTCATCGGCAACGTGATGGTCGGCCGAGACGTGAGCGTCGCCGACCTGCAGCGCTTCTACGACGCGGTGGTGTTCACCTGCGGCGCGGAGACCGACCGCACGCTCAACATCCCCGGCATCGACCTGGCAGGCAGTCACACCGCCACCGCGTTCGTGGGCTGGTACAACGGCCATCCCGACTACCGCGACCTGAGCTTCGACCTCTCCGCCGAGGCGGCCGTCGTCATCGGCCAGGGCAACGTCGCCGTCGACGTGACCCGCATCCTGGCCAAGACCGTCGACGAGCTGGCCGGCACCGACATCGCCGCCCACGCCCTGGAGGCGCTGGCGGAGAGCAAGGTGCGCGAGGTGCACATGGTCGGCCGCCGCGGCCCGGTGCAGGCGGCCTTCACCAGCAAGGAGATCCGCGAGCTCGGCGAGCTCGGCGACTGCGCGCTGCACTTCAACGACCAGGCCGACTTCGACCTCGGCCCCTGCTGCCAGGCGGAGCTCGACCAAGCCGGCAACACCGACGCGCAACGCAACTGGAAGGCGCTGGGCGAGCTGCGCGAGGAAGGGCCGGCGAGCGGCTGCTCGAAGCGGATCGTCGTCCACTTCTTCCGCAGCCCCAAGGAGCTCGCCGGCAACGGCCGCGTGCAGCGGCTGACCCTGGAGAAGAACCGCCTGGCCGGAGAGGCCGGCGACCAGTGGGCGGAGGGAACGGGCGAGACCGTGGAGATGGATTGCGGGCTGTTCTTCCGCAGCGTCGGCTACCGCGGCGTGCCGATCGAGGGCCTGCCGTTCGACGACCGGCGCGGCGTGTTCCCCAACCAGGGCGGGCGCATCACCGCCGACGGCGCGGTGGCGCCGGGCCTGTACGCCGCCGGCTGGATCAAACGCGGCCCCTCCGGCGTCATCGGCACGAACAAGCCGGACAGCACCGAGACCGCCAAGAACCTGCTGGCCGACCTCGACGGGCTTGCCGCCTGCGCCGTGCCCGACACGGACGCGCTGCTCGCGCAGCTCCGCGACCGCGGCGTGCGGCCGATCAGCTACGAGGACTGGCGCGCCATCGACGCCGCCGAGGTTGCGCGCGGCGCCGCCGCCGGCAAGCCGCGGGAGAAGTTCACCCGCATCGAGGAGATGCTCGCCGTCCTCGACTGAGCGGCCGGCGCGCCTCCACGACGGCCGTGTGACCGCAGAATTCGCGCGAATTCTGCGGACGTAACCGCACAATTCGCGCTATTATTGCGAAATGGCCCTTATCCCACGTGCGTTGAGCGCGACCATCGAGCGACGCGTGCGTCGCGGCGGCAAGGTGGCGATCCTCTACGGGGCGCGCCAGACCGGCAAGACCACGCTTCTGGACGAGCTGTTGCCCGGGCTTCCTTATCGCAGTCTTGCGGTCAACGCGGACGAGACGCGGTATGTGGATGTGCTCTCCAGCCGGGACCTCGGCGCCATGACTCGCCTGGTCGCCGGCTACGACCTGTTGTGCATCGACGAGGCGCAGCGCGTTCCCGACATCGGCATCAACCTGAAGATCCTCACGGACGGCCTTCCCGATCTCCGCATCGTCGCCACCGGCTCCTCATCGTTCGAGCTGGCCAACCGGGTCAGCGAGCCGCTCACTGGCCGCACCTGGACGCACGTCCTGTATCCGGTGTCGGTCCTGGAGTTGGCCCACCTGCACAACCCGTTCGAGCTGGAGCAGATGCTCGACGCGCTGCTGGTCTACGGCTCCTACCCGGAGGTCTTCTCCCTGCACAACGACGCGGACAAGGCGGAGCACCTCCGGGAGGTGAGCACCGCCTATCTCTACAAGGACGTTCTGGAGCTGGCCGGGATACGCCGCGGAGGGAAGATCCACGACCTGTTGCGGCTCCTGGCATTCCAGATCGGGTCGGAGGTCTCGATCCACGAGCTGGCCAGGCAGCTTTCGATGAGCCGTGACACCGTCGAGTCCTACCTCGACTTGCTGGAGCAGGCGTTCGTCATCGCGCGGCTCGGGGGGTTCAGCAGGAACCTGCGCAAGGAGGTCACCAAGATGAAGAAGGTGTATTTCCTGGATCTCGGCATCCGCAACGCCGTGATCGAGAACTTCGCGCCGATCTCGAGGCGTGACGACGTGGGCCGGCTCTGGGAGAACTTCCTGGTGATCGAACGTCAGAAGACCCTGGCCTACACCGGTCGCCGTGGCCGCACGTTCTTCTGGCGCACCTACACCGGGGCCGAGCTGGACTACGTCGAGGAGCGCGACGGGATGCTCGCCGGCTTCGAGATCAAGCTGCAGGGCCGCCGAGGGCGCATCCCGAGCGCCTGGACCCAAACCTACCCGAACGCCACGGCCACGGTGATCAGCCGCGACAACTGGCTCGACTTCCTGATCCCGGGCTGACGTTGACCGGTAAGGACTGCGGCGGATAGAGTGCACGCACAGCATCTGGGCTGCACATCATGGCAGAGATCCGTGCACCGCCCGTTGAGGTAGACCTCGGCGCAGCCGTCGGGCACGAACGCCGGAGAAAAGCCAGGAAATACCTGGTCCTCTACGTCTTCTGCCTGATTCCCGCAACCGTTCTCTTCATATTTCACTACCTCCCGATCTGGGGCGTGGTCATAGCCTTCAAGGACTTCCGGGTCGGACTCGGCATCCTGGGCAGCCCCTGGAATGATTTCGAGCACTTCAGAGACCTGTTTCTCGATCCCTTTTTTCCGCGGGTGCTGCGCAACACGGTCATCATCAGCCTCTTGAAGATCGTCTTCGGCTTTCCCGCTCCCGTCATCCTCGCGTTGCTGTTGAACGAGCTCCGTAACCAGCCGTTCAAGAAGGCCGTGCAGTCGATCTCGTACCTCCCGCACTTCATGTCCTGGGTCGTCATCGCCGGCGTCGTCATGGAGATCCTCTCGCCGCAGCGCGGCATTCCTGCCTATATCGGCCACCTGTTCGGAGCCGAGGAGGTTCCGAACCTCTTCCTGGACCGGACGCTGTTCCGGCCGTTGCTGGTCGTCACGCACATCTGGCAGAGCGTGGGGTGGGGCACGATCGTCTATCTTGCCGCCCTCTCCACCGTCGACCCGACGCTCTATGACGTTTCGGCCGTCGACGGGGCCGGCCGGCTGCGCACGATGGCGCACATCACGCTGCCCGCCCTGGTCCCGGTGATGACCATCCTGTTCCTGTTGTCCCTGGGCCACCTGTTGAATGCCGGGTTCGAGCAGATCTTCAACCTCTACAATCCACTCGTCTACGAGGTGGCCGACATCATCGACACCTACGTCTATCGCGTCGGCATTCTGGACAGCCGCTTCGAGTTCGGCGCCGCCGTGGGCCTGTTCAAGAACGTCATCGGCGTCATCCTGCTGGTGGCGGCCAACGCGATCATCAGAAGGTTCAGCGAGTACGCGATATGGTAGCTGCGCTGCGGCCCAGGTCGATCGCGGACCGAACGTTCGGAGTCGGCATCGTCCTGTTCTTCGTCTGCTTCTGCGCCACCATCCTCTATCCGTTCTGGAACATCGTGCTCACCTCCTTCTCGACGCCGGGCAGCGTCAACCACCTGGGCTTCCGCCTCTGGATGGCGGAATGGACGCTGCGCCCGTACCGGTACTCTCTCTCGGCGTACGGAAACATCCTGGTCGGCTACGCGAACAGCGTGTTGCGGGTGGTCGCCGGAACCGCTCTTACCATCGCCATGACGTTCCTGTTCGCGTACCCGCTGTCCAAGCGGGATCTCCCCGGCAGGTCGGCGATCACGATGTACATCGTCATCACGATGTTCTTTTCGGGAGGGCTGATTCCGCTGTATCTGCTGGTCCGCAAGCTGGGGCTCATGGACACCCGTCTGTCGCTGATCCTGCCGCTGGTGGCGAACGGGTTCTACATCATCATCATGCGCAATTTCCTCATGACCATCGACGCCGCGTACGAGGAGTCGGCCATGATCGACGGCGCCGGCTATCCGACGATCGCGACCCGGATCGTCCTGCCGCTGTCGAAGGCGGTGACCGCGACCATCGCGCTGTGGACGGCGGTCGCGCACTGGAACGAGTGGTTCTTTGCCATGTTGTTCATCGACGGCCGCGACAAGTGGGTGCTGCAGTACATCCTGCGGCGCATGCTGACCGATCTGCAGATGGTGCGCCGGGACATGGTCGCCTGGGACGAACGGGTGGAGCTGCTGCCGACGGTGGCCGTGCGCTCGGCGATGACGGTGTTGACGATCGGGCCGATCATCCTGGTGTACCCGTTCCTGCAGCGGTTCTTCATCAAGGGCGTGTTCGTGGGATCGTTGAAGGGATGAGCGGTGCGTGCGCGGCAGGCGCGAAAACCCATCGGCAAGGAGGTGAGGGCACGACGTTTCCGGGAACGAAGCAACGCGACAAGCAACGGAGGAGAAAGCTATGAGAAGAGCGTCACTGTTTCTGTGCATGGCGGCATTGCTGGCGGCGCCCCTCGGCGTCGGCGCCGCGGGGCAGGCTGCCGAGGAAGGAGCTGCCGCCATGGACGACCTCAGCAATCACCTGGAGATAAGCTGGCTGGGGAACCCGGCGGAGAAGCCGTGGTGGCAGGGTGAGCTGGAGCAGATGTTCAACGTCACCATCGTCCCCAACGGGGTCGGCAAGTTCCAGGTCGACAAGCAGCAGATCATCGTGGCGGCCGGCGAGATGCCGGACACCGGGGTCTACTTCGTCGACTCGAAGGTGATGTATCAGGACGGGGTCATCCGCAGCGCGCCGGAGTCCATGTTCCGGGAGTACGCGCCCAACTACGTGAAGGCCGTGGACAGCGCGTACCCGGCTGCCTGGAAGGTGCACCGCGCCCCCGACAAGCCGGGCGAGCACTACGGATGGGCGAGCATCCGCGGCGGCAGCATCGTCGGCAACTGGCTGCTGGCCTTTCGCAAGGACTGGGCCGAGGCGGTCGGCGTCTCCATGCCCGCCGACTACGAAGCGAACAAGGTGCAGTTGGACGAGAAAGGCAAGATGTTCTACTACGACGATCCGTCGATGGACATCGACTGGCTGGAGGGCCTGATGGTCGCGTTCCGCGACGGGGATCCCGACGGCAACGGCAAGACCGACACGCTCCCGTACGGCGGCTTCTACTACGGCGACCTGAGCTTCAGCAACTTCGGCTGGGCGACCATCCAGGGAGCGTTCGGCGTGGGGCAGACCGGGCTGCAGGGCAATCAGCTCATCGACGGCGAGGTCGTGCACAATTTCGTCGGCCCGGGCTTCAGGGCCTTCACCAAGCAGGTCGCGCGCTGGTGGGAGATGGGTCTCATCGACAACGAGTCGCTCACCCAGGACGTGGACACGTCGCTCGACAAGCAGAACACCGGGCGCTACGGGGTCGTGATGGTGAATACCCCCGCCATCGACCGGGATTCCAACGGACCGCCGGACAGCATGATCTCGGATGAGGACTTCGCCGCCGGCGGCGAGCTGGTCCTGTTCGCGCCGCGGGGGCCGGACGGCCACCAGTTCGCTCCGACCTACGGCATCACCAACATCGGCGACAACATCCCGCAGGTGTGGGAGAAGTCGATCAGCGACGCCAAGGTCGCCCGCGTCATGCAGATCCTGGACACCAAGGCCGGACTGCTTGACTTCACGCCGGAGGCCATCGCCAACTGGGCGGGCTGGGCGTACGGCAAGGAGGGCGCGCACTGGAATTGGGGCGGCGAGCCCGGCAACTCCAGCATCGTGCGGGTGGCGCAGGAGGACGTCCCGGCCGAATATCCCCAGCGGGGGAGCCTGTGGACGAACTATCCGAACTTCAACCCGCGGGAGAGCTACAAGTTCTCGCGGACCCCGAACGTGTACACGTTCTACGAGGAGTACCTGTACACCGACGAGATCTGGAGCAAGATGGCCAGGCCCTACAAGTGGGACTCCTACAAGGAGACCGACATCCAGGAGGTCATGAAGCAGCGCGGGGCCGCGCTCAACACGCTGGCGTCCGAGTGGTTCGCCAAGGCCGTCACCGGCGAGATCGACGTCGATGCCACGTGGGACGAGTACGTGGAGGACTTCATGCGCTTCGGCGGCAGCGAGATCCTCGCTGAGATGGAGAAGATGCCGACCTGGGACGAGGTCTGGGGCACCGAGTCGCGATAGTATTCATGCGGCGTGCCGCGGTCGTGCGACGCGACGGCGGCGCGCCGCTCTTCGGAAGCGGTCATGGAAGATGCGAAGATCGGCGCCTTTTTCTCCCGTCTGGACTACGGGATCCCGGAGCTGGCGCCGGTACGGGATGCGGAGGCGCGCGGCGATCGGCGCGCGTCCGAAGAGGCGTTCCTCGACTATTGCCGGGAGCGGCCGCAGCCCAATCTCGCCGTGCGGTACGTGTCCGCCCACACGGAGCGGGGATTCGCACAGAACACGACCGGATACGACTTCATTTCCGAGCGCTACGTCGAGGAGTTCCCGGACCACCACGTCACGTGGCGCGACCGCGCCCGGATGCGCCCGCTGATCAGCACGGAGCCGGGCTACACCTGGAGCAGGACGCAGGGCATCAAGCCGTCGGCGTACACGCTGGTCGACATCGCCGACCTGCTGCTCGACAACAAGGTGTTCGCGCCGACCGAGCCGGAGAAGGGAGTCCAGGACCTCGGCGCGGAGTGGGACTGGACGCACGTTCCGGATGACGGCGACGTCATCTGGACCCATCACCTCAACTACCAGCTCTTCCAGCGGGCGCTGGCGCAGGCCTACTGGCTCACGGGCGAGGAGTCATACATCAGGAAACTGATCTGGATCGCCCGGCACTACGTGCTCTACGTGGACACCAAGCCGGACTGGATCTGGTTTCCGGGGCTGCAGATGAACCACTCCTACCTGCAGCTCATGCCGTACATCCTCTCCTGGGAGGGGCTCTCCGGCCACGACCTGTGCCTGCTGCTGTCGCTGTACACCGGGGCCTGCATCGAGGACGACATGATCGCGTTCGCGAACAGGCAGCCGCCGCCGCAGGGCAATCAGCTCTTCTACGCGGGACAGGGGCTGATCACCGGCGGCGTCGGATTTCCGGAGTGCCGGGACGCGCGTGACTGGCGGGAGCTGGGCCTGCGCATCGTCGGCGACTACCTCGGCGCCGGAGCCTCCTACCCGGACGGAACCTCGAAGGAGAACTCCGCGGGGTATGTCGTCGGCGCGTCCACGAGCGTCCTGGAGACGTGGCTGATGCTGCGCGACAACGGCCTTTCCTTTCCCGAGGAATACATCGAGGTGCTTCTGAAGCGCACGGCGTACCTGGCCTGCTCCAGCAAGCCCGACGGGAGCTACGTCTGGAACGGCGACTCCCGGCGCGGGTCGGCCCTCCCGTTCGTAGGCGCGGTGCTCGCCGAGCGCTACCGGAAAGACTGGGACTACGTCGCGAGCCGCGGGGAGCGCGGCACGCCGCCGGCCCGGACGTCGTTCTGGTACCCGTACTGCGGGCACGGCATCATGCGGTCCTCCTGGCAGAGGGACGCCAACTACCTGCAGTTCGACGTCGGCCCCATCGGGACCATCCACGGCCACGAGAACGCGCTGGCCGTCGAGATCGTGTCGCACGGGAGATCGATGGCGGAGGACCTGGGCGTCCACTCCTATTCCGCGGCGGCCGAGGACGTCCTCATGCAGCAGTTCATGAGCTGGTCACAGGGGCACAACACCGTCGTGGTGGACGGCAAGACGCAGGTGCGGGACGTGAACGGCCCGCGCGAGAGCGCGCATCGCCTCGGCAACGTCTGGCACAGCACGGAGGTCTGCGACTACCTGGAAGGCAGCTATCGCGAGGGGTACGCGACGTATCGCGAGGAGCGCCGCGAGGACGGCGTTCCCCGAACCGTCATCGACGGCGCGGTCGACCGATCGGTCGAGCACGCGCGCAGCGTCATGTTCGTGAAGGCCGGGGAGACCGGCCACGAGTACTGGATCATCACGGACTTTCTCACGGGACACGGACTTCACACCTTCGAGGTCCTCTTTCACCTGGTGCCGACGGCGGTGGTGGTGGATCGGGAGCGCGGGACCGCCCGGAGCACGGACGACGGCGAGCCGAACATCGCGTTCATCAGCGCCGCGCCGGAGAGCGTCGAGCTCGACATCGCCGAGGGACGCCGGGAGCCGAGTCTGCAGGGCTGGTATGCCGGCGGCGGCGGGTTGGGCGTGGCGCCGGCCCCGTGCGTGATCTACCGCCGTTCCGCGCCGAGGTCGAGCATGACACGCGTCCCCGTCAGCCGCGGGTCGAGATCGAACTCCTTCTCGTAGAACGCCTCGCCCGAGTAGAAGGTCAGCCCGGTCCAGGTCCAGGCGCCCAGGCGGTAGTCCGTCGGCCCCGACTGGAACTGAAGGTAGTCCTGCAGCTCGCGGTCGGCCGGCAGCCGCAGCGCGATGCTGGCGGGTCGGTCGAAGTCGAGCCCGCGGAAGGTCACCCTGCCGGCGTCGTCCGGCTGCACGCGGGTGCCGTTCAGGTAGACGGCGATGCCGGCCGGCCGCGCGGGGACCAGGAACGCGGTGGTGCCCGGCGGGATCTCCACGCGGTACCAGCGCTCCCGGCCGTGCGTGACTCCGAACCGGCCCTGTCGCTGGTCGTACGTCGGGAAGGGAGGCAGGAACCGCATGGTGTCGCGCACCGCGCCGCGCCGGCGCTCGCGCACGAGCGCATCCAGGTCCTGCGGCCGCTTCGCGTACATCAGGCCGGGCGCCGGGAACCCGTCCTCGTCCGTGAGCCGGAATGCCAGGCCGGTGTTGTAGGCCGGGAACGCGCTCTCGATCTTGAGCAGGATCGCGTTCCATCCTTCCCGCAGCCGGATCGGCAGCCGTTCGGCAAACCCGTCGTTCATCTTGATGAAGCCGATCTGGCTGTAGAACGAGTAGACCTCCGTGCCGTTGACCCAGATCTTGCCGTTCGCCACCTCGAAGCGCGCCTGCACGCGCCGCGCGGCCGGGGAATGGACGAAGGTGGCGGCGTAGGCGACGCCCGGTTCGCCCTCGTAGTCCAGGATCTTCCCCACGTTCACCCACGGATTGCGGCTGTGGAAGTGCTGCCACACGCGGATCTCCCCATCCGGCGTGGGACACGGCGCTTCCAGGTCGAGCTCCGTCTCCGGCGGGTACGGGGTGTGGAAGCCTCTCCCGTTGTCGCTGGGAAACGGGCCCAGCAGCCACCAGTTGCGGATCGTGAACCGCTCCCGGGAGAGCCAGGTGAGCGGCCAGGCGCGGTGGTTGTAGGCGGCGTCCGCGAAGCCGGCCGCCTCTCCCCGGCTCTCGGGCGCGACGTGTTCGGCCGCGTAGCGCACCTCCACGCGATTGGCCGCCGGCGTGAACCGCCACCCCGTGGGAGCGAGCTCCTGGATGGGCGCCCCCCTTTGCAGCGGGATCTCCGCGGCGATCGGTCGGTCACGCCAGATCCCCGCGACCGATGCGGTCCGGTCCGGAGCCCGCACCGTGCCTTCGAGACGCGTCCGGCCGCCGCGCGTCGCGAGCGTGGCGCCGGTGATGTTCGTTCGGTCGATGCGAATGGGCGGAGCTTCGCCGTGCCGCTGCATCACCACGGCGAACCCGTCATGGGCCGACCAGGACAGCGGGACGACGGTCCTGCCGTCCTTGACCCAATAGACGGTTTCCCGACGCTCTCCGGTCGCCGCGTCCCAGATCTCCGGCGTTCCGGCGGCGCTGAAGGAGACGGTGGCGCTGCGCGCATGGCCGGTGTCGTTCGCGATCCAGTAGATGTCCGTCCCTTCCTTCACGCGGTGGGAGTAGTAGAGATGCTCGGAAGGCCCGTCGATGACGGCGAGATCGGCCGGCAGCACGCGGTCGATCTCCTGCAGCACCCGGTCGGGGCCGCCGGCGACGAACACGGCGGTCCCGCCGGCGGCCTGCTCCGCGGTTGCGCCGGCGCCGCTGTCGGTGCGGCCGCCGAGGATCGCCGCCACGGCTTCACGTATCTCCGGGTCGTTCCTGCCCTGCTCGGGTGAGCCCGACGGCAGCGCACCGTAGAAGATCACCGCACCGCCGGCCTCGTGGAAGCGGCGGACGACCGCCATCGACCCGCGGCTGATCAGGGTCATCCGCGGCAGAAGCACGACCTTGAACTCGCTCCGGCCGATCGCCAGCGAGCCTTTGCCGAGGGTCGCCCCGGCGAGGTAGTGGTCGTCCGCGACCTCGAAGTCGCGCTGCCCTTCGACCAGCCGCTCCATGAGGCCGTCGTAGTCGGCTTCCACCAGCCGGGTGAAGCTCGCGCCGCGATCCTGTCCGGTCGTCTCGGTGACGCCGCCGTCCTCTTCGGACGATCCGCGCGGTGCTCCGTCGACCGGGCCGCCGCCGACCACGGTCGCCAACGGCTTGAGGAGCAGGATCGGCGCGACGGAGACGCCGTCATCGTTCAGGAAGCCGACGCGCTGCATGAAGTCGCCGTACCGCGAGTGGAACTTCCAGAAGGGCTGCCCGGTGCCCAGCATGGGATGCCCGTCGAGCGTGTGGTGCTCGTCGAAGGAGGTCATCGTGGTCTGAATGGACACCCCCCATGCCGCCAGCACATTGCCGGCCGAGCGCAGCTTCTGCGGGCTGATGAACGACTCGCACCCTTCCAGCAACCCGGCCTCCACCCAGAGCGGCCGGTTCTCGAAGTGGGCGATCGAGGCGACCTCCTTGAACCCGCGCGGGCCGTGGTGCCAGGAGAACAGGTCCTCCATGAACGGGCAGGTCATCTCCCGCTGGGAGGCCATGAAGTCGCCGGCCAGGGTCGACTCCGCCACGAGGTTGTCCCCCCAGGACTGCTGTATCGCCTGGATCCCGTGCGCCCGGCACCAGCCGGCCAGCACCTTCCAGAAGCCTTCGACGAACAGGTGGCTGACCACGCGGAAGTAGTCGCAGCGGACCCGCGGCGTCTCGTCGCCGCCGTCGCGCGTCAGCAGCGGCAGGTACGGGCGCACGTCGTACCCGCACAGCTCCCGGAACGTCGGGAAGAACCGGGGAGTCCACACGATCGGCCCGCCGAAGGTGGTCTCGGCGTCGAACAGGGCGACCGTGAACGTCGTGCCGACGTGCTCGGGAAAGCGGCGGGCCAGCTCGCCGAGGGTGAGGTCGAGGTAGCGCTGCGTGGCAGCCGGATTGAGCGGGTCCACCCGCACGTTGATCGGGCCCATGCGGTCCACGGGATGGTGGAAGGAGAGCAGCCACTCCCCCTCGCCGAGCTCCTTGCGGAAGGTGGAGCCGTCGATCGCGCGTGAGAGATCGCGCAGGCTGGAGTAGTCCAGGGCGCCGCCTTTCGCGATCCTGCCGGCGCTCGCGATGACCGGATCCGGGAGGCCGCGAATCAGGGCGGTGCCCGGTCCGCTGAAGCGCCGCTCGACCGTCTGCAGACGCTTGAGCCGGTACTCGGGGTGCCCCTCCAGCACCAGGCTGGGGTCCGGCGGATCCAGCCGCACGTCGCGGGCATCGCCCTGGGGATGGAAGAAGTCGGGCACCATCCCCAGGCGCAGCCCCGTGCGCCGGGCGTGGTCGAGGAAGATTCCCCACAGCCGCCACCAGCCTTCGCTCAGGAAGTGCGGGCGCATCCCGTGCGCGGGATACACGATAACCGTGCGCACCCCCTGGCTCCGGAACTCGTCAAGTTGCCGCCTGCCCTCGTCGGCGTCGATCGTGGTGGACCACCACCACTGGATGACAGGCCGGTACTTCGGCGGCGGGTGTTGAAACGACTCGAAGAGGCCGCGCCCGGGCGTCACGCTCCTCCCCGCGGGCTGCCCGCGTCGGCCCAGTACACGCGGTGGTCCATGACCGAGCGTTTGGATCGCGACCCGGCGGTGAGGACGGAGTAGATCATCCCGGGCAGGGTGCCGGACGCGATCCGGTTGAATCCGGTCGGTCGTTCCAGGCTCGGCTGGTTGGGTGGCATCTGCGGGTCCGGTCCGATAACGTCCCGGGCGGTGAACGTGCGGCCGCCGTCACGGGACTCCAGCCAGGCGATCCGTCGCCTGGCCGGGTTCTCCGCGCACCACGTGTTGGCCGATTCGTAGCTGATGCGGGCGTTCTCGGGGTTCGTGGAGTAGCACGGCAGCCCGAGGTAGAAGGTCTCTTCCAACTTCGTGGAATGGTGTGCGTCGGGCCGGTCCGGCGTTCTCCATGCCATGCGCTCCCGCTCCGCTACCGGATGATCACGGGGGATCAGGGTCAACGCGATGCAGAGCGTGTCGTCTTCCGTGATGCTGAACCCGGCGCGGCAGTCGATGACCGCCATCTCCGGCCAGTGCTCGTCCAGGGCCGCCTGCAGCGGCAGGTGCTGCCAGCGGCCCTGCCCGTCGGGGGTGACCAGGAACACCTGGCCCGGCCGCGGCATGTTGTAGTGGATGTAGAGGACGAACGGGCGGCCCGTGGAGTCGACGACGATGGCGCCCTGGTTGCGGATGCCCGGCTTTGCGAAGGAGCTCTCGCCGGCGACCAGCACGTCCATGGTTTCGGAGGTCGCCGGGAGCGGGATCGGCGTGCCGTCCGCACGCTCCCAGGTCGCCCCGCCGTCGGTGGAGCGCATGTAGTTGGCCGACTGGATCGTGCCCCACAGGTTCGACTGCTTCGTCTTGCTCTGGTAGGTGCTGGTGGACAGGTGTAGCGTGCGGTGATCCGGCCCCCACGCCAGCCCCGGGTGATAGGCCGCGTAGCTGAAGCAGCCTTCGAGCGTGCGGATGATCAGCCCCCGGTCCTCCCAGTCCCGGTCCGGCGGCTTGACGTACAGCCGCGAGCCTTCCCACTTGGACCGTCCCGCCATGTAGAGCGTGTCGTCCGCTCCGCACACCAGTGCCGGGTAGGTCATGTCTCCGCCGAAGGTCACCGTCGGCGTCCACTCGGAGGCGTCGTTGGGGCGCAGCGACCGCCGGTAGGGAACCTGGTCGTGGTGCACGCCGAAGACCACGTGCAGGTATCCCCGGCTGTCCATGGTCATGGCGGGTCGGCCGTGGTCGTCCGTGGCCGTTCCCAGCGTGAAGGGGCCGGACCACTCCCCGGTCGCGCGGTCCAGGGTGCGGACCTGCGCGAAGTACCCCGCTTCGGTGGCATCGAGCCATGCGACGTGGGTCTTGCCGCCGTGCGTGATGACCTTGTTGCCGACCCCGGAGGTGGCCGTCTCTCCTCCCTGCGAGGAGATGAGCCGGAATTCCGGGTCCGGACCCGTGCGCCCCGATCGCTCTGTGTCCATCCGCTTCCGCCCTCCTTGACCTCAGGGGCCGGCCGACGTGCCTTCGATCCGAGCTGCCCGGCCACGATACCACAGCCGTGGAGGGCGCGCGGGTGGAGCGGGCGGCTGTGCCGTTGACCGCGCGCGGACGGGGTCCGTACACTGACGGCCGTGGCCGGCCCGGAAGGCGCGTCGGAGACCGACGCAGCGAGCACCCGGCCCGGCGGCAATGGCTCAGCCGGGCAAGGCGCTGCCGGGCAGAACGGCGCTGCGGGCGAGCCCAAGCGCTCCGGCCTGGGCGTCATCGTCCATTCGTTCTTCGTCGTCCCGCTGCTGATCGCCGTGCTGGCGGTGCTGGTGATCGCCGGCGTCTCCATCCTGTCGTCGGAGCCGGCCGACGCGCTGGACTACCTGAGTGACGTGCGAACGGGCGGCCAGACACGCCGCTGGCAGGCGGCGTTCGACCTGAGCACGCTGCTGTTCGATCTGGCACGGAAGGATCAGGTGCCGCGCGACGAGCGCTTCGTGAACCAGATGAACCTCGCCTTCGCCGAGGCCGAGGGCGACGATCAGCGCGTGCGGCAGTACCTGTCGCAGGCGATGGCCCTGACCGGCGACCGGCGGTTCATCGCAACGCTGCTCGACGCGCTGGAGACGGAGGACAGCGAGAACTCGGCCTCCTTCTACCTTCAGGCTCTTGGCTTTCTGGCCGGCCCGGAAGAGTTGCCGGTGCTGCTTCCCTACCTCCAGCATGAATCGGACCGGATTCGGACGTCGGCCGTGCGCACGATCGGCGCCATCGGTGACCCGTCCACGGCTCCGGCCCTGGAGCCGTTGCTGTATGACGAGCAGCACAATGCGCGTTGGTTCGCGGCGATCGCGCTGGCGGCGCTCGGCAGCGACGCCGGCGCGGAGGTGCTCATGCAGATCCTGGACCGGGAGTACTGGGCCGAATACCCGAATGTTGACGCGGACGAGCAAAGCGACATAATGGAGGTCGCCGTGAACGTCGCAGTCGGCCTCGGCCGGCCGGAGCTGACCGAGCAGGTACGCGGTCTGTCGACCGGCGATATCGACCCACGGGTGCGCCGGGCAGCGACGGAGGCGCTCCGATGAAGCCGCCGGCCCTGGGGCGAGTGGACAGCCAACCGACAGACGTGAAGAATCCGGCCGTGCACGACGATACAGGGATGAGAAGACGCTGATGGCAAAGACCGGAGACGCCGCCGCAGCCTCGCCCGGCTCCCGGGGGGAGTCCGGGGGCGAGATGACGCGGCGTTCGTTCCTGTCCACGCTCGCCGTGGCGTGGATCTCGTTCACCGCGATCGTGCTGGGCTCGGTGCTCGGCCTGGTGCGCTTCCTGTTCCCGAACGTGCTGTTCGAGCCGCCGCAGTCCTTTCGCGCCGGCTTCGTGGACGAGTACACGGTGGGCGAGGTTTCCACCCGCTGGAAGGATCAGTTCGGCGTCTGGATCATCCGCGAAGAGGAGCAGGTGTACGCGCTGTCGACCGTGTGCACGCACCTGGGCTGCACGCCGAACTGGCTGGAGGCGGACCGCAAGTTCAAGTGCCCGTGCCACGGCAGCGGCTTCCGCATCACCGGCATCAACTTCGAGGGGCCCGCCCCGCGCCCGCTGGAGCGGTACAGCATCTCGCTGGGCGACGACGGCCAGATCGTGGTCGACAAGACAAAGAAGTACCAGTGGGAGAAGGGCGAGTGGAGCGACCCATCGTCGTTCCTCGCCGTCTGACGAGGCACGGAGTCACCTGAATGGCCAAGAGTAGCAACGGCAGGGATTCGAACGGAGGGGGCCGCAAGAGCCCGGCAGACGCTGTGAAGGCGATCGGCGAGACGCAAGTATGGAAGTCCATCTTCCGCACCGGCGTCCCGGTCTCCCGGCGCCAGCGCATGATGTCGGTGCTCAACAACGTGTTCCTGCACCTGCATCCGGTGCGGCTGCCCAAGCACGCGGTCAAGGTGAAGTACACGTGGTGCATGGGCGGGCTGACGTTCTTCATCTTCCTGGTGCTGACCGTCACCGGCATCCTGCTGATGTTCTACTACCGGCCGACCTCCCAGCATGCCTACGGCGACATCATCGACCTGGGCTCGCAGGTGCCGCTCGGCATCATGCGGGAGATTCACCGCTGGGGCGCCCACCTGATGGTGATCACGGTGTGGCTGCACATGTTCCGCGTGTTCATGACCGGCTCCTACAAGCCGCCGCGCGAGTTCAACTGGGCGATCGGCGTGCTGCTGCTGACCATCACCATGTTCCTCAGCTACACCGGCTACCTGCTGCCGTGGGACCAGCTCGCCATCTGGGCGGTCACGGTCGGCCTGAACATGGCCCGCGCGGCACCGTTCCTCGGCCACGAAGGCCCCGGCGCCGCCCTGCTGCACCTGGGCGACATCAACTTCGTGCACGCCGGGGCGGACGCCAAGTTCGCGCTGGCCGGCGGCCGCTTCGTGGGTGAGGCGACGCTGCTGCGCTTCTATGTCCTGCACTGCATAGGTGTGCCGTTCATCGCGATGATCTTCATGATCGTGCACTTCTGGCGCGTCCGTAAGGACGGCGGCATCTCGGGTCCCACGTAGGACCTGCAGGGAACACGGTAGGTAAGGCAGAACGTGCGCGCGATCATCGACCGGATCTCCGATCCGGCAATCCTGTTCACCATCACCCTCGTGCTGACCATGGTGGTGTTTCCGCCCACCAAGGGGCTGCGGAAGGTGCACGACGCGCTCCGCGTCGACCGCCTCTGGACCAACGGCGGCGGCGTGGTGATGCTGCTGATCCTGTTGGCGTTCTTCGGCCTGGGGCTCTTCGATCGCGACTTCCGCCTGATCGCAACCAAGCCGGACAACATCCCGATCACGGCGCTGATGTTCGTGGTGGTGTTCTTCCTCTGGTTCGCCATGAAGCAGGCGCGCGCCAACGACGAGCGCATCGCCGCCGGCAAGAAGCCGGAGGAGGCGGAAGGCGGCAAGGTGCTGGTGTGGCCGGATCTGGTCTACATCGAGTTCATCTCGCTGATCCTGATCAGCGTGCTGCTGATCGTCTGGTCGATCGGGCTGAAGGCGCCGCTGGAGGAGCCGGCCAACCCCACCGTCTCGCCCAATCCGTCCAAGGCGCCGTGGTACTTCCTGGGCCTGCAGGAGATGCTGGTCTACTTCGACCCCTGGATCGCAGGCGTGGTGTTCCCGACGCTGATCATCGTCGGCCTGATGGCCATCCCCTACCTGGACGAGCGGAAAGGCGGGCAGGGCTACTACAGCTACGCCGAGCGCGGCCGCATCATGAGCCTCTTCATGTTCGGCTGGCTGGCGCTGTGGGTGTTCCTGATCTACACGGGAACGTTCCTGCGCGGCCCCAACTGGAACTTCTTCGGCCCGTTCGAGACCTGGGACGTCAACAAGCGGGTGGTGCTCAACAACATCAACCTGTCGGAGATCATCTGGGTGCGGCTGCTCGGCGTCGGCCTGCCGCGCGCGCCGATCGTCCGCGAGGCGTTCGGGTTCGTGATCGTCGTCGGCTACTTCCTGATCCTGCCCGGACTGCTGGCGAAGACGGTTTTCAAGGACCTGCACGAGCGGCTCGGCCGCGCGAAGTACGGGGTGCTGATCATCCTGTTCCTCTCCATGCTGTCGCTGCCGCTGAAGATGTATACGCGGTGGCTGTTCAACCTCAAGTACGTGATCTCGATCCCCGAGGTCTTCTTCAACATATAGGTGCGGCAATGAAGGCGTTTGTGGATGGCTGACCGGGACCAGGGCTGGTAGAGACCGTGGCTGATAGAGACCAGGAGAAACACTACAAGCCGGCGGGGTTGAACCGGTGGTTCGCGATCAGCTCCATTCTGCTGCTGGCCGCGATAGTCGGCGTCTTCCTGGAGGACTACAACCGCGAGTGGAAGCGCTACCAGCGCGAGTTCCGGGACATCGACCGGCAGATCACGCGCGGCGCCTGGGAGACGGAGCGGGCGCGGCTGGAGGGCGAGTCGCAGTACCAGCAGGCGCTCGTCGCGGTGGACGGCGCCCAGGCCAGGCAGGACGAACTGCAGGGCGACATACGCGCCGCCGAGCGCGAGGTGCGCCGGGCCGACACCGAGTTCCAGGGGATCAACCAGCGCTACCTCACCGACAAGGCCCGCTACGAAGAGGCGCTGTACAAGTTCGAGCAGGCGCAGGCGGGCATCGGCGGCAACGTCGACCGCGAGCGCGCTCGCAAGGAGCGGTTGCTCGTGCAGTACGAGGAGTCGGGCGTCGAGCACGAGGCGGCGACGCTGAAGCTGGAGGGCGTGCAGATGCAGCTCGCTTCCTACCGGGAGGATCTGCGCCAGGCCGAGCGCGCCGTCACCGGCCTGCAGCGCGACGCGGACGTCCTGCTCGGAAAGCTGGAGCGCATCGACCCGCAGGCGATGGACTTCTGGAACCGGCTGGGCGCCGGGGTCCGCGACCTGCCGATCATCGACCTGGCGCAGCCGTCGCTGAAGATCGAGCAGGTCGTGCTGAGCGACATCAGGGAGGACCTCAACTTCGAGATGGTGCCGCGCGTGGACCGCTGCGTGACCTGCCACCAGGGCGTGTCGCGGGCGGACCTCGCGGAGGCTCCCAACCCCCACCGCACCCACCCGCGCCTCGACCTGTTCCTGGCCAGCGACTCTCCGCATCCGCTCGAGGAGTTCGGCTGCACGAGCTGTCACGGCGGGCGCGGGCGCGCCACCGACTTCTACGGCAGCGTGCATACCCCGGACGGCAAGGCGCAGCAGGTCGCGTGGCAGTCCGACCTGGGCTGGCGGGAGTTCCACCTGTGGGAGGAGCCCATGCACCCCGCGCGCTACGCGGAGGCAGGCTGCTTCCAGTGCCACGCCGGCCAGACCACGGTGAAGGGCGCGGAGAAGCTCAGCTTCGGCCTGTCGCTGATCGAGCGCGCCGGCTGCTACGGCTGCCACGAGATCGACTCCTATGAGGGACTCAGCCCGCGCGGCCCGTCGCTGGCGCGCGTCAAGGACAAGCTGACCGAGGACTGGGCGTTCCGTTGGATCCAGGATCCCAAGGCGTTCCGCGCCAACGCGTGGATGCCGGCCTTCTTCGGCCAGCCCAACAACAGCACCCCTGAGCTGACCGCGCGCACCGAACAGGAAATCCACGCGATGGTCAGCTACCTGTGGGACCACGCTGACGGCTACGAGATGGAGCCGCTGCCGGCCGGCGGCGACGCGGCGCGCGGCGAGGAGCTGGTCGCGTCGGTCGGCTGCATGGCCTGCCACCAGCTCCCCGACAGCCAGGAGCCGGCCGCGGATCAAGACGCGCTGCGGCGCCAGTTCGGCCCCAACTTCGCCGGCATCGGCTCCAAGACCACGCCGCGGTGGATCTACAACTGGCTGCGCAATCCCGAGAGCTACCATGCCGGGACGCGCATGCCCAACATGCGCTTGACCGAGCAGGAGGCGGCCGACGTCACCGCCTACCTGGTCACGTTCCGCAACGACGCGTACGGGCCGCCCCCCGCCGTGGACGAGGAGCTGGTCGGCGAGATCGTGGTCGGCTTCCTGGGCAAGACCGCACCGCCGAGCGTGGCCCGCGATCAGGCGGCCGCCATGGACCTGGGCGAACAGCTCAACTTCGCCGGCGAACGGCTGATCCGCCAGTACGGCTGCTTCGGCTGCCACGAGATCCCCGGGTTCGAGACTGCCAAGCCGATCGGCACCGAGCTGACGGCGATCGGCCACAAGCCGCTGCACCAGTTCGACTTCGGCTTCCTGCACATCGAGCACACCCGCTACGGGTGGTGGACGCAGAAGATGAAGGACCCGCGCTCCTTCGACGAGCACAAGGAGCTGGAGCCGGACCTGTTGCTGCGCATGCCGAACTACGGCTTCACCGACCAGCAGGTGGAGGCGGTGGTCACCGCGCTGGCCGGCTTCGTGGAGCCGGACGAGGACCTGACCAAGATCGTGCCGCGCACGCCGGAGAGGCTGGCGATCGAGCGCGGCCAGCAGCTCGTGCGGACCAACAACTGCCAGGCGTGCCACATCATCGAGGGCGAGGGCGGCTCGGTCGCGCCCACCATCACCGACTGGCTGGTGCGCTTCCGCGGCCAGGGAGCCGTGGCGGCGGAGGCGGCCACCGTCGGCTTCGCGCCGCCCAACCTGGTCGGCGAGGGCGCCAAGGTGCAGACCGACTGGCTGTTCGCGTTCCTGCACGAGCCGTCGGAGATCCGCCCGTGGCTGGCGGCGCGCATGCCCACCTTCGGCTTCAGCGCGAGCGAGATCAACGACCTGGCGCGCTACTTCAGCGCCCTCGACGGCGAGGAGTTCCCGTTCGTGGAGCGGGTCGAGCCGGCGCTCACCGCGGAGGAGCTTCAGGCGGCGGAGAAGCTGTGGTCCACCGACTACTTCAACTGCACCACCTGCCACATCCAGGGAGGCGAGACGCCGCCGGGTACGCCCGACCGCTGGGCGCCCGACTTCGCGCTGGCCGCGGAACGGCTCAAGCCGCAGTGGATCATCGACTGGATCGCCGATCCGCAGACGCTGCTGCCCGGCACCAGGATGCCGACCTTTTATCCGCAGGCCACGCCTCGCGACATCCTGGGCGGCGACGCCGACCACCAGATCCGGGTGTTGCGCGACTACATCCTGACCATCGGCCTGGCTGCCGCGGATTAACGCCCCAAGACCGTCGCCTGCGGCTCCGCTCTTGGCTCATCCCACCGTTCCCTACGACGCCGCCGGGCTTGCCGCTGACGCGGCCAGCCCCACGGCCTCATAGGGCAGGCGGCGCATGCTGCTTCGCCTGTCCGCGTCCGTCTTCCTGTCGTTCGGCGGCCTGTATCCGCTGTGGCTGTGGGTCAACCGTCGCGACGGGATCGACCACGGCTTCACGCGCTTCAACCTGGGCATGGCCGCGGTCGTGCTGGGCCTGGGCGTGCTGCTGATCACCCTGGTCCCGGGGCAGGGCACCCCGGGCGGCGGCATGGCACGGCCGTGGCTGGCGCTGGTCTGGCTGGGCGTCGCCATGGCCGCGACCGCCTACGCGTGGCAGCGCCGGCCCTGGGCGATCGCGGCGTGCGCGGTGCCGCCGGCGGTCGGCGTCTTCGTGCTGGTCGATGGCCTTGCCGGCACGCCGGCCGTGGCCTCCGGGGGCCTGGCGGCCGCGGCCGCGACCACGCTGATCGGCGGGCTGGCGCTTGCGGGGTCGATGTACACGATGGTGCTCGGCCACCACTACCTGAACGCCGAGAAGATGCCGACCCGCTTCCTGGGCAAGGCGATCGCCGTATACGCAACCGTCCTGTCGGTCCGCCTGGTCTGGGACGCGGTGGTGATCGCCGCGGGCAGCGTCACCGTCGGTGGCTTCGAGCGTCCGGTGCTGGAGTTCGCGCTGAGCCTGGACGGCATGTTCGTCTGGATCGCCCTGTTCTTCGGGACGGTGGTGCCGCTGGTGATCTGCTTCCTGGCAGGGGCGGCGGTCCGCGCCAAGTCCACGCAGGCGGCCACCGGACTGCTGTACGTGGCGGTGAGCGCCGCCATCATCGGCGAGGCGAGCTACCGCTTCGACCTGCTGTCCTACGGCCTGGCGCTGTGAGCGGTGAGGAGCGCGCAGGCGAGCTGGCGCTGTCGTGGAGTTGCGCAGCATGTGGCCAGGCGAACGCCTCGCGGCCGGCCGGCGACGGCGTCGCCTGCGACGCGTGCGGAACGGCCGTGGCGGTGACCGGGCCGCACCGCGAGCTCCGCCAGTGCGCGGTGTGCTCCTCGACACGGCTCTACCGCCAGCGCGACTTCAACCGCTTCCTGGGCATCGCCGTGGTCGTGGTGGGCGCGGTGCTGGTGCCGTTCACCTACGGGATCAGCCTGCCGGTGGTGTTCCTGATCGACCTGATCCTGTATCGGCGCGTGGCGGAGATGGCCGTGTGCTACCTCTGCCGGGCCGAATATCGGGGCATCGAGGTGCCGAAGCGCATCCTGCCGTTCCGCCACCACCTGGCCGCCGGCTACGAGAAGCGGCGCGAGCGGTGGCTGGAGCAGACCGGCCAACGCTCCGAGCGCTGACAGGTTCATGCCCACCCGCCCCAACATCGTCTTCGTCTTTTCCGACCAGCATCGCGCGCGGACGACCGGCTACGAGGGCGCCGCGGTGCAGACGCCGGCGATGGACCGCTTGGCGGCGGAGGGGGTGGTGTTCGACAGGGCGGTCTCCAGCATTCCCGTCTGCACCCCGTGGCGCGCCGCGCTGCTCACCGGGCAGTACCCGCTCAACAACGGCGTGTTCCTCAACGACGTGCGGCTTCCCACGGACCGGCCGACCCTCGGCACGATCCTGCGCGACGCCGGCTACGACACCGCGTACATCGGCAAGTGGCACCTGGACGGCAACCGCCGTGGCGCGTTCACGCCGCCGGGTCCGCGCCGGCAGGGATTCGAGTTCTGGGCCGCCGCCAACTGCACGCACGACTACCTGCGGTCCTTTTACTACCGTGACACGCCGGAGCGGCTGTGGTGGGACGGATACGACGCGGCGGCGCAGACCGACATGGCCGTCGACTACATCGCCTCGCGGCCCGCGGACGTGCCGTTCGCCCTGGTGCTCTCCTGGGGGCCGCCGCACAACCCCTACCGCGACCTGCCGCAGGAGTACCTGGACCGTTATCCCGCGGCGGACGTCGAGGTTCCGGCGAACTGCCCGGATCCGGTGCGTGAAGACCTGGCCGGATACTGCGCCCACGTCACGGCGCTGGACGAGCAGCTTGCCCGCATCGTCGCCGCCATCGACGCCGCCGGCCTGCGCGACGACACCATCCTCGTCTACACCTCCGACCACGGCGACATGCTGGGCTCGCAGGGGGTCGACCGCAAACAGCACCCCTGGGACGAGTCGATCCGCGTGCCGTTTCTCCTGCGCTGCCCGGACCAGGACGGCCGCGGCCGCCACCTCCCGTTTCCGTTCGGCGTGGTGGACATTCTGCCGACGCTGCTCGGCCTGGCCGGGGTGCCGATTCCGGACTCCGTCGAGGGGTCCGACGTGTCGCCTGCCATCCGAGGCGAGCCGTTCGCGGCGCCCGAGCACGCCCTCACCATGTGCATCGCCCCGTTCGCGGAATACGTCGGGGCGCCATGGCGCGGCGTCCGCTCCGCGCGCTACAGCTATGCGCGCTGGCTGGACGGCAGGGGCCTCCTGTACGACACCGCGGCCGACCCCGACCAGCTCGACAACCGCTACGGCAGCCGCTCCCATGCCGCTCTGCAGCGCCACCTGGAGGGCGCCATGCAGCAGCTCCTCGCCGAGCGCGGTGACCGGTTTCTGCCTGCCGCCCACTACGTCGAGCGGTATGGGTTCCCCGTCGATGAGCGCGGAGCCGTCCCCTTCAGCCTGTGAAGTGCTACTGACTCGGAGCGCTGCCTCAGGTCACATGTGCTGGAGGCAAATGATCAGTGCGGTTGAGATAGCGGATCTGCCGACGTTGGGGTGTGATCGAGATCCGGCTGATGCCGGTGTTTTCATGGGTGAAGCGCTCATACGTCACATCCTGGGGGACGCCCACCAGCGCGCCGACAAGACTGGATCCGAACCCACCATGCAGGACGGCACCGATCCGTTGCTCCGTGTCGACGTGGTGTGCTTCCAGATGAGCAACGAAAGACACCGCGTTGCGATGGGCGAGTTGCAGCATCGCCCGGTCTCCCGCCCGGTCGTGGAACCACCATCCGCGGTCGGTGACGTCGGCGGGTAGCACGAAGCCGGGAAACATCGCGCCCATTTCCTTCCGGGTCAGTCCGGGGAGTTGAACGCTGTTGCCGTCGTCGCGGGTTTCCCACACGCCGCCCCACTCGTGAAGTCCCACGAACACATGGGGAGAGAGATCGAGCACCGCGCCGACGATCTGTGCTGTCCGCAGAGTTCGTAGCATCGGCCCGCAGTAGAGCCTGGTGATCCCTTCCTCCCTGAGCGACTCGCCGGCCAGCCGCGCCTGCAGTTCGCCGAGGTCCGTCAGCGGCGGGTCAGCCATGCGCGGCGCGACCGCCGCGGGCGCAGTGCGCGGATGCTCGGCCAGTACCTGCTCTCTCAGGTTGTTGGCCGACTGCCCGTGCCTGATGAGGTACAGTTCCATGTCGATGGACGCAGAATAGTTCTTCCGGCAAGCCTATACCAGCCGCATCTCGAAGAGCGGCTGGCTCTGTGGCCCGGACCTGCCGCGTCAAGTTGACAGATCGGCCGCAACCTGCGACCGTAAGCGAGAGCCTGTCACGGCTCCCACTTCCTCCGGAGGACCCTACGTGTACCTACGTGAAGACTCTTCTCTGACTGCGGGACCGGCAGGCGGGCGCCGCCGTCGGTCACTGCTGCCGACCGCGCTGCTGCCGCTGCTGGCGGCGCTTCTGGCCTTGACACTGGCCGCCTGTGGCGGCGACGACGACGGCGGTTCCGAGACCACGACCGAAGCCGAGAAGCCCAAGGAGCCAGCGACCACGTCCAGCGCCGAGCAGGCGTCGTCCACGCCGGGCGCGCTGAACGCGACCATCTCCGGCACTATCACCTTCGGCGCCGAGGCCAGGCGCGCGCCGGCCGTCCTGAACATGGAAGCCGACCCGGTCTGCGCCGAAAAGAACGCCGAGGATCCCAAGACCGAGCAGGCGTTCC
>JAPPKD010000218.1 GCA_028820215.1 Spirochaetaceae bacterium | reverse complement strand
ACCCGGGCGAATCATTCCGGGAATTCCCTGACGAAACTACGTGGGACCCAACAGGAGGCAACTCTTTCCCGCTCCGTATTCCCCGGTGATGACAACCGCCTTTACACCACCGCCAGTTTGATGCGAATCAAGGAGGCTACGGGTCTGATCAGCTAGGGGCTTTGGGGGACATAGCTGGGCTCTCAAGGGGGGGCCAGTTGCGGACGGTTCGAAAGGGTTGAATTCAAGCCGAAGTTTCCGAAGTGGAGTGGACATTATTGCACGTTCTCCGTTGGCGCGACGACGTCCTTGTGGATACGAATGTGAGAAATGTAGGGGCCGGTGCCGTGTCTGTAATACCGTCTCAATATGGTGTCAGCTCCATGCAAAGAGGTCGCATTCAGGGTAGCGAGCGCAGATGAAGTTGGGATCAATACGGTTAGTCGCGGCCACTCTCGGATGAGCCAATCAATGGCTGCGAATAGAACGATTCGCGGTTTGCGTTGTGTCTCGCAACAGCGCACAATCAGATCATGGATGGAGAACACGGTCCAGTCGGCGGAGCTGCGGAATGAGAGCAGCCGAGAGACTGTGGTCATAGTGATGTTCGGCGTAACGGCGGGGTTTCCAGACAGGGGAAACATTGTTGTGCTTCCTCCTCCCGGTGGAGAGTATTCGTCGATGAGTTGCAATTCGTCGCGGGCCCAGTAGCGCACGCCGTACATGATTGAGGTCTTGCTCACGGGTGAGGCGCAACGTGCTGTAACGCCTGTGTGGTTGTTGCGGAGGACTACCTGCACTTGTCTCGTAATGGAGCGTTGGTGCCACCAGCTGACGGTGACACTTCGATGGCGAAAGTCATGGAGGGACAGGAGGGGGTCGTCTTGAGGCATGAACAAGCCGAAGAACAACGAGCGACACTGATCGTTGCGTAGGACTAGGCGAGCGAATTGCTCCTGCGCGTGAGGGTGGAGTGAAGGGGCGGTATTGGGGGGGGGCGACAGACGGAGCAATTCACAGACGACGGGATCCTTTAGATTGGGGCGCAGCTTCCTGCCGTGTCGGCAAATGAGTTGCAATCGCAGCAGAGTATTTCGATAATGGTAAAGGGTGGTGGGCGCCGGATGAGGGTTGTTGGCGGTAAGAGTAAGTCCGTGGTTAAGAACGAGATCGTTGATTTCGCTTGCGGTGAGACCCTGTGGGGGTTCGGCCATGGCGCACAAGAGTCGGTGGAGCGCAGCAAAGGATACGGACCGCATCCAATAGTCAGATTGGGGAGCGGATTCCGGTTGACGTCGTGTCAGCCGGTCGCTGCAGGGAGTTGATGTGCGACTGGATGGGTTTGAGGAAGTGGAAACCGCGAGGCGGCTGTCTGGCTCTGTGAAGGAAAGAGCGTCGTTAGGTAGACGCAGTGGAACACCTCCCGGCTGTGGGCGGATGCTGGCGTTAGGTCGGATGGGGTCCATAGGTGGATGGGCTATTCCGCAGGCGATCTGTCGCTCGGCTAAGAGCGTATGCCACGAGCGTGACGGAGTCCACAATCAGGCGATCGGCTGGTGCTCGGAAGACTGTGATCTTCCTGACCAGGGCGGAGTTGGGTGCGCACCGTGGAGAGGGATGGCAATGCAGGTTCTGATAACTACACCGCGTTGGGGGTCTGGAGGTGGGCGTTCCGCGTGCGGGCGAGTGAGTGCGGCGGCAGGAGCTGAACTCAGAAATCGATGCCGCGCTGAGCCTTGATGCCGGCCTGGAAGGGGTGCTTGACCTCGACCATCTCGCTCACCAGGTCGGCGTGGTCGATCAGCTCCGCCGGAGCGCCGCGGCCGGTCAGGATCACGTGCGTGCGGGGCGAGCGCGCCTCCAGGCACTGCAGGACCTCGTCCGCCGGCAGGTAGTCGTAGCTCATCACCACGTTGATCTCGTCCAGGACGACCAGGTCGAGATCGCCGCCGGTGATCATCTCGCGCGCGACGTCCAGTCCCGAGCGCGCGGTGGCGATGTCCGCCTCGCGATCCTGGGTGTCCCAGGTGAATCCCGAGCCGGTGGTGCGCCACTCCAGCAGGTCCGGGAAGCGGCTGAAGAACTGGCGCTCGCCGGTCTTCCAGGTGCCCTTGATGAACTGGACGACGCCGACGCGCTTGCCCCAGCCGAGGGCGCGCGCAACGACGCCGAAGGCGGCGCTCGACTTGCCCTTGCCGTTGCCGGTGTGGACCAGCACCAGCCCCCGGTCGGGATTCGACGCGCGAGCGACCTTGGCCCGCTGTTCGGCCTGCAGCGCGCGCATGCGCTCGCCGTGCTCGCGGTCCGTCGCGGCCGCGTGCCGAGTCTCTTCGCTCATTCTGACACCACGTCGAACGCGGCGAACACGTCGTTCAGCAGCACCGGCAGCAACACGAACGGCCCGTCGACGTCGGACGAGGTCGCCACGTGCGCGCTGTCCGCCTTCGGGTAGATCGTCAGCCGGTGCGAGGTCTCGGCACCGCGAAACTCCACGTCCACCAGCGGCGCGGCCTCCGGGACGGCTGCGACGAAGCGGGTGGCCACCATCCCCGCCAGACGGTCGAGCGCGCGCCTGATCGCCTCGGGATCGCGGTCGCTGCCGCCGACGGCGGTCCAGGTCACCGACTCCTCCTGCGTCGGCGGCACGCCGCGCCGCAACTCCAGGGCTCCGGTCGCGGTCCGTACCGAGATTGCGGAGATGTCGGCCGTCTCGAAGCTCAGGATCGACTTGTCGCGCAACACCTGCTCCTGCGTGGAGAAGGCACGGGTCAGGTCGCCGGTCGCCTGGTACACGCGCGGGTCGTCGTCGATCAGCACGTAGGTGTGGCTGTAGGTCGGCGCCCGCTTGCCGATCCTGAGCACGCGCAGCCGGTCGGCGCCCTCCAGGAAGGTGGCGGTGATGGCCTCCGTCTCGTCCAGGCCGTAGCGCCCGTAGGTCGGCTCTTCGGCGATCAGGTCGCTCAGGGTGAGGGTGGCCGCCACGCGCACCATGCCGTCGACGATCCTGGGCTCCGCGGGATACCCGGGGCCGTCGATCAGCCAGCCGTCTTCGGTGCGCTCAAGCACCACCCGCGCATCGCCGCGCTCGACCTCGACCCGGTCGACGGCGGACTCCGCCATGGGCGGCACGACCGGCAGCTCGTAGTGCAGCCGGTCGTCACGCCGCACGACCAGGTAGACCGACAGGGCGGCGATGATCGCCAGCGGCAGCGCGTAGCGGAACAGCGCTCGAACGGCCAGGCTCACGACGAGCTCCCGCCTGCCGGGGCGCCTGCAGCCGCCGGTCCGAAGCGCGCCTGTATGCCGCGCTGGCGCAGGCGCAACCACAGCCACAGCGCCGCCCCGGCCAGCGCCACCAGGGCCGGCGGTCCGGCGATCAGGAAGGTCTTCACGGCGCTCTGGATGTCCGTGGAGAACGTGCCGAGCCGCCGCACCAGCCCGCCGCGGCCGCGCAGCGCGGCCCGGTCCTCCTGGCCCGAGAGGTAGTCGACCAGGTTGTGGATCAGCATCGTGTTCGGGTTCTGCTGCCCGGCCTCGATGAAGCCGTTGCCCAGGATGGTGGAGGTGCCGATCACGAACAGCCGGGCGCCGGGCGCGCTCTCCGGCACCACCTGCGGCGCGGCCTGCACCGCGTCGCCTGAAATCAGCGTTCCCTCCTGTTCCTCGTTGTCCTCCTCGTCGACCGGCCGCACCGGCGGGGTGCGGTCGGCGAAGTAGCTGGTGAACCGCCCCTCGCCGTAGACCGCCAGCAGGCTTGCAGCCCGCTCCTCGGCCGGCGGGGCCGCGGTGGCGCGGGGGTCGATCAGGTCGGTGCCTCCGGGCACCTCCCAAGCGGTGGCGGAGGTGCGCAGCGCTTCCACGAAGCGCGCGTCCGGCTGCGTGTCGGTGAGCTCCAGCGGCGAGGCGTTCATCACCAGGACGTCGTCCAGCCGCTGCAGCGGCGGCCACGAGGTGTCCATCTCCGAGCGGCGCACGATCGGCACGAAGGCGATGCGGGCCTCGTCCACGCCGCCGCGCTCGTTCGGTTGTACCTGCACGAACGCCTGCTCGTCGTCGAGCACGTAGGTCGGGCGCACCCGCACCCCGTAGTGGGCGAGCAGCTCCTCCAGGCCGGTCTGGCGCGGGATCTGCAGCGAGCTGCCGCCGGTGAACGTCTGGGTGGTGAAAATCGAGTGCGTGTCGACGAACGCCAGCAGCGCGCCGCCCCGCATCAGGTGCTGGTCGATCTGGAACAGTGCCCAGTCGCCGAGCGGCTCCTGCGGCGAGACGATCAGCAGCGTGCGCAGGTCGGGCGGAATCTCGCGGTCGGCAAGCAGCAGGCCCCGGTACTGGTAGTCGCGCGACAGCAGCGCGAACAGGTCGGCCAGGTCGGTCATCACCGGCTGCCGTCCCTCGGTGAGGTTGCCGCGATAGGGCGGGGTGCCGAAGTCGGCCAGGTAGCCGATCTCCGGCTGGCTGCCGAGCAGTCCCTTGAGCGTGCTGTCGACCGACCGCCGGATCGTCTCCGGATCGGCGACGCGCGCGCCCTGCGGCGTGGTCTCGATCAGGTTGAGCGTCAGCGTCTTCCCTTCCGAGTACAGCACGATGCCGGCGTACGCGAAACGCTCCTCGCCGTCCGCGGTGCGGAAGCCCAGTGGGGTGAGCTGCAGGCGCAGGGCATCCATGGGATCGAGCCCGGACACCGACGGGTCGACGGCCGTGAAGGCCAGCCGGCCGAAGTACGCGCCATTGAGCTCCTCGACGATCCCGCCTACCGCCGCCGGCAGCGCCTGCAGTCCGGGGTTGAGCGCGGCCAGCTCACCCGAAAAGTAGAGCCGGACGGCGATGTCCTCCTCGAGCGCCAGCAGCACGCTGACCCGTTCGGTGAGGCGGCCGATCGCCTCCGTGATCCGCATCTCCAGTCCGTCGGTGCTGGTCAGGGCGCCGATCGTCTCCACCAGGTCGCCGTGCACGATCGCCACGCCGGAGAACACCGAGCGCACGACGACCTCGGTGCGGTCCACCTGCTCCACCTGGATCGGGTAGATCAGGTAGTCGCGCGCGAGCGACTCTGTCTCCTGCGCTTCCGGTCCGTCGCCGATGGTGTGGAAGGTGCTGTTGAAGAACTCGCCGCCGTGCTGGGCGTAGGCGTCGAACAGGTCCTTCACCGCGCGCTCGATGTTGTTGAACGGCGCCTGCAGGTCGGTCGAGAAGAACGCGCGGATCGTCAGCGGCTCGCGCAGGCGGCTGACCGCATCGATGCTCTGCGGCGCCAGCGAGTGGACCCTGCCCTCGGTGAGGTCGGCCTGGAAAAACAGGGTGGTGGAGGCGACGTTGAGGAGCACCACCGCCCCCAGCCAGAGCAGCGGCGGCACCAGGCGGTCGGCGAGCCGCCATGCAGAGCGTGCGTCGGTGTCGTGATTCATGGCCGACGCCGGAGGGCGAAGCCCGTACCGGTCAGGAAGACGGCGATGCCGGACAGGAAGTAGACCAGGTCTCGGGAGTCGAGCACGCCGCGGGCGATATTTCGGAAGTGGTAGTCCGCTCCCAGGTGCTGCACCACCTGGGTGATCCGGCCCGGCACGTAGATCAGCAGGTCGTCGATCAGTGCCAGGCTCACCGAGATCGCCAGGCCGATCACGAACGCGACGATCTGGTTGCGGGTCAGGGCGGACGCAAGGATGCCCACCGAGCAGTACAGCGCGATGAGCAGCACGGCGCCGATGTAGCCGGCGATCACCGGCCCCCAGTCCAGGTCCCCGAGCCGCGAGATCACGATCGGGTACAGGACGGTCGGCGCCAGCACCAGCACGACGAAGCCGACGGCGCCGGTGAACTTGCCGATCAGGACGTCCAGGTGGGTGACCGGCAGCGTGGCCAGCACCTCGTAGGAGCCGGTCGAGAACTCCTCCGCAAACGCGCGCATGGTCACCGCCGGCACCATGAGCGCCAGGGTGAGGGGCAGCAGCTCGAAGAACTGGCGCAGGTCGGCGCGCCCGCCCAGGAAGAACGGCTGCATGAACAGCCAGCCGGTCATCACCAGGAAGACGATCGCGACGATGTAGCCGATCGGCGCCAGGAACGCGGCGCGCAGCTCGCGGCCGATGATCGACAGGGCGGCGCGACTCATGAGCGGAGCTTCCTGCGGGCGCGTCGGCGGGTGCCTTTTCCTTCCCGGGCCGGACTGCCGTCTGCCGGATCGCCGGCTTGCGGCTCACCCTCGGCCGTGGTCAGCTCGCGGAAGCGCTCCTCCAGCGAGCGCCCGCCGGTCAGCTCGGCGGCGGTGCCGTCGGCGACCACGGTGCCCCGGTCGATGATGACGATGCGGTCACAGGTGTTCTCCGCCTCGCTGAGGATGTGCGTGGAGAAGATGATCGCCTTGCGCTCCCCGGCCGCGCGGATGATCGAGCGGATCTCCGCGATCTGGTTGGGGTCAAGGCCGGCGGTAGGCTCGTCCAGCACCAGCAGGTCCGGGTCGCCGATCATGGCGTGCGCCAGCCCGACGCGCTGCTTGTAGCCGCGCGACAGCTCCCGGAACGGGCGGTGGATGACCTCGGTGAGCCCGCAGAGCGGTACCAGCTCGCCGATGCGGCGCTGCCGGTCAGCCTTGCGCATGCCGCGCACCGACCCCGCGTAGTGCAGGTAGTCGTGCACGAGCATCTCCGCGTAGAGCGGCGCGAACTCGGGCAGGTAGCCGACCATCCGCTTGACGGCCAGCGGATCGGCCGCGACGTCGACGGAGTCGACCAGCGTCCGGCCGGCGGTGGCCGGCAGGTAGCCGGTGAGGATGCGCATCGTGGTCGTCTTGCCGGCGCCGTTGGGGCCGAGCAGCCCCACGACCTCGCCACGGTCGAC
Organism: Spirochaetaceae bacterium; assembly: GCA_028820215.1. The sequence continues at coordinate 22,748 of JAPPKD010000218.1, read as the reverse complement.
CGTGAAGGAGACGCCCCGCAGGGCCTGGACCGGCCCGTACCTCTTGATCAGTCCTTCGACGCGTACCATCGAACGAACGCTCCGATGCCTATGGGCCGCTACCGGTCGCGGTCGGCGGGAATGCTCTGGTTGTCGAACAGCTCGTCCCCCGGCGCCCGCGATCGCTTGCCGGCGACGATCCAGCCGGGACGCAGCGCGCTCTGCCCCTGCATCTGGCGGTTGTCGGGGTCGCGGTAGCCGACGCGGACCATGCGGCGCGCGCGGTCGGTCTGGTTCAGGTAGGAGCCGTGAATGGTGAACAGGTCGAACAGGACCACGTCGCCGCGCGCCGCCGGCACGGCCACGGTATCGGCCAGCCGCCACCGGTCCGTGGGCAGGTGCGGCGTGCACCGCTCTCCGGTCGCGGTGCGGCGGATGTGATCCAGGGGACCGCGGCGATGCGAGCCGTCCAGGAACCTGATCTCACCGTTCTCGTGGCAGGTGTCGTCGAGATGTATCAGCGCGTCCACGTAGCGCTCGTTCCCGTGCACGTAGAACGCGTTGTCCTGGTGCAGCGGAAAGGGCTGCCCGGTGGACGGCGGCTTGACGTGCATGGTCGAGTGGTGCAGTTCCACGTTCGGCCCGATCAGGTCGGCAACCGCTCCCACGAGCCGCGGGTTGGTGACCGCCCGCGCGAAGGCGGCCGAGTACAGCCACAGATCGTGCATCGCCCGCAGGTTGGCTTTCTTCTCGGTCTCCGCGTCCATGTACGCCTTGCGCCAATCGCCGCTCCAGCCCGGGGTGAGCCGCGCCCACTCGACCATCAGCCGCTCCATCTCCGCGTCCAGCTCGTCCATCTCCGCCGGCGTGTACACCTGCTCGACGCGAAGGAAGCCGTGCTCCCAGAAGAAGCCGACCTGCCCGGCGTCGAGCGTGAGTGCGCGCGCGGGCTTCGCCGGCGGAGCCGCCGTCGCAACGCTGCTCATGGGGTCACGATACCGCACGTGCACCGACGGCGTCGCGGTCAGGCATCCATGAGCCGCGCCAGGTCGTCGGCGCAGGCGTCCAGGTCGAAGCCGGGGTTCCAGCCCCAGTCGCGCCGAGCGCTCGCGTCGTCCATGACCGACGGGATGGTGCCGAGCATGGCGATCACGTCGCGGTGCGGCTCGAAGCGGTAGCGGAATCCGTCCACGCGGCGGCTGACCGCGTCGGCGAAGTCTTGCGTCGAGGGCGAGAAGGCGTGCAGGTTGTACACCCGCCGGGTCAGGCGCCCGCCGTCGGCGTGTACCAGCCCCAGGATGCCGTCGATCACGTCTCGCACGTAGATGGTCGTCACGCGCAGATCGGGCGGGGCGGGGTACAAGAAGGCCTCGCCGCGGCGGGCGGCCAGGAATGCGTGCGAGGGGTAGGCGCTCACCGCTCCCGGCGGCGCGTACGGCGACACGACCACCGGCAGCCGCACGGCGCGGAAGTCCAGGCCGGCGGTTTGCCACAGGTACACGCCCATGCGCTCGACCGCGACCTTGGTGACCCCGTAGATGGTGGACGGCCACTGCGGCTGGTCCTCCGGCAGCGGATCGGGAAGCTCGCCCGCGTAGGTGGCGAGGGTGCTGGGAAAGAAGAAGCGGCTCACGCCGCGCTCGGCGGCCATGCGCAGCAGCTCGACCGACGCGTTGGCGTTGACCTGCCAGGCGGTGGGCGGGTCGGCTTCCGAGGAGAGGGTCAACAGCGACGCCATGTGCAGGATGCACTCGGGCCGGACCTCGTCGAGGAGCTTCGCCATGCGGGCGGTATCGGTGATGTCGGCCTGCTCGAAACGGACGCCCGGGACGACCGGAGGTTCGCGGTCCATGCCCGTGACCTCCTTGCCGGCGGCGTGCAGGCGCTCGACCAGCAGGCGCGCCAGGTTGCCGGCGGCGCCGGTGACCAGGTAGCGGGTCATCGAGCGCTCGCCGTGAGGGGGCCGTGGGCGCGGTCGGTGATCGGCAGCGAGTCCGCCAGCTCGATCAGGTCGGGTATGTCCAGGAGCTCGCGCATGCCGAAACAGAATAGCGGGTAGTCCGCGCTCTCGGGGAGCACGTGAGACTCGATGAGGTCGTCCAGGGAGTAGGGCAGCCCGTCGGTGCCGACCTCGGCGAAGGCGCCGGGATCGCGCGCGGCGGCAAGCAGCGCCACCATCGAGGCGACCCGGCCGGCCGCCTCCAGGTGGACGGGGCCGCCGAAGCGCTCGCGGGCCCAGGCGGCTGCGGCGGCGAGTTGCGCGACCTGCAGCCCCAGAGCCGGGCGGCCGAGCGTCCGCAGCAGCAGTCCGTACCGGTGGGAAGCCGCCAGCGCGCCGTTGCCGATCAGATCGACGTGGAGGAACGCCCGCCCCGTGTCCCGCGCGCGGGACTCCGGATCGGCGTCCGCGCCGCGGGCCGGGCCGCCGATGCGCACGGTGGCCCCGGCCGCGCCGTCGGGGACGGCCAGGCGGGCCGGCAGCGGCCAGTAGCCGTCCACCTGCAGCGTGATCTCCTCCACCTGCACCCCCAAGCCGTCGCGGACCCAGACCCAGCTCGCCTGCGTGGTCGTGGCAGTGACGGTGCTGTCGCGGTAGCGCAGCAGCCGGTCCACCTCAGCCACGGTGGGCTGCCGCGGCCGTTCGGCCTCGCGGCGGCGGAGTTCCTGCAGGCGATCGGTCGCCAGCGTCGCGAAGGTAGCCCGTTCGGCGGGCAATCCCACCCAGAGGTCGCGCTCGTGGTAGAGCTCGTCCCGGTACGGCAGCTCCCGGTCGGGCGTGTCCAGGCCGAAGTGGCGGTTCACCCATGCGTAGAAGGCGAGGCGGTTGCCCTCGTCGTAGTTGTGGCCGGGGTCGGTGCCGACGTGCAGGCCGCAGCGATCGGCCACCCCCAGCAGCTCGTAGGCGCCGCGGGCCGCCTCGTGGGTGCCGGAGGCCGCCTTGTGCGGCTGGAAGCAGCAGTCGTCGTAGCGGTTGAAGATGAACAGCACCGGACGCGGCGCCACCAGCGCCGACAGCACGTCGTAGTCGCCGATCGAGCACAGGTCGGCCGGCAACTGCTCGGCGTCCCCGACGTCGGCCAGGTCGCGCCGGTCGGCCGCCGGCATGTGCCCGGCGACCGGCACGCTCACCGCCACCCGCTCGTCCAGGGCGGACAGCACGATCGTCTGCCAGCCGCCGCCGGACAACCCGGTCATCGCAACGCGCGCGGGGTCGGTGAGCTCGTGGTCCAGGACGATGTCGAGGGCGCGCTTCATGGTCAGGTAGAAGACGCCCGCGCCGGCCCGTCCCAGCAGGTCCAGGAGCTGCTGGTGGTCGTGCGGAGACAGGTTGGTCATCTCGCCCCGACCGAGCAGCTCCAGGCTGAGCGCGGGGAGTCCGCGCCGTGCCAGGTTGCTGCAGCGCGCCTGCTTGTGCTCGACGGCGATGCCGCGCGGCTCGTGGCCGTTCACGTCCAGCACGGCCGGGGTCGAGCGCTCGCCGCCGAGGGGCTGGGCCGGCTCGTAGAGGAGCGCCGGCACCCACACGCCGGGGTAGCCCTCGAAGCGCAGCTTGCGGATACGGTACTCGGGGGAGGGCTCGAGCGTGTCGCCCCAAACCACCCGCGGCGGCTCGGCCAGCAGGTCCGGCGGATGGCCGTGCAGGTAGAGCTCCAGGTAGCGGGAGCGCAGCTCGGCGGCGCGGGACTTCCACGCGGCCGCCGTGTCCGGCAGTTGGAGGCGCGGCCCGTGGCGGGCGACGTATTCGTACATCAGGCGGTTGCCGAGTTCGGGCTCGGCGGCTCCGGCGATCACCGGAGCAAGAAGAGATTCGTTCATGTCAGTGCTTGCGGCAGATGATACTCATGCGGCCACCAGGATCGGAACCCGGTGGATGACGTTGCCCAGGTAGCCCTTGGGGTTCCACGGCTGGCGGAACGGCTGCGCGCTGCCGGTGTCGTCGAAGGCGCGCGCCCAGATCTCGTAGTAGCCCCGGTTGCGGAAGGTCAGGTCGGCCTGCCAGTGATGCCAGGCGTACCGGTTGGCGGGAGCGGTCAGGGACGCCTCATTCCAGGAGATGCCGAAGTCGGTCGACACCAGCACCCGCTCCACCCGGTTCTCGCCGGCCCAGGCGTGGCCGCCGGCCTGCACGGCTTCGCCGGCGCGGATCTGCAGGTTCGCGCGCGGCCGGGTGACGAGCGACTTGACGATCCAGGCGGTGACGATCCGCATGTCCTCCTTGGGCGGCTCGACCCCCGGCGCCGCCGGGTATGCCGGCACGCGGTAGGAGTAGCCGCTCATCTTCGGCGAGTCGTGCACGCGATCGAGGACACGGATCCGAGTCAGCCACTTCTGCATGGAGCTGCCGATCCAGCCGGGGACCAGCAGCCGCGCCGGGAACCCGTGCGCGGCCGGCAGCGGCGCGCCGTTGATCGCGAATGCGATCAGGGTGTGCTGGTCCATCGCCTTGGCGATCGGGATCCCGCGCGAGAAGGGCTCGCCGCCTTCGGGCGCGGCGTCCTCGCCGTACAGGGCCACGTACTCGGCGCCGTCCTTGACGCCTGCCGACTCCAGTACGTCGCGCAGCCGCACCCCCGTCCACCCGGCGCAGCCGACCGCGCCGCGGATCCACTGCGTGCCGCCGACCCGCGGCTCGAACAGGCTGCGGCCGTTGCCGGCGCACTCCAGGACCATCTGCATGGTGACCTGCGGCAGGCAGTACAGGTCCTCGAACGTCAGCGACAGCTCGCGGTCGACCTGGCCGTCGACGCGCAGCGCCCATCCGCGCAGATCCTTGCTCCGCGCGCGTTCCGGAATGCCGCCGTTGTTGCGGACGAAGTGGCGGGCGGTAGGCGTCACGGCATCGTCGAGCAGATGGACGGGGAGCTCGCCGTTGAAGGGATGCTCGGAGTGGATGACCATGTCCGGCTTCGGGAGCCCGCCGTCCCGGATGTTCTCCCACCCGCTCGGCAGGAGCCCCCGCCCGAACAGGCCGCGCTCGGCGGCGATGGGGCCGGCGCCGAAGATGCCCAGGGCGAGGGCGGCGCCCTTGCCGACCGTGGTCAGGAAGCGCCGCCGCGAGACCCGGTCGAACTGGTCCAGATCCTCCTTCTCGGCGCCGCTCGCCGCCAGGATACGGCGATAGCGGTCCCATAGCCCGGGATCCGGTTTCCGCTCGCCCGCAGCCGCTCCGCCTTGTCTCGTGCCGTTGTCGTCCATCAGATCTCCAGTCGAGCCCAGTGGATGAGCATGGTCGTGTTTTCCGGGCGAGGTTGGTGTAGGCTCACAGGCTAACAATCCTACGAAGGGGGTGTCTCATGAGAAAGACACTGACGATCGGCCTCGTGCTTCCGCTCCTTCTGCTCGGCGCCGCGGGCGCGCTGGCTGAAGGACAGGAAGAAGGGGCCGCCGGCCCGATGGAGATAAGCTGGCTGGGGCTGTACAGCACCGACATCGTCGATGACAACCCGATCCAGCAGCATCTGGAGGAGATGTTCCCGGTCAAGTTCATCAATACCCTCGCGGACTACCGGGAAACCGAGCAGAACGCCTTGCGGGTGGCTTCCGACGAGCATCCCGACGCCATGTACACGTGGGGCTTCAACCGGCTGGAGTGGTATCTCAAGGGGGCATTCCGTTCCATCCCGCGCTCGATGATCGAGGAGCACATGCCCAACTACGTGAAGTCCATGAACGAGCTGGGCGCGGGCTCCTGGTTCTACGGCCTGGTTCCCGGGTCGAGCGACGAGTACTACGGCATCCCCCGGCGTGAGGACTACCAGGACGGGTGCGGCTACCTGCCGCAGATGCGGCTGGACTGGCTGGAGCGTGGCGACACCGGCCTCGCCCCGGACGCCGGCGCACTGGAGGACCTGGCGCCCACCGCGGCTCCGAATACCTACATGCGCTGGCTGGACCAGTACACCTGGGATCAGCTGGAGACGATCCTGCACTCCTTCGCGGGCGGCGACTTCGACGGCAACGGTCAGGCCGACACGATCGCCTTCGGCTGGCGCGGCCAGTCGCTCATCCACTGGAGCGGCGCCGGCCTGGTCTTCTACAGCTACGGCGTCAACGAGGTGGACAACTACCTCGAGGAGGACGGCAGCACCGTCAAGGACGCCACCTACTCGCGCAGCAAGGCGGCGCTCGAGAAGTTGCAGCAGTGGTGGCAGGAAGGGCTGATGGACTCCGAGCTGCCGGCGGTGGACAACACCCTGCTCACCAACAAGATCGTGCAGGGCCAGGTCGGTTCCTTCATGCGCAGCAGGGCGTGCGGGCGCAACGTGGAGCTGGGCAACCGGCCGGACCTGTGCAACCAGAACGTCGAGCAGGGCCCCGATCCGAACGCCAGGTGGATGACCATGCTGATGCCGATCTCGCCGTTCGGCGACAGCCGCTGCCGCATGGAGAACAAGGCGATGCCGATCGCCGCTGCCAGCGGTGCGTTCGTGGTGCGCCACGACGTGTCCGACGAGAAGCTGGCGCTGATCCTGCAGATCTACGACTACACCAACTACGATCCGGAAGGCATGGTGATCGCCTACTACGGCATCCCCGGCATGCACTTCGAGTGGGAGGGCGAGCCGTTTGCCTCCCGCCAGATTCCGACCGACGAGAAGCGCCAGGGCGGCGGCATCTACTCAAGCACGCAGGGCATCCTGTACTACAACGCCTACTCGCCGCATGAGGGGATCCTGCAGTACAACCGCGACGAATGGTCGAACCGGGACAACGACTGGTTCGGCAAGGCCGGCGGCAAGTACAACACCTCCGAGCGCGCCTATCGCGAGGACCTGTTCAACCAGACGCGCTACAACGAGCTGTGGGCGCAGCGCCGCTCCGCGCTGACCACCATTCGCGACGATTTCTTCTGGCGGGCGATCACGACCGACCTGGACATCGACGCCGAGTGGCCGGCCTACGTCGAGAGCTGGATGAACGCCGGCGGCCGCGAGCTGCTGGACGAACTGGAGATGGCGCCGACCGTCGCGGACATCCGCTCCGGAGCCGTCACGCCTCCGTAACCGGATTCTTCCGACCGGTTTGCTGAAAGGGGCGCCTGCGGGCGCCCCTTTCCCATGGGAGCGCTACCCTTTGAGCGAGCCCAGCATGACCCCTTTCACGAAGTACTTCTGCACGAAGGGGTAGAGCAGGATGATCGGGCCGATGGTGACCAGCACCGTGGCTGCCTGGATCGACTCGGGCGGGATGCGCGCCAGTCCCAACTCGCCGAGGTCCTCCAGCATTTGCGCCATGAAATTGTCCACCTGGTCGACCAGACGGTCCCGCAAGAGGATCTCGCGCACCATCATCTGCAGCACCTGGAGGTGCTTCTTGGGCGCGAAGATCATCGCCTGGAACCACTCGTTCCAGTAGCTGACCGCATTCCACAGGGCGATCACGGCGATCACGGGCTTGGACAGCGGCACCATGATCCGGAACAGCACGCGCCAGTAGCCGGCTCCGTCGATCACCGCCGAGTCCTCCATCGCCTGGTCGATGGTCATAAGGAAATTGCGGGCGATGATGATGTTGAAGACGTTGATCGCCAGCGGCAGGATCAGCACCAGGCGCGTGTTGATCAGCCCCAGGCCGCGGATCAGCAGGTAGAAGGGAATCAGGCCGCCGGAGAAGAACAGGGTCATCAGGTAGACGGCGGTGATCGGTGCGCGAAACGGCAGGTTGCGCTTGGACAGCGCATAGGCGCCGGTGAAGGTCACCAGCAGCGATGCGAGCGTGCCGAACACCGTGCGGAAGATGGTGTTGAAGTAGGCCAGGCCGACGCGCTCTTCCTGGAATACGTAGTACCACGGCTCCAGCCGCCAATCGCTGATCCATACGTGCAGGCCCAGCCGGTACAGAGCGTCGGGCGGCGAGAACGCCTGCAGGATGATGGTCCAGAACGGGTAGATGAAGGTGACCGCCAGCACGAGCAGAAACGCGTAGTTGCCGGCGTCGAACAGCCTGCTGCCGATCGATTCCCTGCCCTTGACGACCGCCATGCCCGTGTCCTACCAGAGCCCGAATTCGCTGCGGCGCCTGATCGCCTCGTTGACGCCCAGCACGATGATCAGTCCGGCGACGTTCTTGAACAGGCCCACGGCCGCCGTGTATCCGTACTGCCCCTCGACGATGCCGGACCGGTAGATGTAGGTGTCGATCACGTCGGCGACCGAGTACACCAGCGGGTTGTACAGGTTGAAGATCTGGTCGAACGACTCGTCCAGCACCTTGGACACCTGCAGCAACAGCAGGATCACGATCACCGGCACCATCGCCGGAATGGTGACGCGCACCGCCTTGGCGAAGCGCCCGGCGCCGTCGATCTCCGCGCTCTCGTACAACTCGGGATCCACCGACGACAGCGCGGCCAGGAACACGATCGTCCCCCAGCCCACGCTCTGCCAGATGCCGGTCACCACGATCAGTCCACGGAAGGTGGGCACGTTGGTCAGCCAGTTGATCGGCTCCAGCCCTACCAGGGTGAACAGGTAGCCGATGACGCCGCGCTGCGAGGAGAGGATCTCCCGGAAGATGCCGTACAGCACCACCCACGACATGAAGTGCGGCAGGTAGCTGATCGACTGGATGGTTCGCTTGTAGGCGGTGTTGCGCACCTCGTTGAGCAGCAGCGCCAGGATCACCGGCGCCGGAAAGGCGAACACGATGCGCAGCACGCTCAGCCAGAAGGTGTTCCACACCACCCGCAGGAAGAACGGGTCGGCGGTGAGCCGCCTGAAGTGGGCGAAATCGTTCCACGGGCTGCCCAGGATGCCCTTGGTGACGTTGAAGTCCTTGAAGGCGATCAGCGCGCCGTAGATCGGCACGTACTTGAGCAGGATCAGCAGCCCGAGGGAGAGCGACAGCAGCACGTAGAACGAGCGCATCCGCAGGAACCGGCGCATGGTCTGCCGGCGCAGGATGACCTTGTAGCGCCTGGCCAGGTCCTCCTGGGTCTCGGCCGGCGCGATGAAGCTCATGGAGAGGCTGTGGCGGCGCGCTTCGCGCGGTCCCGGTCGGTCAGGAACGGCTCCAGCCCGCAGGCCAGGGCGCGCACGGACTCTTCGACGGTCGCGCCGCCGGTGTCGATCTCCAGCTTGTTGGCGATCTTCGATGCCGCGAAGGCGGCGGCGAAGCGGTCGAGGACCAGCTTGACGTCGGTTTCCGGCACGACCGGCCGCCTGTGCGGCTGCTTGCGCATGCGCCGCCGGATCACGTCCGGGCCGGCCTTGACGTGCACGAGCACGGTCTCCGGCGCCAGGGCGACGATGCGCTCCTCGATCGCCGGCGCGTGCTTGCCGGCACGGTCCCCGGCCTCTCCGGGGCCGCCGTAGCCGTAGTAGAGGTCGGCGTAGATGGTGTCCTCGATGTAGAAGCCGACGATGAGCTGGTCGTCGGGCTCCCCGTGCTCGGCCACGGTGTGGTAGTAGAGGTTGTGGCGCTGCCACGCCTCCTTCTGCCGGGTGGAGAGGGCCAGGTAGAGGTCGGCCTCCTCCTCGGTGATCTCGTCCGGGTAGTGGGTGACCGTGTACGGGATCTTCCAGTGGTCGTGGATGGAGCCCAGGTCGATGCCCAGATGGGCGCGGGCATGCTCGTGGAAGGCTATGGCCAGGGTCGTGGTGCCCGCGTACTCGCACCCGATCAGAATCAGCTTCATGGCGTTCGCCTCACCGGGGAGCCCGTGCAGCATACCCGCTGATCGCCGCGGACGCACCCGGAGCACGACGCTGCCGCGTCATGGATTGTCGATCGTGACGCGGATGACGACGTCGTGGTGGAACGGCTCCAGGTCGATGCGGGTGGCCGGTCCCCCCTGCAGGCGCGCCCGCGGCACGGATCGCCCGGTGGTCGGGTCGAACCTGCTCACGGCGAGCGTTGTCTCCGGCAGATCCAGCAGCAGCGCTCCGCCGATGGCCGTCCCGGCCTCGCCTGAACCTTCGGCCGGGGCCTGATCCTCCAGGTCGCGCACGCCCGGGTATTCGCGCGCGTCGGCGACGTACACGGAGTAGTCCGCTCCGGGGACGCCGAACACCACCGCGACCGTGTGCGTTGGCGCGGCGCGCAGCGCCTCCGGCAGGGGCCGGCTGCGGATCAGGTCCAGGCCGTGCACGTAGGCAGACAGGTGCCGGAACCACGACCGCAGGTGCTCCTGCGCGTCCGGCGTGCCCTCCTCCAGGAACGGCTGGATGGAGAAGTCGATCACGTCGTAGTGGGCGCCGCAGAGGAGGGATACCCAGGCGCGCTTGCGGTGCACGGTCCAGCCGTCAGGGTCGCGGTACTGGCTGGCGACGTTGTCCTCGTCGTGATTGAGCGGCTTGGACTCGGCGTGCGCGGCCAGGGTCATGTCCCGGAACGCCTGCAACCGGAGCTGCTTGCTCATGAAGTCGCCCAGGTGATGGTCGGCGCCGCGCAGCCGCGTGCCCGGCAGCGGATGGACGTTGACCACGTCGTAGTCCATCGCGTCGTAGCTGCGGTCGAGGGTCTGCCGGAACGGTTTGTCCACGAACGCCTCCTGGCCGGCGATCAGGTGCCGGTCGGCGCCGGCGTGGTCGGCGTCGCGCACCACCGCGATCAGATGGTCCAGCCATTCGTTGACCTCGGCGACCAGCGGTCCTTCGGCTGCCGTCGCGCGGCCCCCCGGCTCGTTGCATATCTCGTAGATCACGTTGTCGTATCGGCGTGTCTCCTCGACGATGCGGCGCACGTGCGCACTCTGCCGCTCGAACAGCGCCGGATGGCGCATGCTCAGGTACTCGGGGGCCGGGCAGGACGGCAGCCCGTTGACGTTGTTGTCGGCGTGCAGGGGGTTCAGCCGCCAGACCGGGTCGCCGTAGGTGTTGCTGAGCAGCACCACCTCGACCATCACGCCCAGATCGTCCGCCAGGCCGACGAAGCCGTGCAGGCGCTCGTAGAACTCGGGATCGTCGCGGTCCAGGTCGAAGCGCGGCTCGCCGTCCAGCGCGAAGCCGGGACCGGTGCGCGCGAACGGGGCCACGTACTCGGGGCTGGTGGGCTTGCAGGTCGAGGCCGGGTTGATCGGCGTCTGCAACTCGCGGAACAGCATGAACAGCCTCGTCAGGGTCATGCCGTTGGTGGCGGCGTCGCGCAGGTAGCGCTCGAACCGGAACGGCCGGTTGAGCACCGCGCCGTAGTGCTCGGTCGCGGTCAGCAGGACCAGCGGGCGGCCGCGGTATTCGAACAGCCTGGGGTTCTCGGGATGGATGTGAACCGGTGCCATGGCAGCCAGTGTAGCGCTGGCGTCCGTGCACGGCGCGGGCGCCTGGGGTTCATACTTGTCCCGTGAATCGTCCGACGGTGGTCAGCATGCAGAACGCCGGCGTCAAGCGCGTGGTGAGGTTGCGCCGCAGGCGGGCGCGCGATCGCGAGCGGGCGTTCCTGATCGAGGGCTACCGGGAGCTGCTGCGCGCGGTGGAAGCGCGGCTGCCACTGGAGACGATTTACCACTGTCCCGCGTTCTACCTGGGCGGCAACGAGCCGGCGCTGCTGGACCGCGCCCGCGGGGACTGCGGCGCCGAGCTGGTCCCGGCCGACGATGAGGTGTTCGCCAAGCTCTCGTACCGCGACCGGCCCGACGGGTTGCTGGCGGTGGCGCCGATGCCGGACTGGACGATCGACGGACTGCCGGAACCGCCGGCCGCCCCGCTCTACGTGGTCGCCACCGCGATCGAGAAACCGGGCAACCTGGGAACCCTGCTGCGCACCGCCGACGCGGTGGATGCCGCCGGGCTGATCGTCTGCGACCCGGTGACCGACCTGTTCAATCCCAACGTCGTGCGCGCCAGCGTCGGCACGCTGTTCACGGTGCCCGCGGCGCAGGCCGGGGCCGAGGCCACGCGTCGCTGGCTGGCCACGAGCGGGGTGCGCACGGTCGTCACCACGCCGGCCGCCGAGCGCTGCTACACCGACCACGACCTCACCGGCGCCGTCGCCGTGGTGCTGGGCAACGAGCAGTTCGGCCTGGATCATGCGTGGCTGACCGGTGCCGACGCCGCCGTCTCGATCCCGATGCTGGGCCGCGCCGACTCGGTCAACGTCGCCATGGCGGGAGCGGCGCTGCTGTTCGAGGCACTGCGCCAGCGCCGTCAAGCGGCAGCCACATCAGGCAAAGGGCGCCGATGAGCTAAGCTGTTCATCGCCATGGCGAGCGACCGACCCAATATCGTCCTGATCCTGACCGACCAGCAGCGCGGCGACGCACTCGGCATCGAGGGCCATCCGGTGCTGCAGACCCCCAACCTGGACTGGCTGGCCGCCACCGGAGCGCGCTTCGCCCGCGCCTACTCGGAGTGCCCGAGCTGCGTGCCCGCGCGCCGCACCATGATGAGCGGCACGGCGCCGGCGGCCAACGGCGCGGTCGGCATGGGTCCGGACCACGACTGGGCGCCCCCGCACCTGCTGGCCGGTGAGCTGACCGCCGCCGGCTACCAGACCGAGATGATCGGCAAGAGCCACGTGCGCGGCCGCGGATCGAGCCGCTGGCGTTACGGGTTCGAGCACGTGCAGATCGCCGACAGCAGCAACACCGGCGACTACGCCGAGTGGCTGGCCGACCGCGGCGTGCGCGACCAGCACGCCGGCTACGCGCACGGGGTGGCGTCCAACGCCTGGGTCGGCCGGCCGCACCACCTGCCCGAGGAGCTGCTGCACACCTTCTGGGTGGTCGACCGCGCCATCCACTTCCTGGAGCACCGCGACGACGCGCAGCCGTTCTTCCTCAACCTGTCGTTCATCGACCCGCACCCGCCGTTCACGCCGCCGCGCCACTACTACGACCGCTACATCGACCGCGACCTGCCGGAGCCGCCGGTGGGCGACTGGGCGCTGGACATGCCGGGCGGGCCGGTGCCGCGCAAGGGCGTCAATCCCAACGCGTGGTACATCGACCTGGACGAGCACGACCGCCGCTGCAGCCAAGCGGCCTACTACGGGATGATCAACTTCATCGACGACCAGATCGGCCGGCTGCTGCAGGTGATGAAGACGGAGCTGGCCGACACGGTGTTCCTGTTCACCGCCGACCACGGCGAGATGCTCGGCGACCACCACATGTTCCGCAAGTGCTGGCCGTACGAGGGCTCGGCGCGGGTGCCGTTCATCGTCAGCGGCCCGCAGCGCGATCCGCTCTGCTCCGGCGTCGTGTCGCAGGCGGCGGTCGGGCTGCAGGACCTGATGCCGACGATCCTGGACATCGCCGGCGCGCCGATCCCGGACTCCGTGTCCGGCAGGAGCCTGCTGCCGGTCATGCGCGGCGAGGCGCAGACCGTGCGAGAGTACCTGCACGGCGAGCACGCCGGTCAGTACGCCTACGATCTGGGCCAGCACTACCTGACCGACGGCCACCGCAAATACGTCTGGTACTCGCAGACCGGCCGGGAGCAGCTCTTCTCCCTGGACGAAGATCCCGCGGAGCTGCACAACCTGGCGCCCGCCGGCGGCGCGGAGCTGAATCGGTGGCGATCGCGACTGGTCGACGTGCTGCGCGACCGCCCCGAGGGGTTCGTCCGCGACGGCGAACTCGTCACCGGCCGCCCGCACGACCTGTTCATCCCCGGCTACGACCCCACGAAGCTGTATCCGTACCTCTGAGCGGTTGATGGCGAAGGACGAGAAGCCGACGAGTGACCATCGGGCTCGGCTCGGCTCGGCGCTGGAGCGGCTCGCCACCGGCCGCTTCGTGATCACCGTCGAGCAGACGCAGGCCAGCCAGGCGCGCTCCTACCGGCGCATGCTGGACAAGGGACTGATCGACGCGGTGACGCTGCCGGACCTGCCGCTGGTCGGCCGCTTCCGCGACCTGCTGGCGCGGCGCAAGCCGGCCGCCCGCGGGCCGCGCGAGCCGCTGGAGCGGCGCGTCGCCGGAGCGCTTGAGAAGAGTGCCGAGCCGGTGTTCACGGTGTCGGCCAGCCTGCGCACCGCCGGCATGGTAGCGCGACGGGTGGCGGCGGCGCGCGCCGGCGGTGCGGTGGCGCTACTGGTGCTCTCGGGAGGCGGCTTGGTGCGCCGCCTGTTCGGGATCGTGAAGCTGGGCTGGCTGCTGCCGCAGAACTCGTTCCGCATCCTGCGCGCGATCCGGCGTGCGCATCCCGAGCAGCCGCTGTGGGCGGTGGAGAACCCCATCCTGCCGGGGCCCGCGGCCCGCGCCCGCCGCATGCAGCGCAAGGTCGCTGCCGGCGCGCAGGTCATCCTCACGCAGCCGCCGTTCCTGTGGGGACGCTTCACGCGCTGGCTGGCCGAGGTCGAGCGGCTCGGCGTGACGGCGCCGATCGTCGTCGGCGTGCCGGTCATCACCTCGCCGCTGTCGCTGCGGACCTGGCTGTTCCTGGTCGGCTTCACCGGATCGCATGCGGAGACCGATGCGCTGCTCGACCGTCTGCGGGCCGCGGATGCCCGCGGCGAGGCTGCCGAGGAGGGGATGCGCTACACGGTCGAGGTGCTGCAGCGGCTGCGCGCCACCCCCGGCGTGGCCGGCGTGCACATGATGCCGATCTTCGCCTGGCGCCGGCTGGAGCGGGTCCTCACGGCCGCCAGCTTGGCGCCGGAGTGCCGGTTGATGGCGGATGGACATGGTCCAGCGGGCAAGAGATGACGATCCCGCCGACATCACTCAGGTTCACATGCCCCAGACCGTGACCGGTGCGCCCGTTCCGGGCGGCGGGTCACGGCGGAAGATCTTCTCCTCCCAGCTCCGCTCCGGCGACCGGTCGAACAGGATCAGATGGCCCGCCTCCGCCGCGCACCGGTCGAGATAGGCTCGCGTCTGCTCCAACCCGTCCGCGATGGTCCGCTCCAGCTCGCCTCGACGCACCTTGCACTCCACCACGAAGCGCCGCTCGCGCCCGCCCTGCGGCCAAGCGATCAGCAGGTCGGTGCGCCCGCTCCCCAGTGCGTACTCCCGCTCGATGCGCCCGCCGCCGTTGACGATCCGTTGGAGGTGCGCCTGCAGCAGCAACTGTGGGCCGGCCTCGTGGTACCGCTCGAAGCGCTGCACCCAATGCTCGGAGTGCTCGCGGAAGAACGCCTGGAACGCGGCGATCAGCCCCTCCACGTCCAGCCCGCCGTCGGTGCCCACGTACACGCCATCTGTTGCGGTAGTGTCTCCTGCACCGCGTAGTTCAGATGCCGCGGCACCACCTCGGCGTAGATCGGGTTGGCGATGCGCGGTGGGCCGCCGTCCGCCTGTGCCACCAGTCCCAGGTCGCGGACGTAGGCGAGGTCCTCGTCCGAGCACGGGGACTCGATCGCCCCGGTCAGGATCGGCTCCACCACCCGCCGGACGCGCTCTTCGCGCAGCTTGTTGGCAAGGTCGTCGATGTGGGTGTCGCGGCGCTGGATCAGTCGCTCCTGTGCTTCCAGGACGGCGTCCGCGGAAATCGGCCGAGAGCGGTCACGCCCCGGTTTGTGGCGGAAGCACGCGTCGTAGCACAGCGCGTTCACCAGCCATGGTTGGCCGGCTGTGCGCGTACCGACCAGCGCCAGCGCCTCATCCGTGAACGCCTGCCCGGTCTCGGCCGTGTGCTGCGCAAGCAGCGCGCGCGTTTCCTGCTCGGAAAAGTCGCCCAGCCGCAACGACTCCGACTTGATGTTGAAGGCGCTGCCGCCGAGCACCATCCGGTTCTCGGCAGTGGAGTGGATACGGTAATCGCGCACGTCGCGCACCCCGCACAGGACGATGCTGTGCGGAAAGGCAGATGGACGCCGGTCGTAGCCAGCGCGCACCTGGCGCAGGACCGAAAGCAGGGTGTCGCCCACCAGTGAATCGATCTCGTCGATCATCAGCACCAGCGGTGCGCGGTCGGCGGCGGCCCAGCGGCTCAGGGTCAGCCCCAGCGCGCCCAACGGTCCGGCGCTGTCCATGGCCGCGCGGCCGATGTCCTCCAGCGAGTCGTCGCCCAGTGTCAGGCTCGCCCGCAGCGCGAACTCGGAGAGCATCGCACGCATCGCTTCCCCGACGTTCTCGCGGGCTGCCTGGCCCGCTTCCACGTTGGCGTAGACGCAGCGCCAGGAGCCATGTTCGCCGCTGTTCAGGAGGTCGCGGAGCGCCAGCAGCGCCGAGGTCTTGCCTGTCTGGCGCGGCGCGTGCAGCACGAAGTACTTCTTGTCCGCCACCAAGTCCAGCACTTGGTCGAGGTCTATCCTCTCCAGTGGCGGGATGTGGTAGTGGTCTTGCGTATCGATCGGGCCTGCGGTGTTGAACTTGCGCACGCTGGCGCCATTGTCGTCGCGCGTGGCGTGTCTGTCATCCTCGCGAGCAGGGCGCTGATGAGGTGGACGGCGAACCAGACGTCGGTCGTCCCCATGGTGAAGATTTCCGGCTTGGCGCGGCCGTGTCCCGCAATGATGCCAAGTCCATCGCAGTCCGGCTCGAACGAGACGATCTTCTCCTTGCGTACTCGGAAGGGGGTGCTCTCGCGGCCCGTAGCATCAGACCATATCATGTGCGTCAGGGTGATAAACAATATGAACAAATGGAGATAAATATCGTTCATTAATGTGCATTATTGGTTGCAATATATGTCGATATAGATCCGGATACTTGCCTCTTTTCTTGGGATCTGTTATGTTCTTATCGAGAACATTGCATTTCGGATAATACTTGCAAGGCGTGACGTTAGGAGGGATCGAAGTGAATATAGAAGGACGCGAATCAATCATCGAGGAGTTGACGAAGGCCTACTGCATGGAGCTGGAGACGGTGACCAATTTCCTGGCCAACTCCATCGTCCTGGACGGCGTCCGCGCGGAAGAGATCAAGAAGTCCCTGGCCGCCGACGTCGACGGGGAGCTGGCGCACGCGCGTGACCTGGGCGAACGGATCAAGCAGCTGGGCGGCACGGTTCCCGGCTCGCTCGCGCTGAGCCTGTCGCAGGACGCGCTGCAGCCCCCCGCCCAGACCACGGACGTCATCGGCGTCATCGAGGGCGTGATCACGGCCGAGAACGCCGCCATCGATCAGTACGACCGGATCATCCGTCAGTGCGAGGGTGTCGACTACGTCACCCAGGACCTGGCGATCAAGCTGATGGCTGACGAGGAGCAGCACCGCACGCTGTTCGAGGGCTTTCTGAAGGAGTACCGGAAGGCAGCCTGACGCGGGGAGTCCGGCGCCCGGAGATTCACCGGGCGCCCAGGCGCTCCAGCTCGTCGTCGATGGTGGCGGCGATCGTCTCGAAGGGGGCCGCGCCGGCCAGCGGGCGGCCGTTCACGAACAGCGCGGGTGTACCCGTCACCCCCGCCGCAGCGGCGGCGCGGATGTCGTCCCGCACCGTCTCGTGGTGGCGGCTGGAGTCCAGGCACGCGTCGAACGCCGCGCGGTCCAGTCCGATGCGGCCGGCCTTGTCCTTGAGATCGGGCACCGACAGCGTGGTCTGCTCGGCGAACATCAGGTCGTGCATCTCCCAGAACAGCCCCTGCTCGCCGGCGCAGAGCGAGGCCTCGGCGGCTTTCTGCGCGTTGGCGTGGATGTTGGCCAGCGGGTAGTGGCGGTAGACCAGCCGCAGCCTGTCCCCGTACTCGCGCTTGGCGCGCTGCAGGGCCGGCTGGACCCTGGCGCAGAACGGGCATTCGAAGTCCGAGAACTCGACGATGGTCACCGGCGCATCCTGCGGTCCGAGGGTCGGGAAGCCGTCTGCGGCGATGTCCACGCGGAAGGGTTCGAGCCTGTAGTCGACGGCGAACCGCTGTTCCAGGACGCCAAGAAACTCCGCCTCGGCCTGTTGCTCCGCCTGCTGCCTGAGGAAGTCGCGGATCTGGCCCGCCACGGCCCCCAGCGCGTAAGGGATGCGGCTCTGGTTCTCCTTATAGAACGCCTCGACCGCGGCGTCCTCGATCGGCGGCACCGACTCGTATACCGACCCCAGTATCGCCTGCACGGTCATTCCGGTGCGGGCGGCCTCCAGGTCGAGCAGGCGCTCATGCACAAGCTGCCGGAGAAACGTCTGCAGCACCTCGGCGTGGCCTCGGTCCGCTTCAACCTGGCAGCGCAGGCGCTCGAGTTCGGTCTCCTCCAGGGAGAACGACGCCACCGTCAGGAGCTCGGCGCGCTGCACGGACTCCTCGCCGATGGTCGCCACCACGTCATCCGCCCACGCCATTCCGGCATTCGCGAGCAGGAGGACAACCGCCAGGCAGCGGAGGGGGGCTGACGGCCGGGTCACTCGAATGACCTCAGCCGCAGCGCATTGGCGATCACCGACACCGACGACAGGCTCATCGCCACGGCGGCGATGACCGGCGACAGCAGCACGCCGAAGAGCGGGTACAGCACACCGGCAGCCACCGGCACGCCGACGGCGTTGTAGACGAAGGCGAAGAACAGGTTCTGGCGGATGTTGCGCATGGTAGCGCGAGCGAGGCGGCGAGCGCGAACGATGCCCTCGAGGTCTCCCTGTACCAGCGTGACCCCGGCGCTCTCGATCGCAACGTCGGTGCCGGTGCCCATGGCGATGCCGACGTCCGCCGCGGCAAGCGCAGGCGCGTCGTTCACGCCGTCGCCGGCCATCGCGATCCTCAGGCCGCGGGCGCGCAGGGAATCGAGCAGCTCGCCCTTGTCCTCCGGTCCGAGCTCGGCGTGCACCTCGTCGATGCCGATCGTGCGCCCGACCGCTTCGGCGGAGCGCCGGTTGTCGCCGCTCGCCATGACGATCCGCAGCCCGCCGGCGTGCAGCGCTGCGATGGCGCCGGGCGTCGTCTCCTTCACCCGGTCCGCGACCGCGATGACGCCTGCGGGCTCCCCGCCGACGGCCACGAACAGTACCGACTTCCCGGCTGCCGAAAGCGGGTTCGAGACCTGCTCCAGCGGTGCGGGATCGACCCCGGCGTCCCGCATCATCGCGGCATTGCCGAGCGCGAGGTCGCGTCCGCCGACCCGGCCGCGGACCCCCTTGCCGGCGACCGCGGCGAAGCGATCGGGATCGGCGTCGAGGCGCTCGATCCCGCGGTCGGTGGCGCCTGCCACGACGGCGTCCGCCAGCGGATGCTCCGACCCCCGCTCCAGCGCGGCGGCCAGCGCCAGGACCCACTCGGCCTCGAAATCCGGGGAGGGGACCACGTCGGTGAGCGACGGCCGGCCTTCGGTCAGGGTCCCGGTCTTGTCGACGATCAGCACGTCCACCTCCGCGAGCCGTTCCAGGGCTTCCGCGTCGCGCACGAGCACCCCGGAACGGGCGCCGCGGCCGGTCGCCACCACGATCGACATCGGCGTCGCCAGACCGAGCGCGCAGGGGCAGGCGATGATGAGCACGCTGACCGCCGCGACCACGGCAAAGGACAGCGCCGGCGGAGGGCCGAGCAGCAGCCACGCGACGCACGCGATTGCGGCCACGGCGACGACCACCGGCACCAGCCAGCGGGCGACCCGGTCCGCCAGCGCCTGAATCGGCGCGCGGCTGCGCTGGGCGCGCGCGACCAGGTCGATGATGCGGGCGAGCAGCGTGTCGGCGCCGACCCGCTCGGCGCGCATCACGAAGGTGCCGGACCCGTTCAACGTGCCGCCGGTCACCGCGTCGTCGGCCGTCTTCTCCACCGGGATCGGCTCGCCCGTGATCATGCTCTCGTCCACGGAGCTGTGGCCGGTGAGGACCACGCCGTCGAGCGGAACGCGCTCACCGGGCCGGACGCGGAGCTGCTCGCCGGGCCGAACCTGTTCCAATGGCACGTCCTCCTCCCGGCCGTCACGGACGACCCTGGCGCTGGCGGGAGCCAGGCCCAGCAACGCCCGCATGGCGTCTCCGGTGCGCTCGCGCGCCGACAGCTCCAGCACCTGGCCGAGCAGGACCAGGATCAGGATGACCGCCGCAGCCTCGAAGTAGACCGGCGGCAGTCCGTGTCCGCCGCGGATCGACGGCGGGAACAGGCCCGGCGCCAGCACCGCCACGACGCTGAACAGGTAGGCCGCTCCGGTCCCCAGGGAGATCAGCGTCCACATGTTCGGGCTGCGGTTCCTGACCGACGCCCACCCGCGCTCGAACACCGGGCTCGCCAGCCAGACGACGATCGGCGTTGCCAGGACGAGCTGTATCCATGCGTGCAGGCGGGCGCCCAGCCAGTCCGCCACGGGTACGCCAACGTGCGCGCCCATCTCCAGCAGGAAGACCGCCAGCGCGAGCGGGACGCCGATCCGCAGCCGCCTGCGGAAGTCCGCAAGCTCCGGGTTGGGGCCGTCGTCCGCCGCCGGCGCGACCGGCTCCAGCGCCATGCCGCAGTGCGGGCAGGTTCCCGGCTCGTCCTGCACGACCTCGGGATGCATGGGGCAGGTGTAGCCGTTGCCCGCCGTCACCGCTGCCGCCGGTTGCGGCGCCGGTCGGCTGTCCAGCCACTGCTCCGGATCCTCCGCGAAGCGGTGCAAGCAGTGCTCGCAGCAGAAGTAATACCGCTGTCCGGCATGCTCCAGCGTGGGAGTGTCCGCCTTGGGATCGACGGTCATGCCGCAGACCGGATCGGTAGTCGTCATGGAATCCATAGCGTCAACCTTCCAGGAACCGGAAGGTCAAGAGGAACTCGAGACGGAATGAAGGTTGGCTGAGCCAGGCTCATCGCCTCCTTGGTGGCGGTTCTGTAACCCACACGGTCTCAGCGACCAGGGTCTTTGCAAAGCGGTCACCGCGGGCCAGCCGGGCGTGCCAGCCGCGCTCGGTGAAGACCGTGACCTCTGCCGGTACCGGAAGATCCTCTGTCTTCCCGTGCCAGCTCGCGTCGCCGTCAACCAGCACCAACAGGTCGAGATCGCTGCCGACGCCCCAGTCGCCCCGCGCGTAGGAGCCGAAGTAGCCGACGGCGCGCACATCCGGTGACTGGCGGCAGGTGTGCGCGGTCCAGGCGACGACGGCGGCGTGAACCTGGTCGGCGTCAGGCCAGCGCAGTACGGACGAACTCAACGATCTGGTTGGCATGCTCGATTGCCTCCGCGCTCTGTCGAGGGCCGTAGTGCTCGAAGGGTGGCCCCTCAGCGTGTCCGTTCGGGTACCGGGTCGGGACGTAGTAGTTGTCCAGCACGCGTGCCCGCTCTACCAGGTCTTCCGCTGGCGAATCGGGGAGATCGGCCAGCAGCCGTGTCAGGACGTGCCCCCACGCCTCCTGGCCACGAGCCAGGTGCAGCGCCTTCACCGCGAGCTCTGCGGCCTGGTGGGCGGCGAAGCACGCCCACTCGTGGCGCTGTTCCGCCTGAGAGGCCACCGCCTGGGCCAGGTTGCGCTCAGACTGTGCGAGCCAGTCGCGGGCTCTGTTTGGCACTCCTACACTATACCGTCCGGCAGGAGCGTCGGTGCCGCATCACCTCGTGAATCCACTCGATAGGAGAGCAGCCTGGCCGACTCCGGCTGCAGCGCGACCGACAGCCCTCGGGATAGCTGCTCACCCGGCACGCTCTCCTCGACGCCGGAGCCCTCGTCTGTCACCCGGTAGCGGGCCGCCGGGTCCACGGCACGAAGAGGAATCCGCTGTTCGCCCGTTTCGCCCGCGACACGAAAGGCGAAGACGATGCCCTCATCGGATCCCGCGGCGAACTGCATGGCATTCCAGTCCGCCTCCGACTGGGGCTGCGGCAGTGGCCGGAAATAGTCGAGCATCAACAGGTGGCGCACCCGCTTGTAGACGTCGATCCAGTGGCGGGCGCGCTCCCTGGCCGCGGCCGGCCACTCGGCAACCGTGCCGTGCAGGAAGAACTCCCCCGCCATGCGGCTCAGAAACGAGAGATCGGTGAGCTTCGCGTCGGGGTGGAGCGTCATGCCGGGCCGGTCGCGCAGGCCCTTGCTCGGCGGCCATCCCAGGGAGCTGCCGAGGTAGTTGGCGGGCAAGAACGCGTTACCGCCGGCCTGCATCACGTGGTAGAGATGCGGATGGGCGTTGCTGTCGCTGCACCAGCAGGCGTGATGTCGCCGCATGGTGCCGAAGTCCAGACGCTGGCCGCCTCCGGCGCAGCACTCGAGCATCAGCGCCGGGTGCCGCTCGACAAGCGTCTCCCATACCCGGTAGAGCCCCGCGAGATGGGCGAACTTCACCTTGAGCGTCGGGTCCACCCTCCGGAAGATGGGGTGCCCGTCCATGTTGTAGTCCCAGCGGAGGTAGCGCACGTGGTAGCGCTCGATGATGCCGCCCAGGAGCTCCAGGTAAAACTCGCATGCCTCCGGGAGACTGAAGTTGTAGAGCCGGCGGCGCGGGGTCCAGGCGCTTCCGAGCTCCGGCCCGTAGAAGAACTCGGGGTGCTCCCGCAGGATCCAGGTGCCGGGCTCGGCCTCCGCGTCGATGAAGAGCCCGAAGCGCATACCCTGCTCCTCGACCCGGTCGACCACCCGCTCCAACCCGTCGGAAAACTTGGCGGGGTCGGGGTACCAGTTGCCGCATCCACCGGGGAACCGGCCTTCGTACCAGGCGTCATCGACGATGAACACCTCGACCCCCAGCTCCGCGGCGGTGTCGATCTGCGGGTAGATGTCGCGGTCCGTGTAGGGCGCCTGGATGCCGGGCCAGATGGTGTAGGACACCGGCGGCACCACCTGGCGTCCTTCGTAGCGTGGAGTGAGGTGCTCCCTGATGTAGCCGCGGCTCCGGTTGGTCGCCTGCTCGAACCCCCCTTCGAAGAAGATCACGTGGGCCGGCGGCAGCTCGAGCGATTCGCCGGGCGCGAGTACCAGGTCGCTCACCGCCGGTCCCGCCTCGGCAACCAGAACCTGGTCATCCGGCTCGTAGCGGACGCTCATCGTCCAGCCGGCGGACCACTCCGGGTGCATTCCGTCAGCGTGACAGGTCAGGCAGCCATTCGTTCGTTCTCCTGA
>JAPPKD010000076.1 GCA_028820215.1 Spirochaetaceae bacterium | reverse complement strand
GCAAATCGGCGGACGCGCCTACTTTTTCTCCTCTCCTACACGAATAAGCCGGGTTCAGGCCAGTGTCGTGACGGAAGGCGATGCTCCTGGAGCGTGGCCGTTGGAGCGAGTCCACAGCATCTGGTCGGAGGCCACACGTGGCTGGACCCGTCGGAGTTGAATTGGCCGTGCCGGGAGATCAAGCCGCTGGGCATGTTCGTGGTGCAGAGACCGATCCGTGACCGAGCGTCTGGCAGACAATCGGAACTTCGACGTCCCGATTGCGGCTGGCGATCGCGAGGATCTGATCGACTACCGGCACACAGGATGTGTGCACCCACCGGGGTTTGAACGAGGGCTGCCCCCAAACCCGCCACGCCGATCTTGCACCGCCGCGAGCCTGCATCTCAATCTGGCATGCAACGAGGACCGGGCGAAAGGTCGGCTATCAGACTGGCCAACGCGCTCCGGACGTCTGCAGGATGCGCATCTGCGGCGGACGCACGAGACCGTCCTCACGGCGCCGGGCATGCGGTAAGATCCCTCGACCGCGATGCGGCCAGAAATCTTGCCGGCCCAGATCGCCTGTGGCACGAGGACGGGGCACGAACGATCAGCTAAAAGGGAAGGGAGGCCTGAGCCTCCCCTCTCCACGATGGCGTCATTCGCTGCCGATCAGCCCATCGCGGCGTGCCAGCGGGCGACGGCCGCGTTGTACAGGTCGACCAGCGATTGCGCGCCCAGGTCCTCGACTTCCTGCACGAAGTCCTCGTACTCGGCGATGGGCCTCGTGCCCAGGATGAAGCGCAGCACGTTCTCATCGACGAACGTCTCGATGGGAGCCAGCAGCTCCGACTGCATCTCGGCCTCGTCGGCGGAAAACTTCAGCAGCGGCAGCGGCGGCAGCATCCAGCCGTTCGCCCGGAACTCGTCGTGGCGGTCGATCATGTCCTGAGCGTGCGTCTGTCCGGGCGCGGCGAAATGCAGCTCGCCGAAGCGCACGGCGGGATCCAGGAAGTTGAACCACCCCTGGAAGCCATGTTCCCGGTACGAGTTCAATCCGTACTGCTGATAGGGGATCGTCTGCTGGAACCGGGCGTCGAACGCCTCCTGCTCCAGGCCCTCGTAGTTGACGTGGTAGAAGCGCATGCCCGACGGGTAGGCGGGATCCGCCTCCCAGTGCAGGCCCTCGATGCCCAGGTTGAAGAAGATCGCTCCCTCGTCGCTGTAGCCCCAGTCGACCATCTCCAGGATCGCGTCCTGCACCTCGGAGTCCTTGTAGAGCAGGTCGCCCCAGGTCAGGTTGACCGGGTCGTGCGGGATCACGTGGCCGGTGCTGCCGTCCGGTCCGGTCAGGGCCATGCCGAACTGCAGGTCCCACCCCTTGGCGACCTTGTTCGGCGTGTTGGTCGCCCAGGCGGACCACTCGAAGGTCAGGCCGACCTGTCCGTCGTTCCAGTGCCGCTCCCAGACGTCCTCGGCCATGTTGTGAAAGTCGGGATGCAGCAGGCCGTCGTCGTACAGGTCCTTGAGGGCCAGGATCATCCACTTCAGATTGGGCGTGCGCGTGATGATGCTGTACTCCCCGGAGTCGTAGTCGAAGCTCACGGGGTAGTTGGATCCCGCGCCGGACACGTTCATGCCGAACGCCTTGGGGACCTCGCGCATGAAGTCCGTGAACCCGTCGCGCATCAGCCACGCCGGAGCGCCGTCGAGCGCCCGCGACATGGCCTGCAGCGCCGCCTTGAACTGATCCCAGGTCATGACGTCGGTGTCGCCGTCGAAGCCGCCCTCACGGAGCAGGTCGACCCTCAGGATCGGCGCCTTGCGGATCCACGGATAGCCGCGGAAACGCGGGAAGTTGTACAGGTTGCCGTCCGCCTCGGTCAGCGTGGCCTGGGCACCCGGATTGCGCTCCAGCACGGCCTGGAAGCTGGGCAGATCGCCTGCGGCCAGGCGGTCGTTGTAGGGCTGCACGAGGCGCTCGCCGTAGGTGGCCAGATCGAAGTCCCACGCCGCGAAAAGGTCCGCCATGTCGCCCGACGAGACCAGCACGTCGCGC
The DNA here is from genome assembly GCA_028820215.1 of Spirochaetaceae bacterium. The sequence continues at coordinate 1,436 of JAPPKD010000076.1, read as the reverse complement.
TGCTGCCGGAACACGTCGTAGTGGTAATGGACGAGGTTGATGTCGACGTTGAACTTGTCCTCGAGAAAGAGGAAGAGCGGATTGTCCTCGTTGGCGATGTCCTGGTACGAGTGATCGTACATCCTGAGCCAGTCGAAGGCGGCCGGCTCCTCCATGGCGCTTTCCTGCGTCGCCGTAGCGAACGCGGAACACGCGATCAGCGTAAGAGCCGCGACCGTGATCAGCCGCTTGATCGGCACGTACATGTATGTACCTCCTGCTCGATGGATCAGCAGAGAGTTCCACGCCGTGAAGGGGGCGTCAAACGCGCGCGACGAGGGCTTGGCACCGGCGCTCGAACGAGCCGCACCCCTCAGGTAGGCGTTCGCCGGTGCCCGAGTCTCCCCGCAGGCGGCGCGTCCGCAATGATTCCCGAGCCGCCACGTCGAAAAACGTCTCAGGCGGCTCCCGCAACTCGATCAGTGCGACAGGTCTCCGACCGGCGCGCCGGACCGCTGTTGCCCGACCGGGTAGCGGTCACGTGGTATGTTTCCTTCCGTGGTGACCCGAGAAACTGCTTCACTCGTACGTGACGCGGTCGTCGACGCGATCGATCCGATCGAGATCATTCTGTTCGGCTCGGTCGCGCGGACATCGTCGGGTAATGACCTCGACCTGCTGGTCGTGACGCGGGACCGAGGCGACGCGCCGGGAAACGACAGCGCTCGTGAGCTGACGACAGCGCTGAGATCCTTCAAGCGCACGTTCGCAATCGACCATTACGTGCTCACCCGCTCCCAGTTCGCGCAAGAGTTCCGGCGCGGAAGCGTGTTCCTGCGCACGATCGTCAGCGAGGGAATCTGTATCTACATGAGAGAGGGCATCAAGGCGTGGGTCCAGCAGGCGGAGGAGGACCTCAAGGCCGCCGAGCATCTCCTGCCCGGCGGCTTCTACCGCGGCGCGTGCTATCACGCCCAGCAGTGCGTGGAGAAGTCGATCAAGACCATGCTCCTGGACCGCGGCTGGGAGCTTGAGAATATCCACAGCATCCATCGACTGCTGGCGATAGCCGAGGACTATCGGCTGCTTATTCCACTTCAGCCTGCTGACATCGATTTCATGGACGAGATCTACCGCGGCAGATACCCGGCGGAGTCGGGTCTTCTGCCCCTGGGCATTCCGACCAGGGAAGATGCCGAGCGCGCGGTCTCCGTCGCGGAGCGAACCCTCCGTGCCTTGCGGCGATTGCTGGCAGAAAGCGAGCCTGAGCCGCCTGAGGAGCGCGACAGTGTGTCCTACGCAGAAACCAACGGTGCGACCGAGCGATCTGGAACCGGGCCTCAAAACGACGAGAACCCGGAGGAACAGGCTGGCCCTATCCGTCCTTGATCACGTGGCCTAACCCGCTTCGCTCACCAAGTCGATCGGCTGGCGTGATCGTGGGCCTAAGTCGACGG
>JAPPKD010000147.1 GCA_028820215.1 Spirochaetaceae bacterium | reverse complement strand
TGTGGAGTCGCGTTGAAAATTGACCCACTTCGGGGGGTGATTCGCGTCCAAATTTGACCCACCCCAAATCAGGTGGAAACGCCTGCCTCGCAACGAATCAGCGAGGCAGTGGAGATGGTGTCAGTGGAGACGATCGGCAAGATACGGCGTGCGTGGCACGTTCACGGGAGGTCCATTCGCTCGATCGCGAGGTCGACGGGCATTTCGCGCAACACGGTCCGCAAGGTGCTGCGGTCCGACGGGTCGGCGCCGAAGTACCGGCGTTCGGACCAGCCGCACGCGAAGCTCGGCGACTTCATTCCGGAGCTTGAGCGGAAGCTGGAGGCCAACAAGGGGAAGAAGCCGCGCGACCGCCTGAGCATGAAGCGGATCTGGCGGCAGCTCGCGGACCAGGGATGCGACGCGAGCTACAGCGCGGTCTGCCGCTACGCGGCCGCGTGGGACCGGCGCAATGGCGGCGGCGTGTCGGGCGCCCACGTTCCGCTGGAGTTCGATCCCGGGGAGGCCTTCCAGTTCGACTGGAGCCATGAATGGGCGGTCATCGGCGGCACGACGATGCGGCTCAGGGTGGCGCACATGCGCCTTTGCCACAGCCGCATGAGCTACGTTCGGGCGTACCTGCGCGAGACCCAGGAGATGGTCTTCGACGCCCACAACCGGGCGTTCGAGGCGTTCGGAGGCTCGTGCCAGCGGGGAATCTACGACAACATGAAGACGGTCGTCGACGTCATCTTCGCGGGGCGGACGCGCAAGTTCAACGCCCGCTTCCTGGAGATGTGCGCGCACTTCCTCGTGGAGCCGGTGGCCTGCACGCCGAACGCGGCGTGGGAAAAGGGCCAGGTCGAGAGCCAGGTCCGCGACGTTCGCGAACGGCTGTTCCGCGAGCCGCCGCGCTTCGACAGCCTCGACGACCTGAACGACTGGCTCGAGGAGAGCTGTCGCAGGCATGCGCGGGAGCATCCGCATCCCGAAGATCCGGAGATGACGGTCCGGGAGGTGTTCGCGTGCGAGGAGCGCCGCTGCCTGATCCCCTTTCCTGGTCCTTTCGACGGCCATCGGTCGCTGGGCCGGGGGGTCTCGAAGACCTGCCTGGTGCGCTTCGACGGCAACCGGTACAGCGCCGAGGCACGAGCGTCCGAGCAGGCGGCGGAGGTGTTCGCCTACGCGGACCGGGTCGACGTCCGCGTTGACGGCGAGCTGGTCGGCAGCCACCCGCGCAGCTTCGCTCGCGGCAAGACGGTCTACGACTGGCTCCACTACCTGCCCGTGCTCGAACGCAAGCCCGGCGCGCTGCGCAACGGCGCCCCGTTCCGGAACGGGGCCCTGCCGGAGGCGCTGGAGGCGGTGAGGGACCGGCTCGGCGCCTTCGATGACGGCGACCGGCAGATGGTACGGATTCTTGCGGCGGTCTCCGAGGACGGGCTCGACGAGGTGTGCGCGGCCTGCGCCGACGCGCTGGACGGCGGCGCCGTCTCGGCCGACGTGGTCCTGAACATCCTGTCGCGACGGCGCGATCCCGGCCCGGCGCCATGGATCGAGCTTCCCGACCGGCTCCGCCTGAACATCGAGCCGGAAGCCGACTGCAGCCGCTATGACAGCCTGAGGGAGATGCGGGAATGAGACGCAAGGACATCCTGGAACTGATGAGCGCTCTCGGCCTGAGAGGCATGAAGGCCGCCTACGACGAGGTGCTGGCCGACGCCGCCAGGCGCAGCCATCCCCCGGAGCGGGTCCTCGGCACGCTGCTGAAGGCGGAGGTCGCGGACAAGAAGGCGCGCTCGATCAAGTACCAGCTGTCGGTCGCGAAGCTGCCGACGGCGAAGGAGCTCGACGGGTTCGACTTCACGCAGAGCGTTGTCGAGGAGCGGCCGCTGCGCCAGCTCGCGGACGGCTCCTTCCTCGATCCGCCGCGCAACGTTGTCGCGATCGGCGGAACCGGCACGGGCAAGAGTCACATTGCCGTGGCCATCGCCCGGGCCTGCATCCGCCGCGGCTGCCGGGGCCGGTTCTTCAACGCCGTCGAACTGGTCAACCTCCTGGAGCAGGAGCAGCGCGACGGCCGCCAGGGCCGTCTCGCCGACGCCATGCGCCGGCGGGACTTCATCATCATTGACGAACTCGGCTACCTGCCCTTCGCCCGCACCGGCGGGCACCTCCTGTTCCACTTCGTCTCCTGCCTCTACGAGCACACGCCGATGGTCATCACCACGAACCTCCCGTTCAAGGAATGGGCCGAGGTGTTCGGGGACCCGCGCATGACCACGGCGCTGCTCGACCGGCTCACGCATCACTGCGACATAATCGAGACCGGGAACGAGAGCTGGCGGTTCCGGCACCGCAGCTGAACGCCCGCCGCAGGATCGCGGGCGGGGCGGCACCCGTCACGCCTCGCCTTCGGGCCGTTCGCTCCAGACCGGCTCGCCCGCCGTCTCCCGCACCAGCAGGTCGTTCCAGTCCTCGCCCTCGACCGCCGGACGGCAGCGGACGACCCGGGGATCGGTCCGGGCGAGCCTGGCGGCGGCCGCGTCCCCGGCCCGGTCGGCGTCGTAGCCGCAGAGGATCCGGCGCAGGCGCCAGCCGTCCAGCCAGCGCGGGACCGATGTCGCGACGCCGGCGGCGGACACCGCGGCGAAGCCGCCGGATCCGGCCCACGGGAAGCTCCGCAACGTCAGCACCGACAGCGCGTCGATCGCGCTCTCGACGAGAACCGCACGCTCCGGAGAGGCGCCGTCCGACGCCATCCAGAACCCGCCCGACGCCTTCCTCGATCCCGGCGCCATGACCTTGAACGCGGCATCGCCGCCGCGGCGCCGGAGGCCGACGATCTCCGCCCCGGTCGCCTTGCCCGAGACGTCGCGGGAAACGAAGACCGCGTTCCCGCGACGGTCCGCGTAGACCAGCCCGCGGGCGTGGCAGACATGGAGCAGCATCCCGCCGATGCCGCGTTCCGTGACGAGGTGATCGCGCACCTCGGGCCAGGAGGCCTCCGACCGGGTCGGGAGGTCGAGCCGCCGCCGGCCTGCCGGAGCAGCCGCGCCGTCCCGGCGGTGCGGGCCGCAGAAGCGAAGCCCCTGCGCCGACAGGAAGGCGACGGCATCGCGGAAGCCGTCACCGCGAGCGTGCATCACCAGGCTGATCGCACCGCCGCCGCCCGTCCCGGACATGTGGTCGAAATACTTCTCGCCGTTGATGCTCAGGACGGACCCCGGCCGCTTCCAGCGCGCCTTGTCCCTCACGTCGCGGCGGTAGCCAAGCGCCGTCGCGACCCTGTCCAGCGGCAGCGATCGCGCGGTCGCCACCAGTCCATGCCAGTCAGCCTGTTCAAATGTTCCCATCTTCCCGTTCTCCCAGAGCGAAACCCCAACGCCAGGGCGAAATGCCCGGCAGGAGAGACGCTACTTGGAAAGGGAAGAGGCGGAAGGTGGGTCAAATTTGGACGCGATTCCTGGGTCAGTTTTGAACTGGACTTGACATTCGGGTTGGCCTTGATGTAGGTCTCGAAGGCCTCGGCCAGCGTCGGCACGCCGC
>JAPPKD010000372.1 GCA_028820215.1 Spirochaetaceae bacterium | reverse complement strand
TGTTGTTTCTCTGATTAGCCCGTTGGCGCACTACGGATTTCGGTCGCACTGATCCGTCGACGGATCGACCGGGAAGGTGGTGCAGTGTGGGCAACGCCGGATTCGACCACCGCGGCAGCGCAGCTGTCGGGGCGCGCAGGGGGCGTGTCTCGAAGGTAGGCGGTCGCCTGCGTTGAACAGCCGTTCGAACCGCCGCCGGAGCGGCCCGGGGCGGAGCGGGATCGCGCCGGGACGTCGCCCCCCGGAGCGTGCGCCCGGTAAGCTGGCACGGTCGAAGAAGAACAAGAGGAGGTCGGCCCGCGCGGTGTGGACCCCCGCCGGGCCGCGGCCGGTGCAGCTGCGTTTCAAGACGGGGCTCTCCGGCGAGCAGTACGTTACGGCGCAAGGCTGGCGTCGTGCAACCCTGGCGCGCTGCCCGAACCACCCGCGCGGCGGCTGTTCGTTCGCGCGGCATGGCACCTACGCCCGCAAGACGCCGCCCGGCACGCGCGTCGCGCGCTGGTACTGCCCCGAGAGCCGCACCACCTTCAGCCTGCTGCCGGACTGTCTGGCGGCGCGCCTGCCGGGCACGCTGGCCGAGCTGGAGGACGCTGTGGCCACCGCCGCGGATGCGCGCAGCGTGGCGGACGTTCGGAACCGGCGGGGGCCATGCGCTGGCTGCGGCGTCGCATCCGCCTGGTGGAGCGCGCCCTGACCGCCGTGCGCGGCCTGCTGCCGGACCGCTTCCTCGGCTGCGCCGCCACCGTGCCCGCCTTCCGCGTGCGCCTCGGCACCGACGCGGCGCTCGTCTGGCTGCGCGAGATCGCCTCGCGGCAACTCCCGGCGCTGCCGGCGCCGCTCGGCTTCGCCCACCACGCCGGCGGCGTGGGGAACCCGTCCGCGACCTTCCAACAACGGGTGGGCCATGACCCCCCGGCGACTTGCGCCTAACGTGCGCCGACAACGACCGCCGCGGCGGCCAACGAGACCCGCAACATGGCGAACGCCCCCGACGACGACCCGCGCCAGGCCGTGGCGCTGTTCCGCTATGGCCTCATCGCCGACCTCGTCAACCTGCCGCCCGGCACGCCCGGCATCGGCGCCCGGCTGCGCGCCAAGGCCGAACGCGACTACGACATCCCCGGCACGCACCGCACCCGCGTCGCCGCCGAGACCCTGCGCGACTGGCTCAAGCGCTACCGCGACGGCGGCTTCGACGCCCTGTATCCGAAGCCACGCGCCGATCGTGGACGACCCCGCCGGCTGTCCGCCGAGACCGCCGAACTGCTGATCTCCGTCAAGCTCGCCAACCCCGCCTGGTCCGTGCGCGCCGTCATCGACGAAGCACGCCGCCAGGGCGTCGCCGACGACATCCGCCTCGCACCCTCCACCGTGCACCGCCTGCTCGCCCGCGAGGGACTCCTCGACCGCGACGCGCAACAGCCGGTCGCCGACCGGCGCCGCTTCGCCCACCGCTACGCCGGCGAACTGTGGATGAGCGACGTCATGCACGGCCCCGCCGTCCGCGACGGCCGCCGGCGCCGCAAGACCTACCTGATCGCCTTCCTCGACGACGCCACCCGCGTGATCCCGTACGCCGCCTTCGCCTTCGCCGAGAACACCGCCGCCTTCCTGCCCGCGCTCAAGCAGGCCGTCATGCGCCGCGGCCTGCCGAACCGCCTCTACGTCGACAACGGCGCCGCCTACCGCTCCCGCCATCTCGCCCTCGTCTGCGCCCGGCTCGGCATCGCGCTGATCCACGCCAAGCCCTTCCAGCCCGCCGCCAAGGGCAAGATCGAGAGATGGTTCAGAACCCTCCGCGAGGGCTGGCTCAACCACCTCGACCGCGACGCCCGTGACAGCCTCGAGGATCTCAACCGCCGCCTGTGGGCGTGGATCGAGGGCGAGTACCACCAGGCCCCGCACCGCGGCCTCGACGGCGACACGCCGCTCGACCGCTGGGCCACCGCCGGCGCCGACGTGCGCTATCCCGACCCCGGCCCGGCCTTCGACGACGTGTTCCTGTTCGAGCACAAGCGCCGCGTCATGAAGGACCGCACCGTCAGCCTCCACGGCCGCCTCTACGAGGTCGACGCCGTGCTCGTCGGCAAGACCGTCGTCCTGCGCCACGACCCCGCCGCGCCCCCCGGCCGGCCCCTGCGGGTCGTCCTCGACGGCACGCCCGCCGGCGACGCCACCGTGCTCGACGCCTACGCCAACACCGCCGTGCGCCGCGTCCGTCCGTCTTCGCACATCGAGACCGACCAACCCGCGCCCGAACCGCCACCGTCCCGCATCGCCATGCGCAACCTCGACCGGGAGCACAAGAACAGGGACCAGAGGAACGACTGATGTACCTGCGCCACTTCGCCTTCACCCGGCCGCCCTTCGAGAACGACCTCGCCACCGACGAGCTGTTCGCGTCCGCCGCGCACCGCGAGGCCGAGGCGCGCCTTGCGCACCTCGTCGAACTGCGCGGCATCGGCCTGCTCACCGGCGAGGTCGGCGCCGGCAAAACCACCGTCTGCCGACACGTCACCAACAGCCTCCATCCCGGTCTGCACCGCGTCTACTACGTCTCGCTCACCACCGGCAATGTGCTCGACATGTACAAGTCCATCGCTTGGGAACTCGGACTGCCCACCCAGCGCTCCCGCGCCACCGCCCACCGCACCATCCGCAACGAGATCACCCGCCTCGTGCAGGAGGCCGGGCAACTCCCCGTGCTGGTCATCGACGAGGCCCAGCACCTGCGCAACGACGTGCTCGACGACCTGCGCCTGCTCACCAACTTCCAGATGGACGCCGAACGCCGGCTGTGCATGCTGCTCGTCGGCCTCACCGAACTGCGCCGCCGACTGTCCATGGCCGTCCACGAGTCGCTCAGCCAACGCCTGGTCGTGCGCCACCACATCGGCAGCCTCGGCCACGACGAGATCGACGCCTACCTCGCCCACCGCCTACGCCTGGCCGGCTCCGAACTGCCTCTGTTCGAGCCGCCCGCCGTCGAGGCCCTGTTCCAGGCCTCCCGCGGACTGCCGCGCCAGATCAACCGCATCGCCCACTACGCCCTGTCCGCCGCCGCCATCGCCAACCAGCGCACCGTCGACGCCGAACACATGCAACACGCCATCGACGAACTGCGTCCGTAGACCGATCCGCGCCCCCCATGAACTCCCGCGACCCCGAACTCCGACTGCCGCTCGACGACGACCTCTCCGCCGAAACCGTCAGCGCTCTCTGCGACCTCCTGCGCGACCTCGCCGACGCCGTCGAGAACCGCTACGCCGGCCGCCTCATCGGCCACCGGCAGCGCCAATACGAACGCGACGCCCGCGCCGACGCGCGCGACACCGACCACGACAGCCCGCACCTGCACGACGAACCGCCGTTCTGACGGCTGCAACAACCCGCCGCACCAGGCACCTCGCCGCCTCAGGCCACCCGCCCGCCCAAACCGCTTCAGACCATGGTGGAACACCACGGCAAAACCCGCCCCGTTCCATCAGAATCAAACCGGGGAACCCGTGCCGGAACTACGTGGGAAACAACACC
>JAPPKD010000070.1 GCA_028820215.1 Spirochaetaceae bacterium | reverse complement strand
CGATGAGCTTGTCGCGCACGGAAAACATGTCGGAGCTGATGTCGCTGCGCCACACCAGGGAGACTTCCGCCGGCGCCCGCTCCACGCCGTGCAGGAACAGGCCCACTTCCGGATCCGCGGCGGGCGGCGGCGAGGTCTGCGCCCACAGATCGAGGTAGGCGGGCATCAAGACCGGCGCCCGGGCGCGCGGCGCGGCGAGCGCGGCCACGTCGATCTTGGCCTTGCGCAGTTGTGCATCGAGGGCGCTCACGCCGAAGTCGACGCGCCCGCGCCTGGCGATCGCGGTGAGCGCGTCCCAGGTATCGCGGATGCGGCTGCCGTAGACCGGATCGTCGGCTTTCTTGCGCAGGCCCTCGGCCGTGACCAGGATCGAGCCGGCCGCGGGGATGGGCCGGCCGGCACGGTTGAGGCGGCCGAAGCGCTGGCGCAGCGCATCGAGCGAGGCGGCCTGCGTCACCAGCCCGTCGAGGTCCAGGTCGACGCCCACCTCCAGGCACTGGGTGGCGACCAGCAGCAGCGGCCCGGCAGCCGCGCGGCCGTCGGCGCCGGTGCGGTAGGGAGCGAGCCGGCCCTCGATGCGTCGCCGGCCTACGTCGCGGGCGCGGCCGATCAGCAGCTCCACCCCTGCACTGCCCTCAGCATCGCCGATGCGCAGCCGCTCGAAGATGGCGCGCGCCAGGTCGACCCGGTTGACCACCACGCCGACTGCCGGTGCCGCCACGCCGCCGCGGCGCAGCCGTTGCGCGAGCTCGCGCGCCGCGTGCGCGAAGTGGCCCGCGGGATCGGGGACCTGCAGCGGCTTCATCAGCCGCGTCGGCTTGGCCGCGGCGATGCGGGCCCGCAGCACCGGGTGCGCGCGATCCTGGCGCCCGAGCTGCAGCGGGCGCTGGTAGCTGCCGCCTGGCGTCGCGGTGAGCACCACCACCCGCACCCGCGCCTTCCCGATCGTGCGCACCGCTTCCAGCGTCTTCCGGAACGGCTCGGACAGGTGCGCCTCGTCGAGCAGGATCAGGCTGTCGGTGCCCAGGAGGCCGGCATGCACGGGCTTCATGCGATCGGAGACGCCGTAGCCGCGGAACAGGAGCCGCGAGCCCACCTGGTCGACCGTGGAGCAGAGAATGGTGGGCTGCGTCGGGCTGCGCGTCCAGTCGTGCTCCAGCGGTGCGCCGCCGCGCAGCCGCGCCGCGACCAGGGGCGGCCCCTCGGCACCGGCGAGGCGCTGCAGGCGGCGCGCAACCTCGCGCACCACGGCGCGGTTTTCTTCCGGCACCTGCGACGGGTTGCGCAGGATGCTGGCGATCTTGCGGGCGCGGCGATCGGCGTCGTCGACCACCAGGCGCCGGTCCACCACCAGGGCGATCCGCAGCGCGGCCCGCGCCGGCGCACTCGCCCGCAGCGCCAAGTGAAACACCGCGGCATCGAGCGCCGCCGTCTTGCCGGCGCCGGTCGGCAGGTCCAGCACGTCGGGCCAGCAGTCATTCTCCGCGAGCTGCTCGACGAGCTGCTGCTGCCACGGAAACGGCGAATACCCTTGAACACCCTTGAAAAAATCGGCGAAGTGGGCCGCGGTCAAGGTCATTCGTGGAGGTCCTCACCGAGGCGACGACAGAGCCCGAGTCCACAGTAGCGGCCGGCTCCGAGCAGCACCGGGCCGGCAACCTCACGGCCGAAGTCGATCGCGGCATGGGTCAGTGAGCGGCTGGTCAGCGGCTCCGGCACGCGCCAAGCGGTCCAGGCGGGAGCGTCCCGGCGCGGCCACGCCGGCGGCGCACCTTCGACCGCCGAGTGCTTGCCCACGTGGATCCGGTCGAGGTCCGGTCGCGGCAAGCCCACGTTGCCGCACGAGCTCGCGATCAACTCGCGCACCCTGTCCTCGTCATAGCGCTTGAGATGACGGTCGAGCACGATCGGCGTCGCGCTCGCCCACACGCGCGCCGGCTGCAGGTATGGCGCCGGTGACAGCGAGCGCTTGCTCGCCGCGGCGGCCGGCGCGAGCTGCAGCGGCTTGCGCTGCGCCACGCACTTGATCTCCAGCACGCGGCGCTCGATACCATGGTCGTAGGGTGCGATCCGCTCGAACGCGGCCTGCAGCCCCGGCACCTCGCGCAGCTCCGTCTGTGGCGGCGGGATCAGCGCGAACCCGAACACCCGGCCGTCCGCGTGCGGGAAGCCGGCGAACGCCAGCGGCACGATCGCCAGGTGCGGCTGCCGCGAGGGCTGGCGGTCCGCGGCGTGTCCGGAGACCAGCTCCGGGATCTGGTCCGCCATGCCGATGCCGCGGTAGCCGCTCATCAGGGCGCGGCGCAGCGTGCGGCAGACCAGCGCGGCGGCACGGAGGTCGGGCACGAACCCGCCGATCGCCTCCAGCACCAGCCAGTCGGCCTCCCGGGGGAGCGCCACGGCCGCCGGCGGTGGCGGGACGCTGGCGCCCGGCAGTATGACCGGGCGTTTGGGATTGGCGCGATACGCGCGCTGCAGCTCCTGCAGCCGGCCGCGGTAGACGCGGCGCCGGGCGGGGCGGCCGGCATGGTTCAGCGCCGGCGCCGGGCTGGTGAAGAACCGACACCGTACCAGGCTCGCCGAGTGGCCCAGGTAGCCGACCTCGCGCGCGAGTCTTTCCAGCGATTCCAGCAGCGCTGGCGCTGGCGCGGCCGGCCACACCAGGGCCATGACCGGATCATCGAGCCAGGCCACCGGGAACCGCCGCGGCTGGCGCGGCCGTGCACTCGGCATGATCTTGAGGTAGGTCGGCGCCGCGTTCGAAGAGCGCTGGTCGTTGGGCGGCACGAACACCTCGGGGGCCGTGCGTGCGGTGTGGCCGCCGGCATGGAGCGCCGGCGGGTCCTGCGCTTCCAGCCATTCCAGCGCCCGCCGTTCGCCGCTCTGCTCGCCGCGCCCCGCCCAGGCGGCCACCAGGGCTGAAAACACCCGGTCCGGTTGCGGCGGCCAGTCGGGGGCGTCGCTCGCCGGGCTGTGCGCCGCGCGGCACACCCCGGTGAGGAACTCGATTTCCAGAACGAGACTCACTCGTCCCGGTCGTCGTGTCCTTCGCCTTCCAGCGCCAGCTCGCGGCTGCGCCGGACGATCTCGACCAGCTTCTCCTGCGGCTGCAGCGTGATCGAGGTGAAGTGGAAGCCGGCCTGCTCCGCGGCGGCATAGGCTTGTCGGTACAGGTCCTGCGCCGCGGTGCGATCTCCTTCGACAGGCTCGGTGGAGCCGTCGGCGTGCACCAGCTCCAGCCCCGCGGCGGCGGCCTCGTCGCACACCAGGTCGCAGCGGGAGCGCAACGCATAGCCTCTCGCGTCCTGCTCGATGATCGCTACCAGCCCCAGCGCGGCCAGGAGCGTGCGGCCGGCAGCGTCGCGCTCCCTGTTACCGAAGCGCAACCTCCTGAGCCCGGCCAGCGTCAGCACGGCGCGGTGTTCGGCATGGTCACAGGTGATTCCCAGGGGCGTGACCGACGGCGTGATGTTGCCGTGATTGATCCTTCTTGGCACCCTTCCCCGCCTCCGCCTGGTCGGTGCTCCAGGCGGTCGGGCTCTTGAATACCTC
>JAPPKD010000219.1 GCA_028820215.1 Spirochaetaceae bacterium | reverse complement strand
CGGCCCGGCAAAGCCCGGTACGGCCGGCGCGACCTACGTGCTGTAGCCCGGATACGGGCATAGGAGCGCTCGCGGCGAGCTACTCGGCCAGCAGTTGCCGGGCCGCTTGCTTCTGACCCGCGTGCGCTTCGGTGTCGTCTATCAGTCCGGCGAGCCCGTCCCGCTGCACGGCGCCCACGCGGAGCAGCGCGCGACACAGTTCGAAGTCCTTCGGCCTCCCTGCCAGGGCCTTCGCGACCCACAGGTCCTGCGGCGAAAGACACCAGGCAACGACGCCGGCAGTCGCCGGTGTCGCGAACCGGACCAGTCGCTGTTCCCAGCCGCGCGGCAGGAGGGCGACCGTCACCGATACGCCATGCGCGTAGAAGCCGAAGGTCTCCTGGAACAGCGATGCTTCGCCGATCGAACCATCGATCAGATCGGCCTTGCTGCCGTCGACATCCTGACGCAACGCGATGTCGGCCTCCACCGAGCGCATCGCCGCTTCCGGAATTCCTTCCTCGATCCAGGCATGGACGGCCTGCGAACCGATGACGATCACCTCGTGCTCCCCGGCGACCGCGGCGGCTGCCCGGACCGCATGCTCAAACTGGGCGCGGTTCATCGCCGCATCTCGCCGCGCCGGAACTCCCGGTACACGGCAGCGCGCTCCGGCGCACTCAGCACACCGGCGAACGGCGTCACGTGACGCAGCTCGCGAAAGTGGAGGCCAGGGTTGATCAACGCGTCCACGAGTACATCGGGGGAGCCGTGCAGCAGGCGCTCCCACTCGTCGAGCAACGCGGATGCGCCTGGGTGAAGGTTGCGCATGCGCCGGAGGTTCGCTACCGCCCGCGCCAGCGTCTCGGAAGGAGCAGCGCGAAGCCGGTCGGCGATCCGTTCATGCAGAGCCAGGCTGCGGCGATCCTCCCGCGTCAGGTGCGGAACGAACGCAACATGGACGCCGAGACCGGCGGCGGCGGCCAGGCGCTCGAGCGTGCGCAGGCTCGGACGCTTCGTTCCGCTCTCGTACGCTGCAATCGTCGGTTGTGACGTGCCGGCCAGTTCGGCCAGTGCAACCTGCGTAAGACCGGTGCGCCGCCGCAGACGGGCAACCAAGTTCATGGCCGATAGTATATCCACTTGGATATAGCAATCGCAACCCGGTGGCTCGATCAAGCGCATCTGACTGGTATACTGGTGCGCAGTGGAGTCTCGGCGGGTTGTGGTACTGGCGGGAAGCGCGCGCCGGGAATCGCTCAACAAGCGCCTGGCGCGGGTAGCTGCGGCGCGCGTGGCGGCGCTCGGCGGCGAGGGGGTGTTCCTGGACCTCGCCGACTACCGGATGCGGTTGTACGACGGCGACTACGAGACCGCCAACGGCGTGCCCGGCCCGGCGCGCGCGCTCGGCGAGCAGGTGGCCGCGGCGGATGGGCTGATGATCGCCTCGCCCGAGTACAACGGCTCCTATCCCGCGCTGCTGAAGAACACCATCGACTGGCTTACCCGCATCGACCGCCGCATCTGGGTGCGCCCCACCGCGCTGCTGAGCGCGTCACCCGGCCCCGGCGGCGGGCGCCGCGGGCTGGTAGTGCTCCGCCTGGCGCTCGACCACATGCGCGTACCCCTGCTGGAGCGGCACTTCAGCCTGCCCTCCGCCGGCGACGCCTTGGCAGGCGAAACGCTTCGCGATACTGGCGCGGCAGCGGAACTTGACCGGCTCGTTGCCGACCTCCTGACCGCCGCCTCCGCGCGCTAGTAGCAGTCCGTGGCAGGCCCGGCGTCGCACCGAGAGCGGCGAGGCGTCCGGCTGGCAAGGCGCGAAGAACGAGCGTATCAGGCAGCCACCCCGGCCACGCCCGGGCGGTGAGCTTTCGGCGGACCTGGGGTATGCTGGCGCGGTGGATACGGAAGAGCCCAGCACCGACTTGGCCAGGCACGTCGAGCAGACGCCGCTGGTGGATACCCACGAGCACCTCAAGCGGGAGCTGGAGTGGCTCGATGACGGCCCCGACATTCTGCAGGACCTGTTCGACAACTACGTGCGCGCCGACCTGCACACCGCGGGAGCGTCCGCGTCGGCGATGCGGCGCCTCATGGATGCCTCGGACCCGGACATCGCCGCACGCTTCCGGGGCGTGGAGGCGGCGTGGCAGGCTACGCAGTTCACCGGCTACGGGGAGGCGGTGCGCCTGATCGCCAGCCTGGTCTACGGTCTCGACGAGATCACCCCCGCCGGCCTGGCGTCCGCCGCTGGCCGCACCGCCGAACTGCGCCGGCCCGGCGAGCGCTACCGCCTGCTGCACGACGTCGCCAACCTCGACCAGGTGCAGACCGACGACTTGCGCTGGCCATGCCCGCCGGACGCCTCCGGCCCGGAGTTCTTTCTCTACGACCTGTCGTGGTTCACCTTCTGCATGGGCGATGTCGACGTGCCCGCGGTCGCCGCCGAGACCGGCATCGAGGTGGGCGGCCTGGCCTCGCTGCGGCGCGCCATGGAGGCGATCTTCGCCCGCCACGCGGCGTGCGCGATCGCGGTCAAGGCACAGCACGCCTATGCGCGCACGCTGGCCTGGCGCGAGCGCAGCGATGCCGATGCGGAGGCGGCGCTCCAGAAGGTGCTGCGGCCCGCTCCCGGTGAGGTCGACTCCGCCGCCCACCTGTGCCTCGGAGACTGGTGCTGGGCGCGCGGCATCGAGCTGGCGATCGAGCACAATCTGCCGTTCAAGATCCACACCGGCTACTACGCCGGCAACGACAGCATGCCGACCGCCTACATCCCCGCCGGCAACATGTGCGCGCTGTTGGCCCGCTATCCCGAGGCCCGCTTCGTACTGATGCACATCGCCTACCCGTACAGCGAGGAGCTGGCCGCCCTGGCCAAGCACTACCGCAACATCTGGGTCGACCTGTGCTGGGCGTGGAGCATCGACCCCTACAGCGCCGGCGACTTCCTGCGCCGCTTCATCCACGCCGTGCCGATCAACAAGCTGTTCGCGTTCGGCGGCGACACCACCTGGCCGACCGCGGCCCTGGCCTACGCCCGGCAGGCGCGCCGCGGCATCCGGCGCGCGCTGGCCGCCGAGGTCGCCGCCGGCGACCTGACCGAGCGGCAGGCCATGGAGGTCGCCACCCGCATCATGCGCGCCAACCAGTACGCCTGCTTCGACATCCCCGGCACTCGCGCAAACATCCACGCCGCCACCGGCCGCGACTGACCCGGTCGTATGCGGAACTTTTTTCGGTTGTATCAGAAATAAACCGGCGTTAACGATCATATTTCGGATATACTCGTAGAATGATCGAGATCCGGCGTGAACACTACCTCTCCCGGCTGCATCGGTTCCTCAATGCGCCGGTGATCACGGCGGTCGTGGGACTGCGCCGGGTCGGCAAGAGCGTCCTGCTGCGCCAGTTCGCGGAGTCGCTCCGCGAGCAACGCCAAGTGGTCTACGTCGACATGGAGTCCCTGGAGTTCGACCACGTGCGCTCGGCGCGCGACCTGTTCGACCTGGTCGAGGCCACCACCCGGCGCGATCGGGAGCGGGTGGTGATTGTCGACGAGGTGCAGCAGATCCACGAGTGGGAGCGAG
>JAPPKD010000130.1 GCA_028820215.1 Spirochaetaceae bacterium | reverse complement strand
CGGCGCCCTCGCCGGCCGGGTTGATGCGGGCGAGCTGCTCCAGCAGGTGGGCGGCGTGGGCGTATCCGGCGCGTACCGGTTCGGCGGTGTAGGCCGCGCCGCCGGGCGCCGGGAGGGGTGCGGCGGGACCCTCGGGATGGCCGTGGGATGCGGCTGCATCGGCCGGTGCGGCCGCATCCTCGCCGGCCGCGGGCGCCGCGGGAGCTCCCGGCCGCCGTCCGATCAGGCCGCTGCTGGCCAGGCCCACTTCCTGGCCGATGCCGACGAAATGGAACACCAGCGAGGCCGCCGCCTCGACGGCGCGTTCCACCAGGTGGGCGCGCTGTGCCAGCGGGTAGTCGTCGCCGGTGAGGTTGAGCAGCACCAGCACCGGGAAGTAGATCGACGGAACGTACTCCATCGAATACAGCGCCCCCATGCGCGCGCTCGCCTTCCAGTTGATGCGCTTGGGCTCGTCGCCCGGCTGGTACTCGCGCAGCGAACGGTAGCGGGTCACGTCCTCGTACAGCTTGTTGAGCACCGTCAGGCTGCCGGAGGGCAGGCCGCGCTTGTGGTGCAGGTCGAGGGCGAAGATGTCGGGATAGACGATTACCTGCTGATGGCTCGGCGCCTGCGTGCGCCACGGGAAGAATCCGAACGGATCGGTACCGACCAGGTCGACCGGCCCGAGGTGGAACTCGCCGCGCTCGCGGCCCTCGAGCCGATAGCTGAAGGTGCGCTCCTGCCACGGTCCAAGGCCGGTGACGAACTGCGCCGGGTGGCGCGCCGCGAAGCTGCCGATGCGGTCCGCGACGGTGAGGAAGTGGATCGGCAGCGGCGTCCGGTTGCGTACGGTCAGGGTACAGGTGAACGGCGCGAAGCGGTTGGCGTGCACGAGCGCCTCGCCGCGCGACACCGCGACGCCGCTGCGCACGGTCAGCAGGTAGGCGAAGGCCAGCAGCCGGATCGCCAGCAGCCCGGCGGCGACCGCGCGCATCAGCGGCGGCGGCGCGAACAGGACGATGAACAGCAGCAGCAGGGGCACCACCACGTCGGGCCCCCAGCGCACCTGGGGTTTCACCAGGCGGCCCTGCCGCCCGCAGCCGCGCCGGGCGCCGTCTGCCGGTGCGGAGCGAGCACCTCGTTCAGGATGCCGTCGATCACTGCCTCCGGCTCCAGGCCGCGCAGCAACTGCTCCGGCTTCACGCCGATCCGCTTGAGCAGGATGGCGGGCGCCAGCTCGCGCACCTCGTCGGCGCCGCCGGCGTCCTTGCCGCGGATGGCGGCCAGCGCCTGCGCGCCCTGGTAGAGCGCCATCGAGGCGCGCGGCGAGGCGCCGTACGCCAGCCGGGGGTCGTGCCGGGTGCGCTCCACCAGGTCCAGGATCAGGTCCTGAACGGCCGGCGCCACGGACACCGCCGCCACCTCCCGCTGCAGGCGGCGCACCGTCTCCAGGTCGGTGGCGGCCTCCAGGTCGGTGACCGGGTGGGTCAGCCGGCGCTGCGAGTGCAGGATCTCCTGTTCCGCCTCCGGCGACGGGTAGCCCATGCGCAGGGTCAGAAAGAAGCGGTCGCGCTGCGCCTCAGGCAGCGGGAAGGTGCCCTCGAACTCCACCGGGTTCTCGGTGGCGAGCATGAAGAACGGTGCGGGCAGCGGCGTGGTTTCGCCCTCGACGCTGATCTGGCCCTCCGACATCGCCTCCAGCAACGCCGACTGGGTGCGCGGCGTGGCGCGGTTGATCTCGTCCACCAGCAGGATGTTGGTCATGATCGGGCCCTGCCGGAACTCGAACCGGCCGCTGCGGGCGTGGTACACGGAGCCGCCGAGCACGTCCGCCGGCAGCAGGTCGGGGGTGCACTGGATGCGCCGGAACTCGCCGCCCAGGCAGGTGGACAGCGCGCGCGCCAGCACCGTCTTGCCGACTCCGGGTACATCCTCCAGCAGCGCGTGGCCGCGGCACAACAGGGTCACGAGCAGCTTCTCGACCACCCGCTCCTTGCCATAGATCACCCTGCCCACGGCCGCGGTAAGCGTCCGCGCCCAGCCCCGCGCGTCCATCGCGCCTGTTGTACCACACCTGGCGGCTCCCCGTACGCCCACCGGCGGCTATCGACCGCCGACGCCCGACTCACGGTGTCGTCGGACCATCCATTGCTTCCAGTGCCTCCAGACCCGCCAGCACCGACTCGGCGGTAGCGTTGCCGGTGGCGCCCAGCGCGGCAAGCCGGTCGAGCGCCTCCCACAGCGTCACTCCCAGGAGGCCGGCGGCCTGCCGCAGGCTGACCTCGCCGGCCCGGTACTGGCCGGCGACGTACGCTTCAAAGCCCATACGCGCCAGCTTGCGCAACGACTGCGCCTGCTCGGCGTGTTCCCGCTCGGCGACATACCGGATGGCCGCCTCCAGATCTTCGGTTATGCGTATGCTGCGAACACTCATGGATGGAGTCCTTTTATGGATAGAGTCCTTTCAGCAGGTGGCGGACGATCTGATATTCGGCGCTGCTGACAGACGGCTGCAAGCGCTGCAGGGATCGCTCGGCCTCTTGCCGCGACACCTGTCCGAGCTTGGCAAGCTCATAGAGCAGAAGGCCGGGCACCACACAGGGGATGCCCAGCGTCGTCAGGCGATTGATCAGCCGTCGGTCGTCGGTCCCCACGCAGTCGAAGGTTCCGGCGCGATAGACGGTCGCGAGAGCGTTGTCCCCGGACTCTCCTGCGGCCGCCCGTACCTCAATGCGACGCGCTGCGATGTTGGTCGCAATCAGTTCGGACGAGGCGTGGCCGGAACCTTGGGCCACGACCTCTTGCACGACCGGCTCCGGGACAATCACCTTGAAGGCCCGAACGGCACTCTCCTTGTATCCCGCCCGGGTGACCTTGATGAGGCAGTCCGCGTCCATCAGCACACGCAGCATTTGTAGCGGATTGTAGTGGATGCATGGCGCGGCGGGCAAGCAGGGCAGGTCTCCGCCCGGCTCCACCCGGCCGGCGCTTCTGTGCGCTTCTGTGCAATGATTCGAGACATGAGGTTGTGGTACGAGGCGCCGGCGAGAGAGTGGCTGGAGGGGTTGCCGATCGGTACCGGGCGGCTGGCGGCGATGGTGCTTGGCACCTTCCGGCGGGAGCGCGTCGCCCTGAATCACGAGTGCCTGTGGAAGGGGGTGAACCGCCACCGCGACAACGCGGTGAGCAGGGACGCGCTGCCGGAAGTGCGGCGCCTGTTGCTGGCCGGAAACTACGTGGACGGCACGCGCGCCGCCCGGGACGCGTTCGGCGGCGGTGGCGGCGGCAGCGGGCGCCCGCAGCGGGTGGACCCGTACCAGCCGGCCGGCGACTTGTACCTGGAGTTCCTCACTCCCGGTCCCATCGCCGATTACCGCAGGGAGCTGGATCTTGACAGGGCCAGGGCGATGGTGTCGTACCAGGCCGGCGCCGCGCGTTTCACCCGCGAGTACGTGGCCCACCTGGTCGAAGACCTGATCCTGGTGCGGCTGACATGTGAAGGAGAGCCGTTCGACTGCGTGGCATGGCTCGACCGCACCTACGATCCCGACTGCGAACTCACCTTCACCACGGAGGCGCCGGCCATGGAT
>JAPPKD010000115.1 GCA_028820215.1 Spirochaetaceae bacterium | reverse complement strand
ACCTCGCATGGCCTTCATGTCGTCGCGGATGCCGCTCTCCATGGCCTTCATGTCGTCGCGAAGTCCGCTGCCGTCATCACGAAGTTCACCTCGCATGGCCTTCATGTCGCCGCGGATGCCGCTCTCCATGGCCTTCATGTCGCCGCGGATGCCGCTATCCATGGCCGCCAGGCGGTCAAGCATCTCGCTGCGTTGTTCTCGCAGTTCCTGTCGAAGGCTGCGTATCGAGGCAAGCCAGGCGGTACCGAGGGCTATGGAAGCCGCGATGATGCCGATCAACTCTACGCTCATGTACACCTCTCCGGCGCCCTCCGCTCCCGGCTGCGATTCTATCCTCTGCCGCGTCCGGTGTCACCGGCGGCGCCTTATGTTCTACCTCCTGTAACGGGGATTCTCTCGCTGCCGCTTCAGCGGGCACGCGGAGATGGTGACCGCCGCCCGCGGCCCGCGCGCGATCATCTGCCACGCAACGTGTGCGGAGCCCGTTGTCGCGCCGACCACGCTTGAGGGCGGGGGTTGCGCTTCTGCGGTGCTTCGACGCACGCTGCCGCGCAAAGTAGGGAGGGCAATCGGATAAACGACGTCTCGCGCGAGCGGATTTCCCGGATCGAACGCATCGAGTTGCACAGCCCGCGGACGCGCGACATCGGCTGCAACGCCCGCAGCGGCGCGCACGGCATCGTGGTGCAGGACCCGGTCGTGCGCGTGCACGGCGCGGTCGGCGTGGGCTGGGCGCGGCTGGAGCGGGACGGCGCCGAGGCGCTGGTGGGGCGCCGCTTCGGGGAGTTGTTTCAGTTGCCGGAGGGAGCGCTGGCGGACGGCGTGGCGATCGACCTGCCGCTTTGGGATCGCGCCGCGAAGCTGGAAGGGTGCCGCTGTACCGGCTGCTCGGGGCGCGCGGCTACCGCGCGGTCGAGCTGTACGACGGCTCCGTGTACATCGACGACCTGGATGCCGACTCCCCACGTGCCGAGCCAGGCGGCGCCGCTTCAACACGCTCCTTGCGCCGCGCGCCGAGGGCCTTGCCGAGCAACTCCTCCGAGATGTACGGCCCGTATGACTCGGCGGTGTCGAACAGGGTGATGCCGTGGTCGATCGCCTCCTGGGCCGCCCGCTGCGCCTCGGCCGCGTCGATCTCGCCGTAATCGGTGGTGCTCAGCTCCCAGGTGCCGAACCCGAGCGCCGAACAGGTCAGACCGCTGTCCCCAAAGCTGCGTTGTTCCATCGGTAGCCTCCGTTGCGGCGTGCAGAATACCGGAAAGAGTGCGGGCGGGTAAGCGCGCCGGAAGCCTCGTTTGCGCCGATGCACACGCAGGCTATGGCGGACACCGATCCACTGGTCTGGATAGCTGTTGCCGGTCCTGCTCGGTGGAGTGGAGGCGCATGACGTCGACCGGGGTCAGGATCTGGATCGTGTCCTTGGGATGGTCGCGCGTGTTGCGGGTCACGAGGATGTCGATCTCGTTGTCCAGCGCGCACTCCCGCTGTAGCGCGTCCTCGAATTCTCGATGCGGGCGGGCCAGGGCACGGTCCACTGCTGATTGATCGATCGGAGACACTCCGATCAGCGTGCGGAGTTCGCGCAGCTTGCCCACCGCATAGGCCTTGTCCTTCAGCTTGGCCAGGACGTAGGCGACGTTGGCCAGGGCCACCGGCGACGCCGAGGCGGCGATGCCGTCCCTTTCGACTTCGAGGTGGGAGAAGAAGTGCAGGGCGATCGTGTGATGCGGCTCGCGCGCGACGAACAGATCGAGAATGACATCGGAATCAGTCAGCACCCGGCGCACGTTCCCCTCCGAGCAGCTTGTCCTGCAGGTACTGTTCCTTCAGGTTGTCGTAGGTGGCCCCGGGCGGCAGGTCGAGCGAGTCGGCGACGGTCAGGACGCGATTGCTGATCGGGGGCGTATGCTCGGACTCCGTGCTGACGAACCGCAGATACTCCTCGACCAGCCTCGAGAGGCTCTTGCTGCGCTGTCTCGCGAACGCCTTGGCCTGCCGGATGACCGCGGCATCGACACTCAACGTGAGTTTCGTGGCCAGCACGATGAAGCGGTTGTTCGCGTTCGCCGCGCTACCAGGTGGAGAATGAGCCGGAGGGCCAGCGGTCGTGGTAGCCGGTGGTGAAGTAGCCCTCGAAGGGGCGCTCGGCGGCGGGGCCGCGCCAGGGCCGCCGCGCCCAGCCGGGGCCGGCGAGCAGGTCGCCGGTCTCGTCCATGTGGGCGAGCAGCAGGTCGTGCAGGTCGTTGCGCACGGCGGCGTGTTCGGGGGCGGCGATCAGGTTGACGGTCTCGCCGGGGTCGCTGCGCAGGTCGTACAGCTCGTGGCGGTCGAGCAGGTTGATCGCCAGTTTCCAGTCGGCGGTGCGCACGCAGCGGATCGGGTAGCAGCCGCCGGCCTGGTGCTGGCCGATCCCGAAGCGGTGGTACTCGCTGAACGCAGCGGTGCGGTGCTCGGCGGCGGTGCGTTCGGCGCGCAGCAGCGGCAGGAGCGACCGGCCGGTGTAGCCGGCGCTGCGTGGAAAGGGGCCGCCGTCGGCTCCGCCGGCGCGGGGTGGTCGCGTTGGCGCTGCCGGGCGGTGGCCGGTCCCGTTGCCCAACTCGCCGGTGGGTTACTTCCAATCCAAAGGGCGCGTCAGCGAGACCTCATTTTCCGGCTCGCTTATCACCACCCGGAACCACCGTAGAATGTCGCGCCCGAGCAACGATGGAACCCAGCCGGCTGGACTGTCTTCGGCAACCGCCAGAGTGACGATGAAGGGGTGCTGGTTATCATTGGAGTCGTAGAAGAACAATCGGCCTCCTTCCGGGTAGGTCCGCAGGGGTTCGCCCACTCCAATGCTTTCAAAGCTGCCGTCCTAGTCGTACTGCTCAAAGTCCACACCGAGATCAGTCGCGTCCTCGTACCCGATCAGAGTCTGGTCCGCTCCTGTATCGGCGATGAACCGCACCACTCCGCCCAAGCCCAACCTGGTGATTTGCACGTGGACTTCAATCGCGGGCCGGCCAGACTCATCGAAGAACCCCTTGACGACCATGTGGGCTACAGGATCAGAATCCGCGGATTGCTCTCCAAGAGCGAAATTGCTGTCTGAGCCCTTGGGATGTTGCGCTCCTGTAGCTGTTGACGCAGCCCGGCGCGGGTATCGCTGTGCACGATCCCCATACTATGGTGGACACCGATCCACTGGTCGGGATAACGCTCTACCAGTTCTTGGTACCGGTTGTTCAATTCCTGCTGTGACTTCCTGAAGGCGGCATCGTCCGTGCGGTGCTTTTCGGCCTCCTCCGGGCTCATCCGAATCGGTTTCTCCATGACACTGGTTCCGATTGCAGGCATCTCCTCCATACCGCCACTCCTCACTGATCGGCCTACGTTACAATGTGTATCGCTCTTGTCAACCCGGGCCGGCGGACGCGGGCGGACGCGGTGTGCGCGGTTACCAGGTGAGGAACGAGCCGGAGGGCCAGCGGTCGTGGTAGCCGGTGGTGAAGTAGCCCTCGAACGGACGCTCGGCGGCGGGGCCGCGCCAGGGCCGCCGCGCCCAGCCGGGGCCGGCGAGCAGGTCGCCGGTCTCGT
>JAPPKD010000030.1 GCA_028820215.1 Spirochaetaceae bacterium | reverse complement strand
TGGTGAGCCGCGCCGGGACGTGGTCAATCAGCTCTACCGCTGGAGCCGGGCGGGGAAGCTGATCCCGCTGCGCCGCGGCATGTATGCCCTGGCCGACCGCTACCGCCGCGCGCCGGTGCCACGGGCGGCGCTGGCCAACGCGCTCTGCTTTCCGTCCTATCTCAGCGGTCCGTGGGCGCTCGGTTTCTACGGCCTGATCCCCGAGGCGGTCCCGGTCTACACCAGCGTCACCACCCGCGGTCCCGCTCACTTCGAGAATGCGTTTGGCATGTTCCGCTATACGGCGATCAAGAGGAGCATGTTCTTCGGCTACCACAGCGTCTCGGTCGCCGGCGGCGAGGCGCTGGTGGCGACCGCCGAGAAGGCGCTGCTCGACCTGTTCCACCTGCACCCGGGCGAGTGGGACCGGCGCCGGATGACCGAGATGCGGTTCCAGCAGACAGATATCGTCGATCGCGACCGCCTGCGCGCTTTTGCGCATCGCATTGGTAAGCCGCGCATCGGGCGCGCCGTGGACACATGGCTGGCGTGCCGCGCCGAGCAGGAAGCCGAGGGAGTCGAGCTGTGAAGGAGCAGGCGCTGTCCCAGGCGCTGCGGTTCGACGATCCGCAGCGCCGGCTCAACGCCCTGCGCGAGTACCTGCAGGAGTTCGTCATGAGGTCGCTGCACGAGAGCGAGGCGGGGCAGGCGGTGGCCTTCGTCGGCGGTACGGCGCTACGCTTCCTCGAAGAGCTGCCGCGGTTCTCGGAAGACCTGGACTTCTCGCGCATCTCCGCTCACGGCTACGAACCCGTGCGCTGGCTGGAGAAGCTGAAGCGCGATCTGCAATTCGCCGGCTTCGACAGCACGATTCGCTGGATCGAACGCGCTCCGGTGCAGGTGGCCTGGGTGCGGACGGCCCACCTTCTCGCGGAAGCCGGCCTGTCCGGCCACGCGCGGCAGAACCTCTCCGTGAAGCTGGAGATCGACATCCGTCCTCCGGCAGGCGCCGCAGTCCAGCGCACCCTGGTGACCCGTCACTTCACCTTCGTCTTCAGTCACTACGACCTGCCGTCGCTGTTCGCCGGCAAGCTGCACGCGCTGCTGACCCGTGGCTACCCGAAGGGACGCGACTGGTACGACCTGATCTGGTACCGCTCACGCCGCCCGCCGGTGGAGCCGAACCTGCAACTCCTGCAGAACGCACTCGACCAGACGCAAGGCGCAGGCAGGTACCGGGCGGCCGACTGGCGCGACCCGCTGTCCGTCCGCCTGGCCAACCTGGACACCCGCGCACTCGCCCGCGACGTGCGCCCCTTCCTGGAGCGCCCCGCGGACGCCGCCCTGATCGACCGCCCCAACCTCGAAGCAATCCTCGCCCGCTGATCGCGTAAGCGAGGGCGTGGGAGGCACCCGGTACACGAGGTGCACGAGCGGGTGCGAACGCGGATGGGCGGTGAGCAGGAATTGCAGCAAGGTCTACCCGCTCGATGGCGCGGAAGCGAACATCCGGGGATTGGCGAAATGGATCGGCCACGCGACGGAGCGCGGCCTCACATCGACCGCCGGTAGTCGGAGCGCAGGCTTCCACGCCGGCTCGATCATGCCCGACCCGCTAGATTGCCGCATGCGATCTGACCGTCCGCCCGTAATCGTTGCGATCGACCGCGAAGAGCGGAGCGCGCCGCGCTTCATTCGGCACACTCTCGGCGTGAGCAGGGCGCGGAGCGTGACGCAACCTGTGGTGGGCACGGCAGCGAACTCTGAGATTCGCCGGCTCCGCACCGCCGCCGAGCGCGACCGGCACGATATGGTCGATCTCCAGCCGATAGCGGGAGCCGCAGCGCCGCCCGCTCTGCCGGTCGACGTAGCTGCAACAACCCTGGTCGCGCCGCCACACCTCCCGGCGCACCGCCGCCGGAATGTACCGTGACCCAGAGCCCGGCAACGCGCCGAAGCAACTCAACGCGGCGAGGTGCCGCTCCAGTGCCGCCGAACGCTCCACCGGCCCCGCCGCGCCATTCCCGGCAGCGTACGCCAGCCGCTTCGCCGCCGAAGTCGGGAACCCGCGATTGCCCAGCACTGGTGCCCACGCCGCGTTGCGCCGGTCGGTTTCGAACTGCGGTCCGGCCGCGCAAGTTGTACGGTGGACACCGCCCACGCCCACGCCCACGTCCTGGCCATCGCCGCCGGCTCTCCTTTGCCGCTTCGCCGCCGAAGCAGCCCGGCCGCCGCCGTCCCGCGGCGCCGCGTGCGATGTGCCACCGAGTCCGGCTCGCCCGTGACACTTCGCTGGCGAAGCGGCGTGCCCGCCGCTGTTCGGTATCGCCACGGGTGGCGCGCTGTGTTGCTCGGCGTCCGAGGGCTTCGCTGCCGAATCAGAGCGGCGGGCAATTCCCCGCACCGCCGCTGACATCGTACTGCCACAATCAGCACTCGTATGCCGCTTCACCTCCGAAGCGGCCCGCCCGTCCCGCCGCGCCGCGGGCGACGTGCCACCGAGTCCGGCCTGCCCATGGCGCGTCGCTGGCGAAGCAGCGTGCCCGCCGCTGTTCGGTACCCCCACAAGCGAAGCGCTGACGTGCTCGGCCTTCGAGGAGCGCTTCGCCGCCGAAGTGGTGTGCCCGCAGCAACTCGCGTGCCGCGTCGGTCTGCGTGCACAGCCGCATCGCCTTGATCCTCCGCCAAGCGGCGGCCGCGGTGTAGCCCAGCTCGTGCACGACGTAGTCGAACAAACTGCCGTACCCGCGCGTCAGGTGGAGGCGGCGCGCCTCGATCTCGCGCAGGTGGTCGAGGACCAGGATCTGCAGCGCCTGTTCGTGGCGGGCGAGCTGACGCGTCTGCGCCAACAGGAGGTAGTCGGGGAGCGCGGCGACGGTGGACCAGATGGTGGGAGAGGTCACGGCATCCATGTCGTAAGTATACCATGGGATTCAAGATAGCCGATTCTACCGAGTCCTCGACGGCGGTGAAACGGCGCCCGGAAGGCTGCTCAGCGGGGCGCCGCCGCGGCCGTGGAGCCAAATTAGTTTCCGGACAGTCGGAGGGGCCGCCGCGCGCCGCAGCGAGCCGTCACGCACCCCGAAAATCGCGTCAAGGGGTGCGCGCAATTTTTTTCCCGGCTCTCTCCTTGTTTGCGACCTGCCGGGACGGCAGGCTGCCTCGTGCACTCCGCTTTCGGTCCAAGGCTTACGGCTTTGGCGTCCCCGCTCACGCGAGCCCGGTAGTGGAAACTGCAATCCGGGATGTGTAATCATTTGGCTGATGGGTCACGCATGGGACTTCATCGGCGATTACGAGACGGATCCGGCGGAGCTCGCACAAGCGGAGTTGAAACACTTGGCGGCGGTCTGGCCGGACCAGCGTGAACGGCTCGAGACGCTGGATTCGTTCGTGCAGTTCAACGAGCGGTTGCACCGCGAGTGGGCCATCGAGACCGGGCTGATCGAGCGCTTGTACGCGTTCGACCGCGGCGTCACGGAATTGCTCATCGAGCACGGCATCGATGCGGCACTCATCCCGCACGGAGATGGTCAGCAGCCGGAGTCGGTTGCGGCCATGATTGGGGATCACCAAGCCGCGGTGGAGAGCATTTTCAGATTCGTG
>JAPPKD010000284.1 GCA_028820215.1 Spirochaetaceae bacterium | reverse complement strand
TCCGCAACAACACCTACCACGACTGCGGCAAGGCGGCCGGCAACATGGGGAGCCATGCCATCGCGGTCGACGCCACCGGCTTCCGCCTGTACGGCCGCGAGGACGACTTCGGTCCGGCGGGATTCCACCGCAACATCGTGATCGAGGGCAACACCATCGCCGGCGACGGCGTGGCCATCAGCCTCTGCTCTGCGGAGGACGTGGTGGTGCGCGACAACCGCATCGAAGGAACGAATCCGGCGATTGCCCTGCACAACTGCCGCAACGTCCGGGTGGAGGGAAACGAACTGCCGGCGGGGGCGGGGGCCGCCGAGGCGGTGCGGATCGGCAGCGGCTGCGACCGGCGAACCGTGACCATCACCTGACGTCGCTGATGGGTCCCGCGGGGGTTGGCGGCGAGTGACGGGGCGGTCTCTCGCCGCACCGCCACAGGCTTGCCTGGTGGTGCGGGAGTGACGATCTTGTGGACCCGTGTTCTACGTTGCCCGGAAGAGGACTCGAACCTCCACAGCCTTGCGGCCACTAGACCCTGAACCTAGCGTGTCTACCAATTTCACCATCCGGGCCGGGACGGCAGGGTAGGAAGTGAACCGCCTCGATGTCAACGGTGCGCAGGCCGCCGCGGCGACTCGACGCCGAGCGCTGGCATGCGGTAGCCTCCGTGGCTCGACGGCGCCGGGACCGGCTCCGCCGGACGACGCGTCGGGCGAATCCAGATACAGCAGTCGCAGGGACATACCTCGCAAGGGAGCAGCATGATCGGGATCGGACTCGATTTTGGCACCACCAACAGCACGCTCGCCGTCTGGGAGGCGGACCGCATCACCTACATCGATCTGGACGCGGCGGCGGCGAACCCCAAGATCATGCCTTCGGCGCTGTATCTGGACCGCGCCATGGGGCGCTCGGTGGGTACCGCGGCGATCGACCGCTACCTCGGCGACAACCGCGGACGGATCGTCCGCCTGAAGCGGGTCAAAGTGGGCCAGATCGCCATGACCTTCAGCACGACCGACTCGCAGCGCGCAGGCCACGGAAGAGGAGACACCACGCGCGTCCATCAGGTGTCGGGCTATGACGACACCGAGCTGCCCGGGCGGCTGTTCCGGGGACTGAAGAGCTTCCTCGGCGTGGCCGAGCAGAGCCGCTTCAAGGTGTTTCACCGCAGTTTTCACATCGTGGCCCTGGTCACACTCATCCTGGCCGAGATCCGCTCGGTCCTGGAGCGGGCCGGGTACGATGTCGGCCGCGGCATCCACATCGGCCGTCCGGTGCGCTACGTCGGCGGCAACGGCGCCAACGACGTCGCCGTGAAGCGTATGACCACCGCATGCCAGAACGCCGGCTTCGACGATGTGGTGTTCTACCCGGAACCGGTTGCGGCAGGCTTGAGCTATCTGCGCACGGCTTCCGCGCAGCCCGAACACCTGCTCACCTTCGACTTCGGCGGCGGCACTCTGGACCTGTGCCTGCTGTCCACGCGCAACGGCGGCTTCGAGGTGGTGGCCACGCGCGGGCTGCCGATCGGCGGCAATCACATCGACCAGCAGATCATGCGCAACGTCATCTTCCCCGAGCTCGGCGAGGGGTGCGCGGTGAAGAGCTCACTGTCGCGGCCGGAGCCCGATTCGGTGTTCCCGTTCTACCGCTACCAGGACTACCTGCTGAACTGGCAGACCTCCTACATGTCGAACCGCCCGGAGCTCATGGAGAGCATTCTCGCCGGCATCCAGTCCGGTCCCGACGCGCGCCGCAGGCTGACCCGGCTCTGGAAGCTGATCCGCGGCAACGCCGTGTACGCCTTGCTGAGCGCCACCGAGGCCGCCAAGGCCGAGCTGTCCGAGCTGGAGGCGACGGAGATCCGCCTTGACGAGGTCGACCTTCGCCTGCCGTTCGATCGCGCCCGCCTTGAGCGGGTGCTGGAGCCGACCATGGAACGGGTCGATGCAACCGCCCGGGCGCTGCTCGCCGATGCCGGTATCGATGCCGGCGACGTCGACCAGGTCGTCTGCACGGGCGGATCTTCCCAGCTCGTGCCGGTGCAGCGCTGGCTGGCCGAGGTCTTTCCCGGCCGGGTGGAGGACTTCGACTACTACCGGAGCATCGCCGGCGGGCTGGCGATCGCCAACGCGTGCGAGAGGGAGCTGGCGGCCGTCCAGCTCTAGCGCTTGTGGTCGGGCGCGGACTCGTCGGCTTCCTCTGCGGCCGTTTCGGCGGCGGCTTCCGCCCGCAGGAGGTCGGTCACGTTGCGGTGGCCGCCCAGGTCCAGCTCTTCGAAATCGGTGCGCGCGCGTACGGCGTTCAGGATCGCCTCGAACGACTCGAACTCGTCGGAGAGCTCCACGAGCTGGTCCTGGTCGGCGCGGTAGAGGAAGACGCTGCGGCGCCGCCCGTTGGTGGCAAGCCCCGCGCGGGTCAGTTCCGTCCAGCGCACGACGGCCTGCTCTTCGCCCATGAAGTCCAGCTCGATCCGGTCGTCGAACAGCCGCAGCCGGTTGCGGGACTGCTTCAACAGGTAGCGGAGCACGCGGTAGCCGATCAGGCCGATCGGCGCGACGCCGATCAGTACCGGCCAGGCCTCGGCGATCAGGGCGACGGCCACGATGATCGCGATAAGACCCGGAGGCAGCAGCAGCGGCACCAGGGCGCGCGGATTGGAGCGAAGCGTGATGCGCGACTGCAGGAGCGCTGCTTCGTTCGCGGGCACGGCGTCCATCTTACGGGCGTGGCGAGCCTAGAGGGAAGGTCAAGCGGAGATCCGGGATGGGTGCCGCTTCGCTATGATAGTGCTATACTTGAAGTAGCGCTGCCGCGGCGCGGCGCTGCCAAACCCCTCCGCAAGGACATTCGATGAGACGCTTCTTCTCCGTATCGCTCATTCTGGCTCTAGCCGTGCTTCCGGCCGCACTCGGTTTTGCCGACGAGACCGCTGCCGGGCAGGCGGCCGAAGAGGGCCCCGACATGATGTGGGTCACCTGGATCGGCTCCGTGGCCGCACTGGGTTTCTCCCTGATCCTGGCGCTCGCCGTGCTGCGCAAGGAGCCCGGTAACGAACGCATGAAGGAACTCAGCCGCGCCGTGCAGGAGGGGGCGATCGCCTACCTGAAGCAACAGTACAAGGTGGTGACGATCTTCTTCGTGGTGCTGTTCGCGATCCTGGGGGTGATCTCCTGGGGGCTGGGCCTGCTGTCCGGCTTCGTGCCGTTCGCGTTCATCACCGGCGGCTTCTTCTCGGCTCTCGCCGGATACATCGGCATGACCGTGGCGACCCGCGCCAACGCGCGCACCGCCTGGGGCGCCCGCGAGAGCCTCAACGCCGGGCTGCGCGTGGCCTTCTCCTCGGGGACGGTGATGGGCATGACCGTCGTCGGCCTGGGGCTGCTGGACATCTCGATCTGGTGGTGGCTGCTGCGCGCGGTGTTCGACGTGTCGCCGGAGGAGATCCCGCCGATCATGATCACCTTCGGCATGGGCGCCTCGGCGATGGCGCTGTTCGCCCGCCTGGGCGGCGGCATCTTCACCAAGGCCGCGGACGTCGGCGCCGACCTGGTCGGCAAGGTGGAGGCGGGCATCCCGGAGGACGATCCCCGCAACCCGG
>JAPPKD010000161.1 GCA_028820215.1 Spirochaetaceae bacterium | reverse complement strand
GCGCGCTATGCTCGGACCACCTGGTGGAGCACCGCCGGGCGGGAGGTTTGCAGCGTGGCCGACGTCGCCATCGTAACCGGAGCCAGCCGCGGGATCGGCGCCGCGACCGCGCGCCTGCTGGGTGAGCGCGGCTACCGCGTGTGCGTGAACTATCGGACCGAGCCCGAGCCGGCGCGCGAGCTGTGCGCGGAGATCGAGGCAGCCGGCGGACGCGCCATCGCCGTGTACGCCGACGTCGGCCGGGCCGACGAGGTCGCGGAGATGTTCGCCACCGTGGACGGCGAGCTCGGCCCGGTCACGGCGCTGGTCAACAATGCGGCCATGATAGGGCCGAGGACCCGCGTGATCGACCTGGATCCCGCGGACATGGAGCGCCTGCTGCAGGTCAACGTGATGGGCGTCGTGCATTGCACCCAGCAGGCGCTGCGGCGCATGTCGACCGAGCACGGTGGCACGGGCGGCGCGATCGTGAATGTCTCCTCGGGAGCCTCGTACGTCGGCGAGCCTGGGGTCGCCGTCCACTATGCGGCCACCAAGGGAGCCGTGACCAGCTTCGGCATCGGCCTGGCGCAGGAGGTGATGGCCGAGGGCGTGCGCGTCAACACCGTAAGCCCCGGCCCCATCCGCACTTCCATGCCCCATCCGGGCGCCCTGGAGCGGGGAGCGCAGGTCGTGCCGGCCCGCCGCGCGGGCGAGCCGGAGGAGGTGGCCGAGGCGATCGTCTGGCTGCTGTCGCCGGCGGCGAGCTACGTCGCCTGCGCGAACGTCCGCGTGGCCGGAGGCAAGCCGTGAGCGACCGCAACGGCGGGCGGCCGAACATCCTGATCCTCATGACCGACGAGCACGCGGCGCAGTTCGCCGGCACCTACGGCCATCCTTTCATCGC
The DNA here is from genome assembly GCA_028820215.1 of Spirochaetaceae bacterium. The sequence continues at coordinate 29,599 of JAPPKD010000161.1, read as the reverse complement.
CACGCCGGGCATGGACCGGCTGGCGCGCGAGGGTGTCACGTTCGACGCCGCCTACTGCAACAATCCGCTGTGCGTGCCGTCGCGGCTGTCGTTCATGACCGGCCGCTACACCCACCGCTGCGGCGGCTGGGACAACTCCACGGCGCTGCCCGTGGACGCGGTCACGTGGCCCTACCTGCTGCGCGCGCAGGGCTACGAGGCGGTGCTGTCCGGCAAGATGCACCTGATCGGCCCGGACCGGCTGCACGGCTTCGAGCGCCAGCTCGCCGTCGACCTGCACGCCGATCTCGTGCATCCGGTGTACCGGTGGGCGGAAGGCGTCCCCGAGGCGGCCGAGCCCTGGTCCGGAGTGACGCGCACCGGGTCGAGGGTGCCCGAGCACGGCCGCCGCTTCGGAGCGGAGATCGACGCCGATGCTCCCATGGAGCAGCCGGTGGAAACCGGCCCCGGCACGACCCCGGAGATCGAGGCGGACGACCTCGCCGTGGAGCGCGCGATCGAGTATCTGCACACGCGCGAGGGCGCCGATGCGCCGTTCGCCCTGTGCGTCGGCCTGATCGCACCGCACTACCCGTTCGTGGTGCCGGAGCCGTTCTTCTCGCAGTACTTCCCCGAGCACGCCGACCTTCCCGAGCTGCCGGCGGGCCACCCGCAGGAGCTGTCGCCGGCATCGCAACGGCTGCGCCGCGCATTCGGTTTCCACGGGCACACCGACGACCAGGTGCGCCGCGCCCGCGCCGCCTACTACGGGCTGGTGAGCTACGCCGACAGCAAGCTCGAAGCCTTGCTCGACGTCCTGGACCGGACCGGGCTGGCCGACAACACCATCGTCGTGCACACCAGCGACCACGGCGAGCTGCTCGGCGAGCACGGGCTCTGGCGCAAGATGTCGTTCTACGAGCAGTCGGCGCGCGTGCCGCTGCAGATCCGCTGGCCGGGGCGCGGCGTGGCAGGCGAGAGGATCCCCGCGTGCACGTCGCTGGTCGACGTGACCGCCACGCTGGTGGACGCCGCCGGGGCGGCCGGACCGGGGCTGGAGCTGGACGGCCACAGCCTCGCCGGCTTGATCGACGGCTCGGCCGAGGCGATCCGCGCCTGGCCCGACGAGGCGTTCGCCGAGCACACCGCGCACGGCACCGACCGCCCGCGGGCCATGCTGCGCCGCGGCCCCTGGAAGCTCTGCCTGTCCGGCGGGGACGATCCCGAGGCGGAGCTCTTCGACCTGCTGCAGGATCCGGGCGAGTTCCACAACCGCGCCGGAGACCCGGACGTCGCGGACATCGAGGCGGAGTTGCGCGACGCCTTGCTCGCCCACTGGGATCCGGCCGTCGTCGACGCGCAGGTGCGCGCCCACCAGGACCGGGTTGCCCTCATCCGCTCCGCCAGCCGCCCGGGAGAACGACCGTTGTTCTGACACGTCCCGATGCCATCTGCGAAGAGACAGTCTGCGGCATGAGTCGATCCAGCTTGCCCATCCGCGTCGGGTTCCGCAGTTGCCTGGCGGTGTCCCTGATCCTTGTGGTCGCCCAAGCTATGCCGCAGGAGTTGCCGGGGACCGAACGCGACGCGGGAAACACGTGGCGACTGGTCCATAGGGGCCGGCTCGGTTGACGTCGACAGCACCGATCCCATGAGCCCGCGGAGCAGGCGATGGAGGACCGTATGAAGCGACCAGATCGCACGGCAGGGACCGGCGGCCGGGCTCTGCTGGCGGGTGCGATCGCGCTCATCTCCTGCTGGGGAGCGCAGGGCGCACCGGTCCTTCAGTGCGGGCCGGGAGACATCGCGCCGGTCCAGGACACTCCGTCCGTCGCCGGCGCGGGGTTGGAGTGGCGTCTGGTTCGACAAGGCGGCGGCTTCACGTCGCCGACCGGTCGTACCGGCGTCGTCGGGAACGACATCGCGTGGGGCGCCGGGCGATTCGTCGCGGTCGGCCGGCACGGCACGATCGTGCACAGCCGCGACGGTGACCGGTGGCGGAACGCCACTCACAGCGGCACGTCGCAGTGGCTTGAAGGCGTTGCCTGGAGTGGAACGCACTTCGTCGCGGTCGGGCCGAGCGGCGCGGTGGTGCGCAGCAGCGACGGCGACCGTTGGGTGAGGGCGCGTCACGTCGAGACCTCCGGCAGCCTGCAGAGCGTCGTCTGGAGCGGCGACGCGTTCGTGGCGGTGGGATGGGACGGCGCGGTCGTGCACAGCCGCGACGGCGATCGCTGGGAGCTGGCGAGCGTCCGTCCCACGACCGAGTGGCTGAACGGCGTGGCCTGGGGAAATTCACGTTTCGTCGCGGTCGGGAACGGCGGAACGATCCTGCACAGCGGTGACGGAGACAGGTGAGCGGCGGCGAACGCGCCGACGTCGGTCGACGTGCAGAGCGTCGCCTGGAACGGCGCAGGCTTCGTTGCGGTCGGCGATGACGGCGTGATCCTGCGGAGCAGCGACGGGATCGACTGGTCGCACGCGAGCGACGGCGCCGCCGACACACGGCTCATGGACGTCGTATGGAGCGGGGCGCGTTTCGTCGCGGTGGGGTGGGGCGGGGCGATCCTGCACAGCGGCGACGGGGAGCGCTGGGAACGGTCTGGGCGGATGACGTGGGATCTGCTCGGCAGCATCGCCTGGAGTGGTAAGTGGTTCGTCGCCCTCGGCCGGGACGGAGCCGTCCTTCGCAGTCGAGATGGTGTCGCTTGGGAGCTCGCGGAAGACAGCAGTGAGACGATGCCGGACCTGCACGCGATCGCGTACGGCGACGGCCGACTCGTCGCGGTCGGTGATGGCACCACGATCCTGCATGGCCGAGACGGCGCAGCATGGGAAGAAGCCGGAGTCGATGACTTCTGGGGCCAGTTCCAGGGCGTAGCATGGGGCGGCGACCGGTTCGTCGCCGTCGGCGGCAGCGGCACGGTGCACAGCCGCGACGGCATTCGCTGGCGGAAGGCGACCGACGGGCGGCGTTGGATCGATACGGCCGACCCGTCGTCGGATCTCCTTCCTTTCGGGGTTGCGTGGAGCGGGGACCGGTTCGTCGCGGTCGGGTGGGGCGATGCGATCATACGGAGCAGCGACGGCAATCGTTGGGAGGAGGTAACCGGCGCCGCGACGTCGTCGCAGACGATCCTCCTTGACATCGTCTGCGGCGGGGACCGTCTCGTCGCCGTCGGGGTCATGGTCGATGACGGTCTGCCCGTCGCCTCGGTGATCGTGCACAGCAGCGACGGTGATCGCTGGGAGCGCGCGAGCTACTCGCCCGACTCGGACTCGCTCGCAGGCGTCGCCTGGAACGGAGAGCGATTCGTCGCCGTCGGATCCGGCGCATTTTACAGCAGCGACGGTGATCGTTGGGAGGAAGCGCGCGCCGTACCTGAGTTCTTCTACCTGGAGGGAGTCACCTGGGGCGGCGGTCGTTTCGTCGCCGTGGGGAAAGGCGGCGTGATCATGCAGAGCGCCGACGGGGACACGTGGGAGAGGGCAGCCGACAGCGCGACGGATGACCGTCTCAGCGACGTTATCTGGGATGGCAGGCGCTTCGTCGCGGTCGGCGACAACGGCACCATAGTGGTGAGCCCGCCCGAGCCGGTCGGCGACGCTGCACCGGAGTCCGGCGAGTCCACCGCGGAGGCGGATCGCGCAGAGGCGACGGGCGCCCCGCAGGACGCCGTGGCGGCGGTCGCTGGCGCGATGGAGTGGGGACTGGTGCGGCAGGGCGGGGGCTTCGTTTCCGCGGCGGGCACCACCGGACAGGTCCTGGTCGACGTCGCCTGGGGTAACGGACGCTTCGTCGCCGTCGGACACGACGGCACGATCGTGCACAGCGCCGACGGCGACCGGTGGCAGGAGGCGAGCCAGGGCGCCACGCGGGAGGGACTCTCGGGCGTCGTCTGGGGCGGCGGCCGCTTCGTGGCCGTGGGATGGAACGCCATCGCGTACAGCAGCGACGGCGATCGGTGGCAGAAGGCGGGGCAGGTTCCGGATGGCAGCTTCTACGACGTCGCCTGGAACGGTGAACGCTACGTTGCCGTCGGATGGGGCGGCACCATCGTGCACAGCGCGGACGGCACGAGGTGGCGCGAAGCGACACGGGTCGCCACGGAGGAGCTCCTCCGCGGCGTGGCCTGGGGCGGCGGCCGGTTCGTGGCGGTCGGAGACGAGGGCACGATCGTGCACAGCATCGACGGTGACCGGTGGGAGCCGGCGAGCGACAGCGCGGCCTCGCAACGGCTCGACCACGTCACCTGGGGCAACGGTCGCTTTGTCGCAGTCGGCGAGGATGACGGCACGATCATGCACAGCACCGACGGTGACCGGTGGGAGCCGGCGGCCGGCGGCACGACGTGGCCGTCGCTCAGAAGCGTCGTCTGGACGGGTACGCATTTCGTAGCGGTCAAGGGCGGCTGGACCAATAGCGTCGCGGCGTACAGCACCGACGGAGACCACTGGGAGGACGCGCCCGACGCACATTCCCTGCATGCGTTCCATGGGGTGGCCTGGAACGGCACCCGTCTGGTGGCGGTCGGCTCGGGCGGTGCGATCTTCCACAGCAGCGACGGCGATCGGTGGGAGGAGGCCACCGACAGCGGTCAGGACGATCTGCTGCCGACGCTCGATGCCGTTGCCTGGAACGGCGATCGCTATGTGGTGGTGGGCGAGGCCGCGATTCTCCACAGCAGCGACGGAGTGCGCTGGGAGCCGGTCCGCGGTGCCGGCACCGACGATGGTCTCCGCGACGTCGCGTGGAACGGTGAGCTGTTCGTCGCGGTCGGAGAGTGGGGCAGCACCATCGTGCACAGCAGCAACGGCATCCGCTGGCAGGAGGCCAGCGACAACGCCGGGTCGGGGCCGCACGCGTGGGACGAAGGGCTGTACGCCGTTGTCTGGAGCGGCGATCGATTCGTGGCGGTCGGCGAGAACGGCAGGATCGCGCACAGCGCCGATGGCGACCGCTGGGTGAATGCGAGTGACAGCGCCACCTCGAGCACGCTCAGCGGCGTCGCCTGGAACGGGGAGCGCTTCGCGGCGGTCGGGCGTGACGGCGTCATCGTGTACAGCGCCGACGGGGACCGATGGGAAGTCGCCCGGAACGGCTCGTACTGGCTCCGCGACGTCATCTGGGCCGGGGACCGCTTCGTGGCGGTCGGCGACGTCGGGACGGTCGTGCAGAGCAGCGACGGCGCCCGCTGGGAGGGCTCGGACGGCCATGCCGACGGGAGTCAGCTCACGAGCATCGCGTGGAGCGGCGATCGGTTCGTGGCGGTCGGCGGATATGGCAACACGATGGTGCAGAGCAGCGATGGACAGCGGTGGGAGGTGGTGCGGGATCGCGCCACCGCCGACAGGCTGGAGTCGGTCGCATGGCTCGGCGGTCGCTTTATCGCGGTTGGCTGGAACGGCACGATCGTGACGAGTCCACCCGTGACGGTGGCCGACGGGGAGCCTGCCCCGGCTCCAGCGCCAGCCGAGACACGGAGCGCCGCGGTGCCGGCGGAGGACCCAGGCCCGGATCGGACGGAACCGGTTGCCGGTTGGCGGTTGGTCCGCAGCGGCGGGACGTTCACGACTTCCCGGTCATCCGACCCCATCGCGCTCAACGACGCCTCCTGGAACGGCGAGCGGTACATTGCGGTGGGCGACGAGGGGACGATCCTGCACGGCGTCGATGGAGAGCTGTGGCGCGAGGCGCGCACAAGCTCCACGTGGGACGCGCTCAGGAGCGTGGCGTGGAACGGCGAGCGCTTTGTGGCGGTGGGCGGCGCCGCGATCGTGCACAGCCCCAACGGACACCGATGGCAGCAGGCCAGCAGTAGCGTCGAAGCCCACGAGCTGAACGCGGTTACGGCCGGAGATGGCAGATTCGTGGCAGTCGGTGGACGCGGCGCGGTGCTGTACAGCAGTGACGGTCACCGCTGGATGGAGGCGAGCGACAGCGCCACGTCGGACACGCTCGCCGGCGTGGCGTGGAGCGGCGAGCGCTACGTGGCCGTCGGCTGGGACGGCGCGATCGTGCACAGCCCTGACGGCGACCGATGGACCAGCGCCGCTGCCACCGCGACCGCGGGCGTCAGCGGGCTGGAGGCGATCGCCTGGAACGGCGAGCGGTTCGTCGCCGTCGGCTTCGAGACCCTCCTGCACAGCGCCGACGGCGATCGCTGGCAGGAGGCGAGCGATGGTACCGTCGCGGCCGGTCTGTACCTCTCCGACGTCGCGTGGGGCGGCGAGCGCTTCGTCGCCATCGGGACGGGAGGAGCCACCCTGTCGAGCAGCGACGGCGACCGCTGGGAACGCCTTGAACACGGCGAGGCCGCGGATGCCTTCTTCGGTGTCGCCTGGGCCGGCGACCGCTTCCTCGCCGTGGGAAAGAACGCGACGATCGTGGCGGGCCCCTACGAAGCGGAAGTCCTGAGCGAGGACGCGCCGCCGAAGCTGGATCAGGCAGAGGCCGGTGCCCTTGCCGATGATCCCGTGGATGGGGTCGCTGACGGACAGCAGGTCGTGGCATCCCCGGCAGGAGTCGAATGGGAACTGCTGCGAGCGGGCGGCGGCTTTCGGACACCGTCCGGAGCAACAGGGGCATCGCTGAACGAGGTCACCTGGGGAGAAGATCGCTTCGTGGCGGTCGGGGATGATGGCCTGATCGTGCACAGCACCGACGGTGATCGCTGGCAGGAGGCGGACGGAAGCGCTCACGTTGGTTCGGAACCACTGTTCAGCGTCGTCTGGGGCGCTGGGCGTTTCGTCGGCGTCGGAGGATCGGGAACGATCCTGTACAGCGATGACGGAGGTCACTGGATCAAGGCGATCGATTCCTCCGCCGGACTCCTGGGCATCACCTGGGGCGACCATCGTTTCGTCGCCGTTGGAACCAGCATTCTGTACAGCGACGACGGGGAACGCTGGGAAGAAGCGACCGACGATGGCCTCGCGGAATCGGAGTGGCTTTCCGGTGCGGCATGGAGCGGCCAGCGTTTCGTGGCCGTGGGCCGCAACGGGGCGATCGTGTACAGCGCCGATGGCACCCGCTGGTCACGGGCTAGCGAAAGCGCTGCGTCGGTCTACCTGCACTCGGTAGCCTGGAACGGCGAGCGGTTCGTGACGGTCGGGGATGGTGGCACGATCCTGCACAGCGTTGACGGCGACCGGTGGGTCCGGGCGAGTGAGCGTGGTTCAGTTGGTTGGTCGCAGCTATTCAGCGTCGTCTGGAGCGGCGAACGATTCGTGGCCGTGGGCTCCAGCGGCGTGATAGTGCACAGCACGGACGGTGATCGCTGGCAGCAGGCGACCCACCCGGGGACTGTTCTTCTCTCGAGCGTTACCTGGGGCGGAGAGAGATTCGTGGCCGTCGGCGTCGACGGGGCTATCGTGCACAGCCGCGACGGGAAGCGCTGGGAGCAGGCGACCGGCAGCCCGGTGCATGACGTCTTGCCGCAGTTGACGGCGGTTGCCGGAAGCCCGGACCGACTCGTCGCGGTCGGATGGCGCGGCACGATCGTCCACAGCGACGCCGGGGACGACTGGGAGGCGGCAAGCCACACCGCCATCGACGCGGTGATGCCGCTCTCTGACGTCGCCTGGAACGGCACGCGCTTCGTCGCCGTCGGCTGGAACGCCTCGATCGTGCACAGCAGCGACGGGGACCACTGGGCGCGAGCCCGCGACAGCGCCACGAGGTCAGCCCTCAATGGCGTGGCGTGGAGCGGCGAGCGGTTCGTGGCGATCGGTGCGGGTGGGACGATCGTGTACAGCGGTGACGGTGACCGTTGGCACGAAGCGCGCGACAGCGCAACGTCGGACGACCTCCGCGGCGTGGCCTGGAACGGCGAGCGATTCGTGGCGGTCGGCGCGAACGGAGCGATCGTGCACAGCAGCAGCGGGGACCAGTGGAAGGAGGCGAGTGACGGAGCCACGTCGGAAGACCTCCGTGCGGTAGTGTGGAGCGGAGAACGATTCGTGGCGGTCGGATCGTATGGAACGATCGTGCACAGCGGCGATGGGGATCGCTGGCAATGGGAGTTCGGCATCACGACCTCGCACCAGCTCTCCGGCGTCGCCTGGGATGGCGAGCGGTTCGTGGCCGTCGGTGCGGGCGGAACGATCGTGCACAGTCGCGACGGCGACCGCTGGAAGGCCGTGGCCGACACCGGTACCGGCAATGAGCTCCACGGGGTTGCCTGGGACGGCCGGCGCTTTTTCGTCGTCGGTGACAACGGCACCATCGTCGCATCCAGGCTGCAGCCGGACGCAGCGGAGGGACACGATTCTCGACCCGCGACGGATGCTGGAGTGGAGTGGAGGCTTGTGCGGCGGGGTGGTGGCTTCACGTCTCCGACCGGAAGTACAGGGGCGGAGATCAACGATGCCGTCTGGGGCGGCGATCGCTTCGTCGCGGTCGGGCGCGACGGCCTGATCGTACACAGCGAGGACGGGGATCGCTGGGAGCGGGCAGCCGAGAGCGCCAACGAGGACTACCTGCGATGCGTCGAGTCGAACGGTCAGCGCTTCGTCGCTATCGGGATCAACGGTGCGGTCGTGCGCAGCCGCGACGGAGATCACTGGGAAGCCGCGACCGACCGCCTCAATTTCGCCAGCGACCTCGCATGGGGCGCGGGCCGCTTCGTTGCCGTGGGTTACAAGGGAGCGATCGTGCACAGCCGCGACGGGGACCGCTGGCGGGAGGCGGCCGACAGCGCCACTTCGGCATCGCTCTACGGTGTCGTCTGGGGTGCGGGACGGTTTGTCGCCGTCGGCGAGGACGGGACGATCGTGCACAGCACCGACGGCAGCCGGTGGACGGTGGCGAGCGACAGCGGTACCTCGGAGTTTCTCGAGAGCGTGGCATGGAACGGTGAACTGTTCGTCGCGGTCGCGCCCGACAGGGTCGTCTATAGCCGCGACGGCGACCGCTGGCGGCTGGCCGACCAGATCGACGAACTGGGTTCTGTCGATCTCCGAGACGTGACCTGGAGCGGCGAGCGGTTCGTCGCCGTCGGCTGGCGCGGCACGATCGCATACAGCAGCGACGGCGCCCGCTGGCATCGCGCGGGCGACAGCGCCACGTCGCAGGATCTCGGAAGCGTTGCAGCGAGCGGGACGCATCTTGTCTCGTTCGGGAGCGCCGGTGCGATCGTGCGGAGCAACGACGGGGATCGCTGGCGAGAGGCGACCGCCAGCGATGATACGTTGCCGGGGATCTCCGCTGTCGTATGGAACGGCCGGAGGTTCCTCGCTCTCGTTGGGGACGGCACGTTTCTGCACAGCAGTGACGGGGAGCTCTGGGAAGAGGGCGACGACACGACGTGGGACTACCTGACCAGCGTGACGTGGAACGGCGACCGGCTGGTGGCGGTCGGGTTCGGCAGCATCCTGCACAGCAGCGACGGAGATCGCTGGCAGGCGGCGCGTGATCGCGCAACCGACACCAACCTCGAAGGCGTCGCCGCGAGCGGCGAGCGCTTCGTCGCCGTGGGCCGCGGAGGAACGATCGTGCACAGCGGCGACGGCGATCGCTGGGTGCAGGCGACCGATCCCGCGACCTCGGCCGCAACGATTCTGTTTGATGTCGAATGGGGAGAAGATCGGTTCGTCGCGGTCGGCGGCAGGGACTTCGACTCCAGAAACCCGACTATCCTGTACAGCGAAGACGGCGATCGCTGGCACGTCGCGAGCGTTCCCGCCGTGTCCGGTTGGATCGAGTATTCCGGCGTCGTCTGGGGTGACGGTCGGTTCGTCGCGGTGGGCAACGGCGAAACCGTGCACAGCCGCGATGGAGTCGAGTGGGAGGTGGCTAGCTTCATTCCGGAGTACTCGTTCCTTTCCGAAATTGCGTGGGGAGATGGCCGCTTCATCGCCGTCGGGGCGGACGGCATGATCATGCACAGCCTCGACGGGAGCTCCTGGGAGAGGGCAGACAGCGCTACGTTCGACTGGCTCAGCGACGTGGCATGGAACGGCGAGCGCTTCGTAGCGGTCGGGCATAACGGCACGATCGTGGTAAGCCCTTGATGCCGAGTTGGCACCGGCGGTCACCTGCATGTAGGAAGGTGAGCCGCGTGAACGTCAGGTTCCGTGGCGTGGGTATCGTCAAGTTGGGTCTCGGGTTCGGGTCGATCCGCTGTCTGGTTGGAGCGTCTATCCTGTTTCTCTCGTCTCTTTCGCTCGGTGTGGCACAGCAGTCCGATCCCGGTCGCCAACAAGCGGCCGCGCTGGAGTGGACTCTCGTGCACGGGGGTGGTGGCTTCGTTTCCCCCAAGGGCACCACGGGCATGTCACTCTTCTCCGTTGCGTTCGGCTCAGGGACGTACGTCGCCGTCGGCGAGGACGGCGCGATCGTGCGGAGCACGGACGGAGAACGCTGGCAGCAGGCGGCCGACAACCCGGCATCGAGCACGCTTTGGGACGTGGCGTGGGGCGGCGGCCGTTTCGTCGCGGTCGGATGGAACACGATCGTGCACTCCGTCGACGGCGATCGATGGGTGGTGGCGAGTGACGCCTGGGCCGCTGACTTCCCGCGCCTCTTTGGCGTCGCATCGGACGGCGAGCGATTCGTGGCCGTCGGGCTGGGCGGGGAGATCGTCTTCAGCGCCGACGGGGATCGCTGGAGTCATGCCGGCGACAGCGACACCGAAGCCTATCTGTCAGGAGTCGCGTGGGGTGGAGGCTTCTTCGTCGCGGTCGGCCAGGACGGGACGATCGTGCGCAGCAGCGACGGCGACCGCTGGCAGCAGGCGAGCGAGACCGCGACGTCCGAAGGACTCCAGGCTGTCGTCTGGGGCAGAGATCGGTTCGTCGCCGTCGGGGGCCTCGGAACCATCGTGCAGAGCAGCGACGGCGACCGCTGGGAGGAGGCGGGCGACGACGATGCTTCCCGTTCGTTGGAGGCCATCGTCTGGAACGGCGAGCGGTTCGTCGCGGTCGGATTCGACACGTCCCTGCACAGCGACGACGGCCTTGACTGGACTCGGGCGGATCCGGAGCCCGAGGGCTATCTGCAGGGCGTCGCCTGGGGCGGCGAGCGGTTCGTCGCGGTCGGGATCTTTGGGAAGATCCTGCACAGCGGCGACAGCGTCGTGTGGGAGGAGGCGCTTGACAGCGCTGCGGCCGATCGCCGGCGCGAGCTCCTCGGGGTCGCGTCGGGCAACGGCCGCCTGGTCGCGGTCGGCGATTCGGGCACGATCCTGCACAGCAGCGACGGTGAACTCTGGAAGGAGGCGCTGGAGCGCACCACGTGGGCGACGCTCGGGGACGTCGCCTGGGGTGGGGGGCGATTCGTCGCGGTCGGGGGGCGTGCGCCCATACTGCACAGCGACGACGGCAGCCGGTGGGAGCCGGCCGGCGATGACGCCGATGCGCGCGGGCTGAACGCCGTCACCTGGGGCAGCCAACGCTTCGTCGCGGTCGGAGACCGCGGCACGATCGCGCACAGCAGGGACGCAGACCGTTGGGCGCGGGCCGGCGACAGTGCCACCGGTGCCACGCTGCGCGGCGTTGCGTGGAACGGTCAACGCTTCGTTGCCGTAGGAGACGGCGGTGCGGTCGTGCATAGCCCCGACGGGGCCGTATGGGAGCATGCCAGCGGCGTCGCCATGCTCCCTTCGCACGGGCTCGAGGCCATCGCCTGGAACGGCGAGCGGTACGTCGCGGTCGGCTACGGCGCCATCGTGCACTCCGTCGACGGCGATCGCTGGGTGGAGGCGAGTGACGCTCGTGCCGCCGACTCTCTGCTGCTCCATGGCGTCGCGTGGGACGGCGCGAGATTCGTGGCCGTCGGAGGTGAGCGTGCGATCCTGCTCGGAGTTCAAGGCGAAGAACCCCGTTACGTCCCCCAAGGAGGCGGTGACGTGATTCTGTACAGTGCCGACGGCGACCGGTGGCGCCGCGCACGCGACAGCGCCGCCGGGGACCCTCTTCGTGACGTCGCCTCGGGAGGGGGTGCCGTCTATGCCGTGGGCACCAACGGCACGATCGTGGTCGGCCGGCCAAGCGACGCGGAGCCCGCCGTCAGCGACGCCGTGGAGATGCCATGGCGAGTGGTGCGGCAGGGCCGCGGCTTCACGTCGCCTGCCGGAACTGCCGCCGTAGCCCTCGAATCCGTGGCGTGGGGAGAGGGGACGTTCGTCGCCGTCGGAGAGAACGGCGCGATCGTGCACAGCCCGGACGGCGAGCGCTGGCAAGAGGCCAGCGCGACCGCCGCCACGGAACGGCTCCATGACGTCGCCTGGGGCGACGGGATCTTCGTGGCGGTCGCCAACGAATCGATCGTGCGCAGCCCGGACGGCGGACGGTGGGAGCGCGCACAGGTCAAGCCGCTGGCGGAGTGGCTTACTGCCGTGGCCTGGGGAGGCGGACGGTTCGTCGCGGTGTCCTTGGACTTCGGGCAGGGAGTCATCCACAGCACCGACGGCGACCGGTGGGAGGCGGCGAGTGACAGCGGCACCTCGGAGTCCCTCCGCGACGTGACCTGGGGCGACGGGGCCTTCGTCGCGGTCGGAGACGACGGAGCGATCGTCCGGAGCAACGACGGCATCCACTGGGAGCCGGCGAGCGACAGCGCAACCGAGGCTTGGCTCGACGGGGTGGCATGGAACGGCGAGACCTTCGTGGCCGTGGGGTCCCGCGGCGTGATCGTGCGAAGCAGCGATGGCGATCGCTGGCAGGAGGCGGCGCGGAGCGCTACCAGTGAGCGGCTCTCCAGCGTGGCCTGGAACGGAGAGGTCTTCGCGGCCGTCAGCCCCAAGGGCGTGATCGTGCACAGCCCGGACGGGGACCACTGGGAGCAGGCCGGGGAGGTGCCCGAAGGTCCCGAGACGGGCCGTACCCTGCGGGGCGTGGCCTCCGACGGCGAACGGTTCGTGGGAGTAGGGACAGGCGGCTGGATCATACGCAGCAGCGATGGAACCCGATGGGCGGAGTCTGAAGACAGCGCTGCGGCCGAGGTTCTGCACGATCTCAGCGGCGTCGCCTGGGGCAGGGAGCGTTTCGTTGCGGTCGGCTCGGGCGGCACGGTCCTGCACAGCTCCGGCGGCGACTCGTGGGAGGGCGCGTCGGACGTGACTGTCGCGCGGCACTGGCGAGCGCCGCTCACCGGCGTGACGTGGGCCCGCCGTCGATATGTCGCGGTCAGCGGTTTCGGAGAGATCATGTACAGCGCGGACGGCGACCGGTGGCAGGAGGCCCGTAGCGACCGTTCGTCCAACCGGATCCTGTTTCCTCAGGCGGTGGCCTGGGGAGGTGGTCGCTTCGTCGCTGTCGGACGGAGCGTCACGTTCCTGCACAGTGCAAACGGCACGCGGTGGCAGGAAGCGGGCGGGCTCGTCCGTGGAGCCAATCTCCGTGGCGTCACCTGGGGCGGCGGTCGCTTCGTGGCGGCAGGTCTATCCGCGGGGTGGGGCGCCACCATCGTGCACAGCGCCGACGGAGACCGCTGGACGGAGGCGCTCTCGTTCGTTTCCGCGCCACCGTGGGAGCGGGGCAACGTTCCGGGCGCCGTGGCATGGAACGGCGATCGCTTCGTGGCCGTGGGAGAGCGCGGCGCCATCATGCACAGTGCCGACGCCGACCGTTGGGTCTATGCGCTCGACAGCGGAATCGCCGCAAACTACCGGGATCTGCAGGGCGTCACCTGGACAGGAGAGCGCTTCGTGGCAGTCGGCGAGCTCGGCACGATCGTGCACAGCCGCGATGGGGACCGCTGGCAGGCGAGCGCAAGTCCCGTCCGCGAGCATCTCGGCGCGGTCACCGCCGGCGACAGCCGCATCGTCGCCGTCGGCGACAACGGTACGATCGTCGTGAGTCCGTAGCCTCCGTCAGGCATCCGCGGGGTCGGGCAGGATCTTCGCCTGCTCGAACAGCTTGCGCCCGCGCTCGGAGAGCTGCTCGCGCTCGTGAGCGCCGATCCGGATCGGGCGTCGGCCGGTCAGGAGCGGGGCGGCCCAGCGCAGCGAATAGCAGATCACCAGCTCCGGACGCGGGCCGTCGGAGCGGTTGGGAGTGCCGCGGTGCAGGGCGCGCGGGTCCTGCACCCACAGGGTGCCGCGCTTCATGTTGAGCCGCATGCGGTGCGGATAGGAACCGCTCTCGAGGATGTCGTTGTAGTCGCCTTCCACCTGCGGGTCGGCCAGGTACTGGGTCGAGGGCAGGACCTCGAAGCTGCCGTTCTCGACGCTGGTGTCGACCAGCGGGAACTTGACCCCCAGGTGGGGCACCCGCGCCATCGCCACGTGCGTGGCCATGAGCGGGATGTCGCGGTGCCAGTTCTGGTGGACGGAGCCGGGGTACGGGGTGTTGGAGTGCAGGCAGGACACCAGGAAGTCGTCGGTCTCCCAGTACGCCTCCAGCAGCGCCAGCAGGGTGGGGTGCTCGGCGATCTCCGGACAGGCCAGTCCGCCCTCCCACGGCCAGTGCAGGGTGTAGCGGCTGGGGTGCTGCAGGTGCCCGCAGCCGACGCGGATATCGCCGCGCTCGTCGAGGCCGAGCTCATGGTCGCGGTCCCGCACGTGCTCCAGCAGCGGCAGGAACGAGGCGTGAATGCGCTCGATGGTGGGGATGGGGATGGCGTCCTCCATCAGCGCGAACCCGTTGATGTACAGCTCGTTGCGCAGTTGCGTCACCCGGTCCACGGCACACACCGTCAGGCGGCCGTGCGCTCGGGCAGGATGGTCGCCCGCTCGAACAGCGTGCGGCCGCGCTCGGAGAGCTCCTCGAACTCGCGGGCGCCCACCCAGAGCGGCCGGGTCATGAGCGACGAGACCCGGCGCAGCGTGTAGCAGATCACCAGCTCCGGCCGCGGGCTATCGGACCCGTTCGGGGTGCCGCGGTGCAGGGCGCGCGGGTCCTGCACCCACAGGGTGCCGCGTTTCATGTTGAGCCGCATGCGGTGCGGGTAGGAGCCGCTCTCGAGGATGTCGTTGTAGTTGTCTTCCCGGTCAGGATCGGCCAGGAGCTGGGTCGACGGCAGGACCTCGAAACTGCCGTTCTCGACGTTGGTGTCGACCAGCGGAAACTTGACGCCGAAGTGCGGCACCCGCTCCTCGGCCACGTGCGGTGACATGAGCTTGGCATCGCGGTGCCAGTTCTGGTGAATGGAACCCGGATACGGGGTGTTGGAGTGCAGGCAGGTGACCACGAAGTCGTCGGTCTCCCAGTACGCCTCCAGCAGTGCCAGCAGGGTGGGGTGCTCGGCGATCTCCGGACAGGCCAGTCCACCTTCCCACGGCCACTGCATGGTGTAGCGGTTGGGGTGCTGCAGGCGCCCGCAGCCGACGCGGATGTCGCCCCGCTCGTCGTGGCCGAGCTCGTGCTCGCGGTGGCGGACGTGCTCCAGCATCGGCAGGAACGACGCGTGGATGCGCTCGATCGTGGGGATGGGGATGGCGTCCTCCATCATGGCGAATCCGTTGATGTACAGCTCGTCGACCAGTTGCGCGACTCCGTCCATGGCTCACTCCCGCGCGGAGGGTATCACGCCGGTTCGGTCGGTGCGGGCGGACTCTCCGCCGGCGCCGCGGGTGTCGTCAGTGTCGGCTCGAACGGGTCGAGCACGCTCACCCCCAGCGTGCGGAAGTCACCTGCGTTGCGCGTGACGACGGTCAGCCCGTGCACCTCGGCCGTCGCCGCGATCATGGCGTCCTCGATCAACGTGTCCGACTGACGGTGCTTGCGGCGCGCCCATGCCCTGAACGCGGCCGCGTCCATCGGCAGGATGCTGTGCGAAACGAGCACCTTCTCCAGCCAGGCTTCGATCTCCTCGGCCTTGGCCGCGTCCTGCTCGCGGGTGATCTCGATGCCGGCCTGGATCTCGCCGATCGTCACCGCCGACAAAAACAGACGATCGGCTGCCTGACTCTCGACCCACCGTACGACCGCGTGCCGCGGTCGAGGCCGGCGCAACTCCGAAATGACGTTCGTGTGGAGCAGGTACACCGCCGTATCTCGTCCCTAGTCGAACTCGGGAGAGGCGCGGCGGCGGTGACTCGGGCGCGGCGGTGTCAGCGCATCCGTACGCGCTTCCGGGGCCAGCAGCAGCTCCTTGATGTCGGGCTTCGCCTGCCGCTCCAGTCGCCGCCACTGGTCGATCGGCACCAGCACGGCGGTTTCCACGCCCCGCTTGGTCACGATCTGTGGTCCTTCGGCGAGGCTCCGTTCCAGCAACTCGCTGAAGCGCGCCTTGGCGACCTGTACCTGCCAGGTTCTGCTCACATGCTCCTCACGCAGCCATGATGACCAGTTGTCTGACTAGTTGCAAATCGCTCGTGTGTAAGCCCCTCTCGGTGGCTGCTACGCGCCGCGCTATGATCCGCGATCATGCACGTGGTGCTGGTCGGCTACCGGGCTGCCGGCAAGACCACCGCCGGACGGCTGGTGGCCGATCGGCTCGGGTGGGAGTACCTGGACGTCGACCGCGGCATCGAGGCGCACTGCGGGCTGACCATCGCGGAGATCTTCCAGGACCGCGGGGAGCCGTACTACCGCGACGTTGAGAGCTCGGTGGTGGCCGAGATGTGCGCGCACGACGACGCGGTGGTCACCTTCGGCGGCGGCACCCTGATGCGCCCCGTCAACCAGGAGCGCGCCCACCGCGACGGCCTGGTGGTCTACCTGGAGGCGGACGCGGAGGAGCTGTGGCGGCGGATCGAGGCGGACCCGGCCAGCGCCGCCACCCGTCCGAACCTGGCCGGCGGCGGCCTGCAGGAGGTGGTCACGATGCTGGCGCAGCGTGCGCCGGTGTACCGCGCCAACGCCGACCTCACCCTGGACGCCACTCTGTCGCCGGGTGAGCTGGCCGACCGCATCGTCGCCGCGGTGCGGGATCGGCAGCGCGGCGACTGACGCTAGACCAGGTCGGCCTCGAACGCCTCGACTTCGGCGAAGCGGGTGGTGCCGCGTAGCAGCCGGCCCAGGCGGGGCACGCCGCCGTTGTAGACCTCCACCGCGTCGGCGTCGGCGAAGCGCAGGAACAGGATGCGGCGGTGGGTGGCGGACCGGTTGCCTTCCGACTTGTGCAGCATCCAGCAGTGGAAGCAGATCGCCTCGCCCGCCTTCATCGCCACCGGCATGGCGCGGCTCTCGTCCGCCTCCAGCTTGATCGGCAGCAGGGCCGCCTTCTCCTCCGGATTCTGCGGGTCGGCCTGTCCCTGGCGGTGGCTGCCGGGGATCAGCCACAGGCAGCCGTTCTCGACCGCCGCGTCGTCGAGCGCGGTCAGACAGGTCACCGCCGTGTACGGGTCCAGCTCGCCGTAGGCGTTGTCCTGGTGCCAGTGGAACGGCATGGTGTTGCCCCGCATCTTGAAGGTGAGCTGCGAGGTGGCACCCTTCACGTTCGGGCCGATGATCTGGCCGGCGATGTCCACCGGGGGACCGTGGAAGTAGTAGCGGCGGACCGTCTCCGAGCGGTGGTGGATGTCGCTCAGGAGCGAGTTCTTCAACCACGTGGCGTCCGGGTCGAACGGCCCCTTCTCCGCCTCCCAGGCGGCCATCGCCTCGGCCCGCATCCGCTCCAGCCCCTGGTCGGTCAGGGTGCGCCCCAGGCGCAGGAACCCGTCCCGGTCGAAGGTTTCGAGCTCCTCGCCGGTGAGCGTTCGATAGTTGAACAGCTCGGGATGCTGCTCCGGGATCAGCCTCGCCATGTCTCGCGCCTCCGGTGCGGGGAGTATACCCTCAGCGGTCATGGAGACGGTGGAGATCGGGATCGAGTCGCCGCGGGCGCTCGCCGGACAGCGCATCACCGGCCAGCGGGTGCCGGTGGGGGTGCCGGCCGACTACAAGCCGTGCATCGCGCGGTTGCCGGACGGGCGGCTGCTGCTGGTGGCGTTCGCTCCGTTTCAGCTCGAGGAGGGCAGGCAACGGGAGGAGATCCTGTTGTTCCGCTCCGAGGACGGCGGCGCCACCTGGAGCGACGCGGAGAACCTCACCACCGGTCACGGGCTGCTCGGCCGCGAGCCATACTTCACGGTGTTGCGCGACGGCACGGTGCTGATGACCGTCCACTTCCTGTCGCGCGACGTCCGCAATCCGACCGGTTACACGCGCAGCTTCGTGCACCGCTCGGCCGACGGCGGGCGCACGTGGACGACCACCGTCGCCGAACCGGAAGGCATGGCGCCCGGCGGTTCGAGCTGCACGACCCGCACCGTGCTGGAGCTGGCCGACGGCTCGCTGCTGCTGGGTGTCGGCTCGACCGGCACTCCGTATCTCTGGCGCAGCCGTGACGGCGGTGAGACCTGGCCGGAGCGGCACCCTGCGGTGATCGAGGAGCTCGGCGAGGACTACCCGTTCCCGTTCCTGGGGGAGGCGGTCTGGTGGCAGGCGCCCTCGGGACGCATCCTGGTCCTGGCCCGGCTCGATTCCGCGCATGCAGGGCGGTTCGCGGTCCAGGTGGACGACCCGGAGTTCGGCCGCTCGGACAACGTGGACCGGCTGATCCTCTACTCCTCGGACGACCGGGGGCGCTCGTTCCGGCCGCTTGAGGCATTCGGCCGGCCTGGTGAGATGTATCCGGCGATCCTGCGGCTACAGGACGAGCGGCTGCTGCTCACCTTCACCGTGCGGGCGATGCACCGGCCACTGGGCGTGCGCGCCGTGGTGGGCCGCGAGACGCACGACGGCTTCGCGTTCGATCTCCGCAACGACCTCCTGATGCTGGACGTGCAGACCGCACTCGGCGTCTACTCCGGCGGCGGCTTCGGCCGCACGGTGCAGTTGGACGACGGCATGCTGGTCACCAGCTACTCGTGGCGCGACGCGCAGTTCGTCGTGCACAGCGAGGTCGTCCGCTGGCGGCTGCCGCCGGCCGGCTGACCCGCTCGGCTCAGGCCAGCAGCTCGTCGATCACCGCGCCGACGACGCCCACCGCTTCTTCCAGCGCCTCGGCGTCGATCACCAGCGGCGGCGCGATCCGGTAGAAGCCGCCGCCGGTGATGAAGCTCATCAGGCCGCGCCGCACGCACTCCATGGCGACCTGGTCGCCCAGCTCGAACGCCTGCTCGCCCGAGTCGGGGTCGCGGAAGTGGATGGCGTGCCACAGGCCGCGGCCGTCGATCTGCCTGATCCGGTCGGGGTGCCGGTCGCCGATCGGCCGCAGCCACGCCGCCAGCCGCTCCCCGAGGTCGGCCGACCGCCGCACCAGGTCCTCGTCCTCGAACACGTCCAGGTTCGCCAGGGCGGCGGCCATGCAGACCGGGTTGCCGCCGTGGGTGCTGGACATCTCGCCCGGCGGGGCCAAGTCCAGAATGTGCGAACGTCCCTTGACCACCGACACCGGCAGGCTGGAGCTCACTCCCTTGCCCATGGCGATCAGGTCGGGGGTGATTCCGTAGTGCTCGTGGGCGAACAGCCGCCCGGTGCGGCCCCAGCCGACCTGGATCTCGTCGACCGCCACCAGCACCGAGTGCTCGGCAGCCCACGCCATCAGGTCGTCGACGTAGTCCTGGGGATAAGGGGTGGTGGTCATGCTCGCCATCGACTCGAAGATGATGCCGGCGGTCTTGGCCGGGTCCACTTCCCGCTCGGCCAGGTCGGCATGGAATCCCTGCGACGCCGGGCTCCCGGGCATCGGAAGCTGGGTCTGGTACACCCGGTCGCGCCGGATCGCGTCGATCGTCCCCGGCGCACCGCCCGCGAATCGGGCCCCCAGGGTGCGGCCGAAGAAGGTGCCCGAGAACGACAGGATGCCGACCTTGTCGGGGGAGATCGACAGGCCGTGCCGGCGCATCAGGGTCAAACAGCACTCGTTGGCCTCGGTGCCGGAGCAGAATGCGATCGCCTTGTCGAGCTCGCGCGGCGGCAGGCCGGCCACCCGCTCGATCAGGCGTCCCCGGACATCCGACGGAAACGCGTAGGTGAACAGCAGCTCCCGGTCGAGCTGCTCGTGCACGGCCTTGACGATGCGCGGGTGGGCGTGGCCGGCGTTGGCCGCGGCGGCGCCCGAGGTCAGGTCGATGAAGCGGTTGCCGTACGGGTCCTCGACCTGGAAGCCGCGCGCCCGCTGCCAGATGACCGGCGGCAGCCCGGCCATCGAGCGCGGCTCGGCGGCGCGCAAGCGCTCGATCGCCGGGATCGATTCCGGCACGGGAATCGGCGTCGCGATCCGCCGGTATCGGGTGTCGACCGGATCGGTGCGAACCGGCGTCAGCGCGCTTACCTGCATTGGCATGGGTCGTCCTCCGGGATGGGTTCCGGGAGTCTGGCGAATCGGCGCGGAATTTGACACCGCATCCGGCGCGCTTCGATGATCCGGAGTGCCGTGGCGCTGCGCGAATGGGTGACCGAGGGGTTCGAGGCCTTTCGCGCCGGCACGTTCGGCGCCGGCGGGCAGAACCTGTACGTGTCGCGCGCGGGCGTGCTGCAGCGCATCCACCAGTTCGACGTGGACGGGAACGGCCACCTGGACCTGCTGTTCTGCAACAGCCAGGACCACTGGGAGCGGCCGCCGGCCTGCGTGGTCGACGGCCGCGACGGCTACGCCCGTACCGAGCTGCCGGCCGAGGGCGCCATGGGAGGTGCGATCGCCGACCTGAACGGCGACGGGACCGACGACCTGGTGGTCGCCAACCACTACAACGGCATGAACTCCAGTGGGGTGAACTCCGCGATCTACTACGGGTCGCCCGCCGGCTGGAGCCTGCGCCGTCACCAGTTGCTGCCGACGCCGTTTGCGCTGTCGGTGGCGGCGGGTGACTTCGACGGTGACGGCCGCGTCGACCTGGCGTTCGCGTGCACGACGGGGCAGGGCGCCGGTCGCGTGCGCGTCTTCCTCCAGACGGAACTGGGGTTCGAGCCGAAGCGGTTCGCCGACACCGGCATCCGCGCCGTGCAGCTCTGCGCCGCCGACCTGGACGGCGACGGCTGCGACGATCTGGTGGTCCTGGACGGAAGCGGCCGCGCGGCGATCCATTGGGGCGGTGCCGCTGGGCTGTCGTGCGAGGAGCGCACGGAGATTCCGGGCGAGGCGGGCGGGGCCGGCTGGGAGGAGGCCGCCCGGGGCGAGTACGTGCGGGACGCCCCGCCCGGCGTGCGCGTGGTGGAGCTCCCGGAGATGCACGTGTGCGTGCCGAGTGCCGCCGGGATTCGGTTGATCGTCCTGCGCGGCCGGCAGGTCGAGGAGCGGGCGCTGCTGCCGTGCGCCGGCGCGCAGGCGGCTGCCGCCGCCGACCTGGACGGCGACGGCGCGGTCGACGTGGTGGTGGCCTGCAAGGGCGGCGGGGATGAACGCTCGCTGGTGTTCTGGGGCACCGGCGGCGGGTTCGACCCGGAGGCGACCGTGCTGCCCTCGAGTGGCGCGTGCGACGTGGCGACCGAGGACCTGGACGGCGACGGGCGGCCCGAGGTGGTGATCTGCCAGCACAAGAGCGACGCGTCCTTCACTACCGAGTCGCTGGTGTACGCGTGCGGCCCGGACCGGCGCTTCGGTTCCGCGCGGCGCCTGGTCAGCCACGATGCCCGCCGCGCCCTGACCGGTCGGCCCGACGGCGGGCATCCTCGCCTGATCCTGATCAACCACTTCGCTCGCACCAGCCGGGACGACGTGCCGATCTACGTGTACCGGGGCGGGGAAGGGGGCTACGACCCCGAGCGGCGGCTGGAGGTCGCGGCGTCGGGCGCCGTCGACGCGGTGAGCGCCGACCTGTTCGACCGCGGCACCGCCGACCTGGTGATCTGCAACGCTTCCGAGTACTCGAAGGTGAGCGATGACGCCGGCTCGTTCATCCTGCGCCGCGGGCCGGCGGGCTTCCCGGCCGAGCCCGACGTACGCCTGGCCACCACCCACGCGCACGGCATGGTGTGCGCGGACCTGGACCGCGACGGTTGGCTGGACCTGGTGTTCGGCGGCTTCGGCGAGCCGGACCTGCTGTTCTTCCACGGCGGTCCGGACGGCTTCGACGCCGCCAACCCGCGCCGTCTGCGCATGCAGCTCGACGGGGTGGTCTACGACGAGCCGCGCTTCCTGTGCGCGGCCGACCTGAACGGCGACGGCTGGCTGGACATCGTCGTGCCGCAGATCGCCGCCGACCGGAGCTTCATCTTGTGGGGCGGCCCGGACGGCTACTCCATGGAGCGTTGCCGGCCGCTCAGCGTCTTCCACGCGGTCGCCGCCCGCGCCGCCGACCTGGACGGCGACGGCCGGCTGGACCTGGTGGTGGCCGGCCACACGCAGAGCGAGAGCGGCCCGGACGACGCGTTCCTGTACGTGTACTGGAACGGACCCGACGGACTGCGCGAGGACCGGCGCACGCTGCTGCCGGCCCGCGCCGGCAACTCGGTGTCGATCGCGGACTTTGACAACGACGGCCTGCTCGACCTCTTCGTGTCCTCGTACACGACGCCGCGCGAGCGCGACCTGGACTCCTTCATCTACTGGAACCGCCCGGGCCGCGGCTTCTCGCCGGACGACTGCACGCGGCTGTTCACGCACTCCGCCTCCGGATCGCTGGCGGCCGACCTGAACGGCAACGGCTGGACGGACCTGGTGGTGGCCAATCACAAGGTGTGGGGCGACCACCGCGGCTACTCCGAGATCTGGTGGAACGGGCCGGACGGGTTCGACCGCCGCCGCACCACGCGGCTGCCGACCATGGGGCCGCACGGAATGCGCTCGGTCGAGCCGGGCAACCAGCACGACCGGGGGCCGGAGGAGCTCTACACCTCGCCGGTGCGGCGGTTGGCGGACGGGGCGCGGGTGATCGATCTGCGCTGGGAGGCCGAGGTGCCGGCCGATACCTGGGTGCGCGGCCGCGTGCGGACCGGCGGCGACGAGGAAGCAGTGCGGTCGGCTGAATGGTCGTCCTGGGCGGGCAGCGGCGAGCGGTTGGCGGTCGCCGGCGTCCCATCGGCGGACGGAGGACCGTATGTGCAGTATCAGCTCGCGCTCGGCGCCGTGCTCGGCAAGACCACGCCGCGCGTGCGCCGCGTCAACCTCCGCACGGACGACGCCGGCTGACGCCCGGCTCACGCCGGATCATCCGACGGTCCCGGTCGTCGAAGTAGGCGCACTCGGCGAGCACGTCACCATGCTCCGCGCCGGCCTCCGCGATCCTGGTGTGCAGTCGGTCGAACGGGGTGTGCCGGGTGAAGCTCTCCCCGTACTTGGCAACCGGGAAGTCGAGGGTTCGAGCCCGTTGCAGATCGAAGTGCGCCCCCCCTTCCACGAATCGCATCACGTGGGCCGCGCGTCTTGGAAGCACACCCTCACCAAGCATGACGCTCTTGTGGACGACATACTTGTTGAAGACGAGCACGTCCCCCGGCTCGAAGTCCTCCTCCACCTGGTGGTGTTCGAGGATACTCACCATCGGGGGCGCATTGAGGATCGCGAAGCGCATCAAGGAGTAGTCGTCCTCGCTCGTCTTCTCCCCGGCTCGCTCCATGGCCTCCAGGGTAGAGACGATTGCCGGTTCGATGTATCGGAAGATGTAATCGCCCGATATGACGTTGGCGGGCACATAGGCCATACCGCCCCGTTGGCCCTTCGTTTCGATCGGATGCAGTGGCGCCCACACCGTGTACCCGAGCTCACCCGCGGGCTGGTAGCCGAAGCTCTGCACGCCGACATGCCACGGGAATCCCCGGCTGACGTTCTTTCCGAGCTCGAAGCACATCTCGGTCGTCAGGAACAGGTCACGCTCGGCCAGATCCGTCAGGGCTCGCCGGAAGTAGGGACGCTCCAACAATTCGAAGATGTCGTTCCTGCTGCTGGCGAACCCATACTTGACCCGCTTGAATCGTGTGTCGTCCGCGCTACCGTCCCCGGTCGGCCGACTCATCTCGACATCGACACGACCAAGCAGCGCGTCGACGACGGCGGCGTTGAAGAACCGTGACAGCTTCACGAAGCCGTCGGTCTGGAATCGTTCCTGGTGCTGACGGGTAATGACGAAATCGTGGTCGAACGGATGATCGCTCATGACCGATGAAACTCCGTGATGGCAGCGCCCGGACCACCTGCCGACCGGCTGCGCCACCCGATGGTACACCTACAGTTGCATGTCTCCCACCTCGGCGATCCACTGCCGGGTCCACTCGACGGCCGGCAGGCCCATGTCGCAGATGCAGCTCGCCAGGAAGACTATCCCCTCGATGCGGTCCTGGCGGAGCCACTCCAGCCCCCGCACGCACTGCTGCTCCATCAGGTCCACGGGCATCGGCTGACGGTCGCCGTAGTCCCACAGGTAACAGCCCAGCACCTTGCGGGAGCCGGGCGCCAGCTCCTCCAGCCGGCCGAAGCTCTCCTCCTGCGCGGCCAGGTCGCGGGCGTTCCAGGTCCAGAAGTTGACGACGTCGCACTGCGCCAGGTGCTCCCGCACCGGACGCTGCAACTGGTGCTGATAGAGAACGACCCACAGGTCCAGGGGCCGTTCCGCCGAGCGTAGGCGCTCGCGGAGGCCGCGCAGCTCGTCCGCGGTGTGCACGGCCGTCTCGGGACCGCGCTTGTCGTTCGCGTCGTAGAAGAAGTCGTCCATCATCGCCCCGCAGAGGTTCGGGTTGGAGCGGGCCAGGTCGACGACGCGCTCGACCTCCTCCGGCTCGGTGACTCCCGCCTCGTGCACGCAGCTCCACACCACGCGGCGCAGCGGCCGGAACGCCAGCGCGTACTGGTCGTACGGCGGCAGCGGCAGCGGCGTGCCGGACCGGTCCCGGTAGCGGACCATGATCAGGTTCGGGACCCCCAGGTAGAAGGCCCCCTCCGCCGGAGTCATGCGCGAGGTCCAGCGCAGCCCGCCGCCATGGTCGTGGCTGCCGGCTTCGTGCCCCCAGATCCAGAACCGGTCCCGTACCGTCACCGCGCTCATCGCTTCACCCCTGCCCCTGTCCGGCGTGGCGGCAGTGTTGCACCGGCCCCGGAAACGTGACAAGGTCACGCGGCGTCGCTCTGCCGAGGCCGAGCGTTGCGGCAGGACGCGCTTCTTCACATGCAGAGGTCCCCCGCCGCTTCTTCCACCCTCGCCCCCGGCATGCCCGCACGCCGGTCAGGGAGCTTCCTCGAGAGCCTCAAGGCGGATCGCTATCTCTATGCGCTGGTGGCGCCGGCGGTAGTGGTGGTCGTCCTCTTCAACTACCTGCCGATGATCGGCGTGGTGATGGCGTTCCAGGACTACTCGCCCTTCCGCGGCTTCCTCCGCAGCCCCTGGGTGGGACTGGAGAACTTCGTCGACTTTTTCTCCGCCCCGTCGGCCGTCCGGGTCATTCGCAACTCCGTGCTCCTGAGCCTCTATCAACTGCTCTGGAGCTTCCCTGTTCCGATCCTGTTCGCCCTGCTCCTCAACGAGGTGGTGAATCGCTCCTACAAGAAACTGGTGCAGACCGTCAGCATGCTGCCCTATTTCCTGTCCAACGCGATCGTGATCGGCATGGCCATGCTGCTGCTGACGCCGGACGAGAACGGTGCGGTGAACGCCGTCCGCGCGCTGCTGTTCGGCGCGGAGCCCGAGTACTTCATGATCGACCCGGGCTGGTTCCGTCCCATCTACATCACCACGCAGATCTGGCAGACGGCGGGCTTCGTGGCGGTCTTCTACATAGCCACGATCGCCGCCATCAATCCCGAGCTGTACGAGGCGGCGACGATCGACGGCGCCGGCAGGCTCGGCAGCATGTGGCACGTCACGCTGCCGTCGCTGGTGCCCGCGATCGCCGTGCTGCTGATCTTCAACGTCGGCTCCCTGATGAACGGCACCAGCACGGAAAAAGTGCTGCTGCTGCAGAATCCGCTCACGTACGAAGTGTCGATGACGATCGAGACCTATACGTACCGGCGGGGCCTGGGGATCGACGGCGGGATACCCCAGTTCAGCTACGGCGCGGCCGTGGGCCTCTGGCAGACCGTCGTGAACGTGCTGCTGCTGGTGGGCGCAAACGCCGCGTCGGGCCGGTTCTTCGGCCGCAGGATTTTCTGATGGCGGCCGCAGGAACGCGCGGGTGCCGGAGAGGGTGCGGGATTGGCTGACGCAGCGCTCGGATCGTCCTCCGCCGGTCGCCCCGGGAGGCGTGGGGTCTTCGACATCGCGCTTTACGCCGTCCTGTTGCTGTTGGTGTACATCACGGCGTACCCGTTCCTGATGATCGTGTTCAGCTCCATCAGCGACCCTCAGGAGGTACTCCGCAACCCGCTCTTGCTGTTTCCGCGATCCGTCACCCTGGTGACCTACAAGGCCGTGATCCAGTACGACGAGGTGGTGCGGGGGTTCAGGAACTCGATCGTCTATACGGTCGCCTACACGTGCCTGCTGCTGGCCGTCACCACCACCGCCGGATACGCGCTGTCGCGGCGGCGGTTCAAGGCGCGCAGGGTGCTGCTGATCGTGTTTCTGCTCCCCTGGTTCTTCTCCGGCGGCATCATCCCCACGTACATCGTGGTCAAGAAGATGGGCATGATCGACACGATGTGGGCGTTCATCTTCCCCGGGCTGGTGAGCTTCTTCTATCTGATCATGCTGCGCACGTCGATGGAGCAGATCGCCGAGGAGTTGATCGAATCCGCGGTCATCGACGGCGCCAACGACGTGCAGATCTTCGTCAATGTGGTGGTCCCGTTGTCGAAGGCGATCATCGCGACCGTGGCCCTGTGGGCCGCGGTCACCCAGTGGAACAACTACTTCGGCCCGGTCCTGTATCTTACCGACGTCAAGAAGTATCCCCTGCAGGTCGTGCTGCGCAACCTGATCGCCACCACGCAGCTGCAGGAGATGGCCGAGACACAGGCCGCCATGATGGAGACGGTGGAGGATCTGAAGCGCCTGCGCGCGCGCATGAAGACGGAGTCGCTGAAGGCGGCGGTGATCGTGATTTCGGCCCTGCCGATCCTGATCGTCTACCCGTTCATCCAGCGGTACTTCGTCAAGGGGGCGATGATCGGGGCGATCAAGGGATGATCATGAAAACGAAACAGTGGAGGTCATTGCTGCCTATGGGAGTGTGAAGGTTTCTGACTCTCAAAGATTCCGGCCGTCGTTCGGCGGTCAGCCGCGGACGGCAGAGCAAACAGTATCCGATCGATATGAGGAGAAAAAACGTGCGAAAGAGTCGAATCATTATCACCATGATGGTCATGCTTACCGTGACCTTCGGGGCATGGGCGGACGACCCCGTGCCGGTGTCCGTGTTCGTCGTCCAGCACCCGGACGACCTGTTTTCCAACGACGACAACTGGACACAGGCCGTCAACGAGATGCTGGGCATCGTCATCGACTGGATCCCGGCTCCGCAGGACGTCCGCGACGAGCGCATCGCGACGATGATGGCGAGCGGCGACCTGCCCGATGTCGTCAACATCTTCGACCCGACGACGGCCAACATCTACGGCGCGCAAGGCGCGTTCCTGAAGATGGATCCGCTCATCGAGCAGTACGGTCCCGACATGACCGAGCTGCTCGACAAGTCGCTCACCGCCGCCTACCGCGATGCGGCTGGCGACCTGTACGGCGCCATCGGCATGCACTATGGCGGAGGGGCGCCCGGCTGCGGCCAGTCGCTCAACTACCGGACCGACACCATGGCGGAGCTGGGGCTTGAGGAGCCCGATACGCCCGATGGATGGATGGAAGCGTGGCGGGCGTTCAAGGCCCAGAATACGGGTCCGGGCGTCGCCTTGAGCGGCAGGTCGAGCTACCGGACGCTCATGCAGGCGTTCACCTCGGCGTTCGGGCTGACCACCAAGACCGGCAGTCTGCGTGAGCTGGTCACCTACACGGACCTGCAGAACCACACCGAGTTCGAATTTCTGCCGGCTACCGACGAGTACCGCGACCTGCTCATGTTCGCGCACCAGATCTATGCGGAAGGGTTGACCAACGTCGACATCTTCACACGCGACCACTCGCAGTGGTGGCCGGACGTGGTCGCCGGACACGACTTCACCTGGGCCGACTGCTTCTCGCGCAGCTCCTACGCCCGCATCAACGCGGCCGAGGGCGGTGTGACCATCGCCGTGGAGGGCGCCACCACGCCGATGGACGCGAACGGCAACCGCACTTGGTACAAGACGACGCCGCTGATGGTCAAGCAGCAGACCTACTCGATCGCCTCGACCTCCAAGGAGGTTCCGGCCGCCATGAAGTTCCTGAACTTCTGGTTCAGCAAGCCGGGCGTCGCGACGCGCACCTTCGGTCTGGAATGTCCGGACGCCGCGGCCTGCAAGCAGGCGGTGGAAGACGGCAAGAAGGCGCTGGAAGCCGGGGAGGAGGTTCCCCTGTCGCCGGGCAACTGGTGGCGCGAGGGCGGCGAGTACTTCGCGGTGCTCGACGAGCAGATCGCCAGGGTCTGGACGGAAGTGGACCAGGGCAAGCCCAACTACCTGCCGACCAAGGTCTTCCGCGACTATGCCGACGTCTGGAAGGCGATCTCTCCCAGTTGGTGGGAGACGCACGATGCCGTCGAGAAGAACTGGCCGCACGTCGTGGTGCTGCCGCTGTTCAACATCCGAGACACGGATGCCAGCGAGGAAGCCGCCAACCTGAAGGTCGAGCTGGACCTGTACAAGGAAGAATGGAGCACCAAGTTCATCACGGGCGATGCTTCGTTCGACCAGTGGGACGAGTACGTGGCCGGGTACGAGGCGCTGGGCGCCGACCGGTACGTCGAGATCCAACAGAGCGCCCTCGACGATTTCCTGATGATGGTCGGAGGCTGAGCGGCTGACGCCGCTTTCGTGAAAGGAAACCTTCGGGGTTTCCTCGATCCACAGGGGAGGATGCGTCCTCCCCTGTGGATTTCTTTTCCATGCCCTTGCGGCATGCCGATCACCTGAACGTGACCGGGCACGTGCCGGCGCTGGAGCGTGCGCGGGACGCATCGCTCGACCTCCGGGGAGTGGTTCGCGAATACGTCGACGCGGTGATCGACCACTGGGTGATCCCGCTTCCCGAGACCAACCCCGCGATCGTGGAAATGTTCGAGATCCGCGACGCGGAGCCGTACCGCGCGTACCTGCCGTGGTCGGGCGAGTTCGCCGGCAAGTACCTGACCGGCGCCGTGCAGCTCTGGCGGCTGACCGGGTCGGCGCCGCTGCGCGAGCGGATCGCCGGGGTCGTCGCCCGGCTGGCCGAGTCGCAGGATCCGGTGGACGGCTACCTGGGGCCGTATCCGAAGGCCGAGCGGCTGGCGCTCTGGGATTCGACCACCAACGAGTGGAGGTGGGACCTGTGGAACCACTACCACCTGATGCTCGGCCTGCTCCTCTGGTTCGAGGACACGGGAGACCAGCGCGCGTTGGGCTGCGCGCGCGCCATCGCCGACCTGGTCTGCGCCCGGTTCCTGCAGGCGAAAACGGCGATCGTCGACGAGTGGACCGGAGAGCGCGAATGCGCAGGCAAGGTCTCCGTGTACGCCGGGCCGCTGCTCATGGCGCTGCGCGCCGACCCGAACGCCGCCGGGCCGGGGTCCGACCTCGGCGCCGCGCCGATCGACCCCGTCGAGCTCAGCCGCCGGGTGTCCGCGCCGGACGCCCGGCCGGCGGCGGCGTCGCGGGCGCAGGCGGTGTTGCAGGCCGAACACGCCGGCCACGCCCCGGGACCGGCGCCTGCGGCGCCGCTCCCGGCCCATCCCCACCCAGCCTGTGGAGCCCGTCGGACCCTATTGCCTCACCCAAATATCCACACGAAGTGAATCGGATGCCTCATGCAAA
>JAPPKD010000289.1 GCA_028820215.1 Spirochaetaceae bacterium | reverse complement strand
GACCCGACCCGACCCGACCCGACCCGACCCGACATATATTAGGTCGGGGCAGGCGTCGGCCTTCGCCGGCGATTCGCCGCTTCCGATCCCGACTCGCCGTGCCGGCGGCGCTCGCGGCTGTCATGGCGCTCACCAGCGTGCTTGCCCCCGAGGATGCCGCGGCCCAAGCGGTCTCGATTGACGCCATAGACGACGTCACCCTATCCGAGGGCCAGACGCTGAGCGTTGCAATTGCCGTGCAGTCCACCCACGCGCAACTGCATGCCGTAATTACTGTCAAAGGGGCGCCTTCCGGTGCCGCCCTCGAGGACGCAACCAGCGACTTCACGGTCTCATCAAACTCCGAGGGCCTCCACAGCAGTTTTATTTCGACTACCCCCAGGTCCGGCGGTTTCGGCGCCACCCTGTCCTGGGCCAACCCCCAGCCGGGCACGTATCCCATCACAGTATTAGCGAGGATCTTCAGCGAGGACGATCAGGACGAGCATCTCGCCTCCGCCGAGACCTTTACCCTCACCGTCAACGCTGCTACGCCCGTCACGCCCGTCACCCCGCCGCAGACCACCCAGCCGGAGACCACCCAGCCCCCGGACGGCGGCACGTCCCCCGCCTCGTCCACCACCTTCCGGCCCAAGCCGGAGCCGCTGCAGCTGGCGCTGTGGACCGACAAGCCCGGCTACCTGGCCGGCGAGACCGTCCGCCTCTACCGCACCCTCGACCCCCACGACGACCGCGGCAGCTACCGCACGTTTGTCTACCTGGAGCGGGCCGGAGGCGGCCAGCGGCGCTACCTTGCCCCGCTGGCCGCTGCCGGCGAACTGCACCCCGAGCCCGTCGACTCCCGCGGGCTGCCGGAGGAGCTTGCCTCGGCACGCACTCTCACGGCCGCCGACCGGACCCTGGCCTGGGAGGGCGAGGCCCCCGGGCCGGGCCTGTGGCGGTTCGTGCTGGAGCTGCGGCCCGGGTCGGCCGACGAGCAGTTCGAGGGGTCCGAGGAGCCCTTGCGGACCCGCCGCGCCTGGGCCGGCTTCACCGTCGCGGAGCGCTCCCGGCTGCTCAACCGCCGCGGATGGGACCGCGAGCTCCGCGCCGACGCCACCCTGCGCAGCGACACGATCTACTACCTGGGACACCAGCTGTTCGTGCACGACGGGGCCACGCTCACGATCGAGGCAGGGACCGTCGTGAAGGGCTGGGGCGACAACACGGCGATCATCGTCGAGCCGGGCGGCAGGATCGTCGCCGAGGGCACCCGCGAGGCCCCTGTGGTGCTGACCTGCTCGTCGGCCGTGGGTCGGCGCCAGCCGGGCTGCTGGGGCGGCCTGCGCATCCTCGGCCGGGCCCCGGTGACGCGCCTGGAGGGCGTGGCGCCGGGCGTTCTGCCCGCCGAGCGCGCGGTCTACGGGGGCGCGGACGGGGAGGGTTCCAGCGGCGCGCTGCGCTACGTGCGGGTCGAGTTCGCCGGGGCCGGCGGCGACCCGGACGACCCGCAGGCCTCCGCTCCCGCGATCGGGCTGTACGGGGCCGGCAGCGGCACCGTGCTGGAGCACGTCCAGGCCCATGCCAGCCTCGGGGACGGCTTCGCCTTTCATGGCGGCACGGCCGCCTGCGACCACTGCGTCGCCAGCAACTCGGCCGGGGCCGGCCTGTCCTGGGATCGCGGCTGGCGCGGCGGGGCCTCGCACCTGTACGTCCAGCACGGGGACCGGGGCCTCGACGGCCTCGCCGGCGGCAACGACGAGCAGGGCCACGACCGCGAGCCGCGCTCGCTGCCGACGCTGTCCAACGTCACCCTGGTGCACACCTGGCCCTACGGCCGGCGCGCCCGCAAGGCCGTCGCCCTGCGTCTCTTCAGCGGCAGCGGCGTCACGGCCCGCGACCTGCTGGCGACCCGCTTCTTCTCCGGCGCCATCGACGCCTGCGGCCGCTCGGCGCTGCTCTTCGACGAGGGCGAGAGCTCGGTCAGCGGCGCGCTGCTGTACCTCAACGGCTTCCGCCAGCTGCGGGGCGGGATCGAGGGCGCGGTGGAGTTCATCCGCCGCCAGCCGAAGCTGCGCGACGTGCGCGACTTCCCCAACCCCGATCCCCGGCCCAAGGCGAAGTCGCCGGCCCTGCCAGACGAGGGCGACGGCTACATCGGCGCCTTCGACCGGGAGGAGAACTGGCTGGAGGGCTGGACCGTGTTCGGGCCCGAGTCCGTCTACGACCTGAGCCAGCGCGATCACGGGGACAACTAGCAGAGCTGCCAGCGTTCCGAAAGCGGGAACCAACCAGCTCCATCCCATGCTGCCAGGCAGCGGTCCCGTCACGCGATCATCCCTGATGCTAGCTCGGACCCGGCGGCATCCCTCCCCACACCGGGGCGATCGCGCTCGGGGCGACGCCCTCTCCGAGCTGAAGCGCCACCGGGAAGCGCTCCCTGACGACGGCCGGGCGTCGGGCTCGGCCCCGCCAACGCAGCCGCCACGCCGAAAGGACCGACGATTTCGAGGCGGCGGAACAACTCGACCCGGGCCTCGTCGCTCGGTCCAAGCACGAGTGAGCCGCAGCTGCTCCATCGCATCCACGCTCGAGTTGGTGATAGCCAGCGTATAGCTCAGCCCCTTAGCGAGGTTTCCGCGGCAAAGACAATGTAGTTGCATAAGCTTCTTGACACGAGCCTCACGATCCCTCCAGGCCGGCGGGAGTACGCATCTTCCCAGCGCGCCCGCGGCGCGCCAAGTCCGGCGATGCAAGGCAGTGAAAGACAACTCCGGCGACCCGCGGCGACAGATCGACGCGCTCGATGAGCGGCTCTCCAGACTCAGCGCCGCCGTCCTGCGCATCAGCTCGAGCCTCGATCTCGACACCGTGCTGGAGGAAGTCGTCGACAGCGCCTTGGCGCTGACCGGCGCCCGCAAGGGCACGATCGCCGACTTGGCGGCTAGGAAGATCGAGGACGTTGTCATTTCCGGCTTCACCTCCGAGCATTTGGCGGAAATGGTCGCCTATCCCGACGGAGAGCGGCTCCATAAGCACTTTCTCGACCTCGCCAGTCCGCTCCGGGTGGCAGACCTGCCCGCCTCCGTGCAGACCCTCGGCTACTCCGTGGAACCGTGGCTGCCGAAGACGCTATTGTGCGCGCCGATACGGTACGGCGAGGATCTCGTCGGCACTGTTAGCGTTCTGTTGCTGCTGCATCCGATCCGCCGAGACTCAGGATGCGGTCGGCCTCGCCTATGCCAACACCGTAGCTGAGAGAGGGAGCCAACCTTCGCGCTGTGCGGCAGATCGCAAGGGGTTGCCGACTCTGATTTGGTTGAGCTGGCGCTACGACGGCCCGGTGACCTCTCGGTCTGGCCGGGCTGGTTCATCATTGTCTGCTAGCTCAAGATGAGGCTGGCTGGTGCAGGTGACGCGGCCAGATCTAACTTGAACCCTGAATCACTCGACCAAGAGTGCTGTGTTCGACCGAAGCTTCATTGCCCGCTCTTCGAGGGTTCGACGGGCTCTCTGAAGGGTCCCGGCTCATGCTCTTGAAGGCCGATAGAACGGGCTGGTCGCAAGCGCGATGAGGATGCAACTCAAGATCCCTACTGCGCCGTAGAGGAAGAAGTGCAGGTCAGTGTGCTGCTGGACCCAGTACAGGATGAACACACTCGCCACAGCGCCGGTCATC
>JAPPKD010000062.1 GCA_028820215.1 Spirochaetaceae bacterium | reverse complement strand
GTCGTCCCTCCGACCCGAATCGGCCGACAGAGACCCCTACAGCGCAATTTCCTCTCTTCCAGGCCGGCAAGTCTTGACGATCGCTTCGCCGCACTGGTAGCTTGGCTGGCGATGCCCGCGAAACTCTCCGCTGCCAAGCGCCAGCGTCAGAACAGCGCGCGCCGGTTGCGCAACCGCACCGTGCGCAGCCGCATGCGTACCGCGATTCGATCTTTCGTCGATTCCCTGGACGGGGACCGGTCCGAAGCCGTCGAGCGGCTGGGCCATGCCGTGCGCGCCGTGGACAAGGCCGCCTCGAAGGGCGTGGTGCACCGGCGCACGGCCGCGCGTTACAAGCGCCGCCTGGCCGGGCGCCTGCGGCGGCGGTTCGCGGCGACCTAGCGACGTGCCGGGCCACAAGGAGCGATCTGGTGGCGGTTGAGGGGACAGACAGGACGGACCGGGCTGACAAGCTGACCAAGGCGGAGATCATCGAGAGCATCTATGCCGAGGTGCCGGTCAGCAAGAAAAACATCCATCGCATCCTGGATCTGTTCTTCGACCAGGTGAAGGGCGGGATCATCGGCCAGCGCGCCGTGGAGTTGCGTGGCTTCGGCACCTTCGAGCTGAAACCGCGCAAGGGCCGGGTCGCGCGCAATCCGCGCACCGGCGAACGGGTCGAGGTGGAGAACCACGGCGTGGCTTCGTTCCGCCCGGGACGCGAGTTGAAGGAGCGTGCCTGGTCCAGCCAGGTGTGACACCTCGACATTCACCGTGGCCGATCTGACCCGATCGGCCAACCTCGGCGGCGCGGCAGGCCGCTCCACCGGCAAGACGTCGCGGCAGGTGGTCGCAGAGGTTGCCGCGTTGACGCTGTCCGCGGCCCTGTTCGCGTTGTCATTCCCCAATCCGCTTTCCACGTGGGGGTGGTATCCGCTCGCCTTCGTGGCGCTGGCGCCCCTGTTCTGGGTGATCGGCAAGGCGCCCTGGAGCCGTGTCGTCCTGTACGGCATTCTCTACGGATTCGGCAGCTACGCCCTGTTCAACTACTGGCTGGCGACCTTCCACGCCCTGGCGCTGCTGTTCGTGCCGACCATCCACCTGCTCTACATGGGGGTGCTGTTTCCCGCGCTGAAGCTGGTCACCGACCGATTCCCTCGCCATGCGCCGCTGTGGCAGGCGGTGCTCTGGGTGGCCTACGAATACCTGAAGACGCAGGGGTTCCTGGGGTACTCGTACGGCGTCATCGGGTACACGCAGTACCTGTTCGGGCCGCTGGTCCGCTCCGCGGCGTTCGCGGGCGTGTGGGGCGTGTCGCTGCTGGTGGTGCTGGCCAATAGCTGCGTCGCGTACCTGGTGGAGGAGCTGCGGCCGCGGGGCGACCTGTGGCGGCGCTTCGGCCGGCTCCTGCGGGCGCGGCCACTGGTTCCGGCGGTCTGTACCCTGCTGTTCGCGGGTGCCGTCGTCTACGGCGCCGCCCTGCCGGCCGACTACGGCGACAGCCCCCTGTGGCGGGTCGCCCTGGTTCAACAGAACATCGATCCGTGGCGCGGGGGTTACCTCGCCTACGAACGCTCCCTGCACGTCCTGCTGCGGCAGAGCCGGCGCGCGCTGGCCGAGGATCCCGACGTCGTGATCTGGTCCGAGACGTCGTTCGTGCCCGGCATCGACTGGCATTCGCGTTACCGCGGGCGCGACCGACCCGGCGAACGCGTCCAGGCTGAATCGATCAGGAAGTACGAGCTGGTGCGCCAGCTCCGGGCGTTCCTGGACGAGCAGACCGTCCCGTTCGTGGTCGGCAACGACGATGGACAGCGAGTGATTTCCCCGGAGACCGGGGACCCGGTGCGCATCGACTACAACGCGGCGCTGCTGTATGAGGGCGGCCAGATCGTACAGACCTACCGCAAGCTGCACCTGGTGCCGTTCACCGAGCACTACCCGGACTGGGGCCCCCGGTTCCTTCGCGATCTGCTGGAGGATTTCGATACCCATTTCTGGGAACAGGGCGACGAGTGGACGGTCTTCGATGCCGGCGGGGTCCGCTTCTCCACTCCGATCTGCTTCGAGGACACCTTCGGCTATCTGAACCGTGAATTCGTCAACCGCGGCGCGCAGGTGATCGTCAACATGACCAACGACACGTGGTCCGGTTCCGTGCCCGCCGAGATGCAGCACTTCGCCATGGCCGTGTTTCGCGCTACCGAAAACCGCAGAAGCGTCGTGCGCGCGGCAAACAGCGGCATCACGGCCATCGTCGAGCCCTCGGGGCGGATCACCGCAACGCTGGAGCCGTTCGTCGAGGCCACTCTGATCGGCGAGGTGCCGGTCTTCGATGCCGCGACCACGCCGTACTCCCGCGCGGGCGACTGGCTGGGAGTTGCGCTGACCGCAGCGGCGCTCCTGCTGATCGCCGGCGCCCTGGGCGGAGCCGTTCTACGCCGGTGGCGCGATGCGCGTTGACAGGGGCATGCCGGACGGGATGATGATCATCCCGTGACCGGTGACAAGATCCTGATCGTCGACGACGAAGCCACGAACGTCGAGATCTTCGACCTGATGCTGTCGAAGCTCGGCTTCTCCACGGATACCGCCTCGGACGGGGTGGAGGCACTGGAGAAGCTGCCGAGCTTTCGTCCGGCGCTGATCCTGTTGGACAACATGATGCCGCGGATGACCGGTTGGGAGGTGACGCGGAGGATCAAGCACGGTGACGATCTGGCCGCATACCGCGATGTGTCGATCATCATGTTCTCGGCGGCCGACGACGTCGAGGACAAGGTGCAGGGACTGGAACTGGGGGTGGACGACTACATCACCAAGCCGTTCAACTTCACCGAGGTGCTGGCCCGCATGCGCGCCGTACTGCACCGCCGCCATCTGCAGGAGCAGGTGACACGGCGCGAGCATCGGATCGGCGTGATCGAGTCGCTGAACGAGTCGCTGATCTTCTTCTCCCAACATGTGCGGAGGCCCCTGGAGCAGCAGTTGCGGCTGGTCGACGCCCCGGGAGCCGCGTCCGCCGAGACACTCGCCGACAGAATCAGGGACGATGCGCGCGCGATCCTGACCAAGCTCGATGCTCTGGAGCAGGAAATCGGGGACCTGCAGCGTCAGGGCGACGAGCTCAAGGCAGGAGATCTCTCCCTCGACGAGCTCCATCGCCGGCTCGCCGGCATCGCCTCCGCGGGCGTCACCGGCTCCTGACCGTGCTCGGACGCAAGAGGCCGGAGCGGCCCAGCGCCGATGCGCCGCCCACGACGTTGTCGGCCGAGACCCGGATGAAAGGACTGCTCCGGTTCGACAGCGTCCTGCAGATCAACGGCACGTTCGACGGAGAGATCCATTCCGCCGGGCGGCTTCTGGTCGGCGAGAACGGGCAGGTGTGCGCCAAGATCGAGGTGGGGTCAGCGGTGATCGGCGGCACCGTGCGCGGCGACATCAAGGCGGCCGACAGTGTCGAGATGCTGGAGACTGCCCGAGTGTTCGGCGATGTCGGCACGGCACGGCTGATCGTCGCCGACGGCGCCGTCTTCGAAGGCGAGCTGGAGATGAGCGGCACGTCCGACAAGCGCGACGCGTCCGCGGCCCCGCTTGAGGGATAAGGACGCGGGCCCGCCTCGCGATCCTGTTGCCTCGGCGGCCTCCTTAGAAACAAGCAGAATCAGGCAGTCTCCGGGACCAAGTTGAAGCCG
>JAPPKD010000158.1 GCA_028820215.1 Spirochaetaceae bacterium | reverse complement strand
TTCACGGCGCGCCG
Organism: Spirochaetaceae bacterium; assembly: GCA_028820215.1. The sequence continues at coordinate 31,135 of JAPPKD010000158.1, read as the reverse complement.
GACATCCTCTTCCCTGGCTACGTCCATCTGCACCGCGGTCGCCCCGCGTTCCACGAGAGCGTTCATTTTCTCGAGCCGACGCGCGGCCACATAGACCGTGTAGCCGTCCTCGACGAGCTTCCGGGCCGTCGCTTCACCGATGCCTGACGACGCCCCGGTAACCAGTACGGTCTTCATCAAGACTCTCCTTTTCTCCTCTGTGGTCGGAACATACGGACCACACACGTCCCTGTCACTGGCGAATGGAGCCATCGCGGAGACAGAACGCGCCAATCCTGATCTGTTGCCGTTCCGGGAGGCGCGGTGGACAATGGGGGCATGGCAATGCCGATCCCGGTGCTCGACGTGATGACCGACGACCTGGAGCCGTGGCCGATGCCCGCCGAGCAGATCCTGAGCGGTCCGCCGCGCATGGCGTCGCGGGACCTCTACCGCGCGCCCGATGACAGCACGTGGATCGCCGTGTGGACCAGCACGGTCGGCTCGTTCTGGTCCCGGTATGCCGGTGACGAAGCGATCTACCTGATCGCAGGGCGCGCGCGCATCACCGACCAGGACGGCCGCAGCGCCACCTACCGCGCCGGGCAGGCGATCCTGATCCGCGCCGGCAGCCGCTGCACGTGGGAGATCGAGGAGCCGGTGCGCATGCTGTTCCACTACCGCGCCGCGGACGACGCCGGCGAGGTGCGGTCATGAGCCGCGGCACCGAGGTCGTCGACCGCCTGAAGGGGCCGGTGGTCCCGGTCAACATCTGCTTCGCCGACGACCACTCGATCGACTACGAGGCGATGCGCCGCTACGTCGACTGGCTGTGCGAGCAGCGCGTGCCGATCATCCTGCTGACCTACGGCAGCAGCGAGTTCGCGGTCCTGTCCTCGGAGGAGATCTGGAAGCTCACCGAGCTGTTCGCGCGCACCGTGGACGGCCGTGCGCTGTTCGTGACCTCCACCGGCTACTGGAGCATCGACGAGTGCCGGGAGTTCCTGCGTCACGCCGACGCGGTCGGCGCCGACGGGGTCAAGGTGCAGATCAACCCGTGGCTGGGCCAGGAGCGTGAGGTGCTGGTCGGCTACTTCGACGCCATCCGCGGCGCGGCCGGCATCCCGGTGCTGGTGTGGGGCGCGTGGCCCGACCCGTATCCGATCGTCACCGTGCGCGAGCTGGCCGCCCGCGACGAGGTGGTCGGGATCAAGAACGACGGCGATCCGTTCTACGCGTACTACGACCTGCTGCGTGCGACCGCCGACGAGAGCTTCGCGGTGATCTCGGGCGGCCAGATGCGCAACTTCATGCTGGGCTATCCGCTGGGCGGCGCCGCCTACCTGTGCACGGTGGCGCCGTTCCGCCCCGACCTGGCGTTGCGGTTCTACGGGCACCTGCAGGCCGGCGAGATGGACGCGGCCTGGGCGATGGTGGAGCGGTACGAGGACCGCTGGTTGCCCGTGGCCGTCGAGCACGGCTGGCTGGAGAGCGTGAAGGTGGCGATGGAGCTGCACGGCTTGGTGCCGAATGCCCGGCTGGGCCGTCCGCGACCGTCGCTGGAGGGCGCGGCACGCAGGGCGGTGCAGCAGACGGTGCGGGAGGTCTTCGGCGATCCAGGCGCGTGACGACCCGTCAGGTCTGATGAGGAGGTAGAGAGCGATGGCCGGCGACGACATGACCAGAGCGGTCCATTACCAGACGGCAGATCCCGGCACCAGGTGGATCAAGGATGCCGATGTCGCGGTCGACTCGGATGGTCCGCTCGACGCCGTGCGGGTCCTGACCCCGAACGTGATACGAGTGGGCGGGGGATACCGGATGTATTACCACGGCTTTGGACCGGAACGCCCGAATCCCGACTCGAAAGGGTATATCCTGAGTTCTTTTTCCACGGACGCCGAGCGATGGCAGAAGGAGCCGGGTGTGCGGTTGGATGCCGGCGGTGAGGGAGCGGCGCATTATATCTGGAGTCCCGAGGTGATCCCTTTGCCGGACGGCGGCTATCGGATGTATGTCGAAGGGCGGACCGAGCAGCCCGGAGGTGCGGTCCGCAGCGCCATCATCAGCGCTCGCTCGGATGACGGACTGGTGTGGGAACGCGAACAGGGCGTTCGGCTGGGCGGCGATGACACCTCGTATGGCGCCCCGAGATGCCTGTATCTCGACCCGGGCCGAGATGGCCAACCATGCCGCTACCGCCTCTATGCCAGCGCTTCGCCCTTTCCCGATACCGCTCCACCGCCAGGGGCGTTCAACGGGCACAACATCGTCAGTGCGGTGTCCGGTGACGGCCTGCACTTCGAGCTGGAGCCGGGCGTCCGAGTCGCGCAGGAAAGCGAGATGGAGTCATCTTCCCTCTATGCGCCGGAAGTATTGCGCCTGAGTCACGGGGGATACCGGATGTATTATGCCGGATGGGTCGCAGCCCCGGAGGTTCCGGCGGGAACGAAGTATCACGGCAGAATCTTCAGCGCCTTTTCGCGCGATGGGCTCGATTGGCGCAAGGATCCGGGCATTTGCCTCGACAACGGGGGGCGCTGGGATACCGCCAAGGCGTCCGAGCCCTGCGTGATCGACCTGGCCGATGGCAGCTTCCGCCTGTTCTATGAAGCCTGTGATCTGAAGGGCCGCTGGCGCATCGCCAGCGCGACTTCTGCTCACCCGCAACCTAACCGAGTCGCTCCATGAGCGTGCGGTAGAAACGCATGGCGACGTCCGGCCGCGCCTCCGCCACGTTGGCCAGCTCATCCGGATCCTCCTCCAGGTCGTAGAGCTCGGGCAGGTCGTTGTCGTTGAAGACGAACTTCCACCGTTCGTCCCGAGCCATCCTCCCGAAGTAATACTCGCTCACCACCGAGTCGCGGTGGCGGGCGCGGCTTCCCGAGAGGACCGGCGCCAGGCTCACCGCATCGACCGGATCGGCGAACGCCGTGCCGGCCAGCTCGAGAAAGGTGGGAGCCACGTCGTGCAGCTCGACGAGGGCGTCGCTCACCAGCCCGCTCGTCACGTGGGGCCCGCGCATCACCAGCGGCACCCGCACCGCCTGCTCGTAGAAGCAGGACTTCATGAAGTAGCCGCGGTCTCCGAGCATCTCGCCGTGGTCGGAGGTGAAGACGATGAGGGTGTCGTCGAGCCGGCCGTGGGATCGCAGCAGCGCGACGAACCTGCCAAGCCAGTCATCGAGCAGCTCGATGGTGGCCGAGTACTGACGCCGCATCCTGGCCACCTCCTCGGCGGGAGTCCGCCCCTCGCCGTCGAAGCGACGCTGCTGCCAGCCCGGCTTGCCCGCCAGGTCATCCACGATGGCAGGGGGCATCCGGCGCGTGCGGTAGCGCTCGCCGTACTCGCGCGGCGGGTGGAAGGGGGTGTGCGGGCTCGGAAAGTTCACCTGCAGGTGCCAGGGCGTGTCGCGAGCCAGGTACTCCTCGAGCATCGCGACGGCGGAGCGACCCACGAAGCTGTCGAGACAGTGCTCGGTGGGGAGCACCGAGTCGTCGTAGAACGCCGGCGGCACGATGCCGTCCTTCCAGAGCGCCCACCGCTCGCCGCTCTCCATCCACTGGCGGAGCTCGCCTTCGACCGCGCCGCTCGTCCACTGGTGGCCGTGCTCGCACAGCGCCTCCAGCAGTCCCAGGCCGTCGAGGTAGCGGGAATAGGGGCCCAGCTCGCCGCTCGCGCGCTGCCGCTCGATCTCCGCATCGCTCCAGTCCGGGGTCTTGGCGCTCTCGATCGGCCGGGGATCGGTGAAGCCTGCCGCGTGCAGCCGCGCCAGCGGGTCGTCGATTGGCTGATGGCTGAAGCCGCCTCGGAACAGGTCGATCTTGCCGGTGAAACCGACGCGGTAGCCGAGGGCACGCAGGCGCTGGTAGTAGGTGGAGGCGGTGAGGGGCATCCTGCTCCAGTTGTTGATGGCTCCCGACCGGCGCGCCAGGTTGCCGGTGGCAAGGCTGATGCGGGAGGGGCCGCACACCGGAGCGGTGCAGTAGGCGCGGGCGAAGCGGGCACCTCCGGCCGCCAAGGCGTCCAGGTTGGGGGTATCGACCACGCCGGGCCGTTCGTATCCCGTCCAATCGGCCCGCTGTTGATCCGTGACGATCAGCAGGAAGTTGGGGAGGGAAGGAGTCACGGGAGTGATTCTGCCGAACCGGGGATGGAACGGGCAATGCGGGATTCGAACCCACGACCTCTGGCTCCGGAGGCCAGCGCTCTATCCAGCTGAGCTAATTGCCCTCGTCTCGCAGAGTACCACAGGTGCTCCGGACCTCCAACAGTAACTGCGTGTCACTGCCGACGCACCGCGGTTCCGTCAGGACCCGTTGCCAGCCAGAGATTGACGGTAGAGCAGGGGCACCTCGTACCGCGCAAGACCCGATCGTCGTTGATTCGCCCGTGCGCGGTCATCGACGGACTCGGGATCGACGATCGATCGCAGCTCCTCGGTCAGCTCGGCACGGACTCCCGCGTATGCCGAGGACGCGGCCACATCCGTCATCTCATCGGGATCGGCGCCGAGATCGAAGAGCTCCGGCTCATGGCCGACGTAGTAATTGAGCTTGTGATCGCCCTTGCGCAGCATGTACCCGGCGCGCTCCATCCCCCAGGCATGGTACTCGCTGAAGACCGGACGATCGCGAAACGCCGCCGCCCGGCTGCCGGCACCCGCTGCCAGCGGAATGAGGCTCGTGCCCGGCAGCGACGGGTCGGGCTCCTGCTCGCTGATCTCGAGAAGCGTGGGCAGCACGTCCACGAGGCTGACGGGTGCGGACACGACTTTGCCCGCAGCCACGCCAGGGCCGCACATCACGAGCGGGACCCGTACGGCGTGCTCGTAGAAGCAGTGCTTCTGCCACATGCCATGTGCGCCGCCGTTCTCGCCGTGGTCGCTGGTGTATAGCACGATGGTGTCGCCGATCGCCTCGGCCGCCCGGTGGACGGCGCCGATGAGCTCGTCGGTGAAAGTGACCAGTCCGTAGTAGGCGGCCAGCGCGGTACGCACGGTTTCCTCCGGGAGTGGCCCTTCGTTGCAGAAATAGCGCCGCACGGACTGGACGACCGGGTGCTGCGTCTCGATCGGCTGGTCGCGCGAACCCGGCAGCTCCACGCGATCGGGATGGTACCGGTCGAAATAGCGTTCCTGGCACAGGAGCGGGAAGTGCGGCCGGAAGAAGCCGACGTAGAGCAGCCACGGCCGGTCGCCGGGCCGCCGTGCCCGCTCGGTCAGGAAGCGAACGGCGAAATCGGCGATCATGCGGTCCAGCTCGGTCTCCGGCTCGGTGGGCGATCGTCCACATTCGGTGACGTGGGAGTTGCCGCCGACCCGGCGGGACGAAGGCGACCGGTCCGGTGGGTTCAGCGCCTGGTTGGTGCTGTAGGAGTAGTCGAGGAGACGTTTGCCGCAACCCTGCGGGCCCACGAATTGGCTGCGACCGGTGAGAAAGGTGTCGTAGCCGGCGGCCTCAAGGTAGTTGCCGATCGTCGGAACCGACGGCGGAAACGGTGAGCCGTTGTCCCAGGCGTTGACCGCGTGGGCGTACCTGCCCGACCAGAAGGAGAAGCGGGACGGCACGCACAGCGGGCTGTTGCAGTAGGCGTTGTCGAAACGCGCGCCTTGCGCCGCCATGCGATCGATGTTCGGCGTGTGCACGAATCGACTGCCGCCGCAACCGGTGACATACGGATCGTGCTCGTCGCTCATGATGACGACGATGTTCGGGCGGCTCACCGTGCCGCTCCCCGGGCGATGCGGCGCTGCCGCGCGCGCACGGCTCAGAGCTCCGGGGAGCGGGTGGCGATCCGGTCCTGGACGCGGTCGATGAACTCCTGCCGGGACAGGGTCTCCCGGGAGCCCGCGCGGGTGCGGAGCGCCACCGTGCCGTCGGCCACCTCGCGGTCGCCGAGCACGGCCATGTAGGGCACCTTCATGAGCTGCGCCTCGCGGATCTTGCGGTTCATGCGCTCGCTGCCCAGGTCGGCGTCCGCGCGGATGGCGAGCTTGCGCAGTTCCGCCTTCAGGTCGCGGGCGGAATCGTGGTGGTCGGAGCCGATCGGCACGACGCGCACCTGCTCGGGGGCCAGCCACACCGGGAAGCTGCCGGCGTAGTGCTCGATCAGGAAGCCGATGAACCGCTCGTGGGTGCCGAGCGGCGCGCGGTGGATGCACAGCGGCGTCTCGTCCTGCCCCTCGCGGTTGACGAACGACAGGTCGAAGCGCGGCGGCACGGCGAAGTCGACCTGGTTGGTGGCCAGGCTGAACTCGCGGCCGATGGCGCTCCAGACCTGCACGTCGATCTTGGGGCCGTAGAAGGCGGCCTCGTCCGCCACTTCCGTGTAGGGCACTCCGGAGCGCTGCATCGCGCGGCGCACCATCTCCTCGGTCTTGAGCCAGAGCCGTTCGTCGTCCACGTACTTCTTGCCCAGGCCGCGCTTGTGGTGGGTGCTCAGCCGCATCTCGTAGCGGTCGATGCCCATCAGCTCGAAGTAGCCCAGGTACATGTCCACGACCGCCAGGAACTCCTCCTCGAACTGCTCCTCCGAGCAGTAGATGTGGGCGTCGTTCATCTGCATGGAGCGCACCCGCAGCAGGCCGAACAGCTCGCCCGACTGCTCGTAGCGGTAGCAGGTGCCGTACTCGGCCAGGCGCACGGGCAGATCGCGGTAGCTGCGCGGCCGCTCGGCGAAGATCTTGTGGTGGAAGGGGCAGTTCATCGGCTTGATGTAGTAGGAGAACCCCTCCATCTCCATGGGCGGGAACATGCTCTCGGAGTAGTAGGGCAGGTGCCCTGAGCGCCGAAACAGCGCCTCCTTGGTCAGGTGGGGGGTGCGCACCCGGTCGTAGCCGGCGGCGAACTCGACCTCCCTGGCGAGCTTCTCGAGCTCCTCGATCAGCACGGCGCCGCGCGGCAACCACAGCGGCAGGCCCGGCCCCACCTCGTCGTCGAAGGTGAACAGCTCCAGGTCCTGGCCGAGCCGCCGGTGGTCGCGCTTCTTGGCCTCCTCCAGCATCTGCAGGTGCTCGCGCAGATCCTGCTTGCGCAGCCAGGCGGTGCCGTAGATGCGCTGCAGCATCGGCTTGTGCTCGTCGCCGCGCCAGTAGGCGCCGGCCACGGTCATCAGAGTGAAGGCGTCGGACGGGATCTGCCCGGTGTGCTCGACGTGCGGGCCGCGGCAGAGATCCTCGAACTCGCTCTGGCGGTAGGTGCTCAGGACCGGTTCGGCGCCGTTGTCCTGCTCCTGCCCGTATTCGTCGGCGCCGCCGGCCAGGATCGCGTCGATCAGCTCCAGCTTGTAGGGCTGGTCGGCGAACCGCGTGCGCGCGTCCTCGTCGCTCAGCTCCCGGTACTCGAACGGGTAGCGCTGACCGATGATCTGGCGCATGCGCCGCTCGATCTGCTCGATGTCTTCCGGCGTGAACGAGCGCGGCCGGCCGTCGTCGTCCGGCCCCAGGTCGAAGTCGTAGTAGAACCCGGTGTCGATCGGAGGGCCGATGCCCATTTTCGCCTGCGGATAGCGCTCCACCACCGCCTGCGCCATCACGTGCGCCAGGCTGTGGCGCACGCGGTACAGCCGTTGCTGCTCAGCTTCGTTCGCCATAGTCGATGATACCCTACGGCATGGACCGAGCGATGGACACCGGAGCGAAACCGCGGCCGCCGAACTTCATCGTCATCTTCTGCGACGACCTGGGCTACGGCGACCTGGGCTGCTACGGCTCTGCCGACCACGACACGCCCCGGCTGGATCGGATGGCGGCGGAAGGCATGCGCTTCACCGATGCCTACGTGCCGTCGCGGGTGTGCACGCCGTCGCGGGCGGGCCTTCTCACCGGCTGCTACCCGCGGCGCGTCGGGCTGGAAGCCGGGGAGGGGAACCTGCCGGTGCTGTTCCCCGGCGACGCGATCGGCCTGTCTGGCGACGAGGTGACCATCGCCTCGCTGCTCCGGGCTCAGGGATACGCCACCGGCATGGTGGGCAAGTGGCACCTCGGCGACCAGCGCGCGTTCCTGCCGCCGGCGCACGGGTTCGACGACTTCCTGGGCCTGCCGTACTCGAACGACATGCACTGCGACCTGGAGCTGCCCCCGGAGATCGGGCGCATGCCGCCGCTCATGTTGTTGCGGCAGGACCGGGTGGTCGAGGCCGATCCCAACCAGGTTTCGTTGACCGACCGCTACCTCGTGCACGCGCTGCGGTTCATCCACGACAACCGCGACCGGCCCTTCTTCCTCTATTTCGCCCACCACTACGTCCACCTGCCGATCCACGTCCCGCAGAACTACCTGCGAACCTCGCGCAACGGTCCCTACGGCGCGGCGGTCGCGCACGTCGACTTCACCGTCGGCGCGATCCTGGACACGCTCGCCGACCTGGGCATCGACGAGCGCACGCTGGTGATCTTCACGTCCGACAACGGCGCGAGCGTGGCGCCGACGCCGCGGGAGCGGGACCAGCGACGGCGCGCCGGAGGCACGGGCAGCAACGGGCCGCTGCGGGGCGGCAAGGGCACGACCTGGGAGGGCGGAATGCGCGAGCCGTTCATCGCCTGGCGTCCGGGCACGGTGCCCGCGGGCGCCGAGTGCCGGGAGCTCTGCACGACCATGGACCTGCTGCCTACGTTCGCGCGCATGGCCGGCGCGGCGGAACCGGGGGACCGCACGATCGACGGACGGGATCTCACGCCGCTGTTGACCGGCCGGCCGGGCGCCGGCACGCCCCACGAGGCGTTCTGCTACTACTCCGCGTCGACGCGCTGCCTGGACGCGGTGCGGCGCGGGCGCTGGAAGCTGCACCTGGGCCGCCACACCGGCGGGCTGGTGCCGGCCGCGCTGGGGGCGAGCGAGCTCTACGACCTGGAGGCGGACGTGGGCGAGACGACCGACCTGTCCGGCCGGGAGCCGGCGGTGGTTCGCGAGCTGCTGGACCTGGCGGACGCCTGCCGCGACGACCTGGGCGACGCGCGCACCGGGATCGCCGGCGCCGATCGCCGGCCGGTGGGCCGCGTGGAGGATCCGGTCACGCTGCTGCCGCGCCCGGAGGAGCACCTCTGGGTACGGGCGTACTACGACTGAGCGGCGGCTGCGGCCGAGCTCAGTAGTCGTCGGAGAATCGCCGCGGCGGCCTGGGCGTCCGGTCGGCCCCGGCGGCGTCGAGCAGCGCCCGCGGGTCGAGGCGGGTGCCGCCGCGGATCACCAGTTCGACGTTGAGCAACGCCTCGATGTCGCGGCTCGGGTCGCCGCGGACGACGAGGAGGTCCGCTTCGTGCCCCGCCGCCACGGTGCCGATCCGGTCCTCCATCTGCATCGCCTCGGCCGCGTCGCGGGTCGCCGCGCGCAGGCAGCGGGCCGGCTGCATGCCGCAGTCGACCAGCAGCGCCAGCTCGTCCACCAGGCCGAACCCCGGCATCACGTGGCAGAACGGGGCGTCGCTGCCGGTGACGATGCGGGCGCCGCGCTCTGCCAGTGACGCGGTCACGATCTGCATGGCGGCCAGCGCGCGCACGCGGCGCACGCGCTCGGCTGCCGGAGCGGGCCCGCCGTACAGCGTGTCCCACCAGGCGCGCAGCTCGGCCGGGGCGTAGGCGAACTGCCGGTGGCGCAGGTGGCGCGGGTCGCCCGCGTCCGTGATGCGCTTCCACACGATTCGTGTCGGGGCCAGCCAGGTGCCGCTGTCGATCACCGTGTCCAGCAGTTTCCGTACGCGGTCCGGCTCCAGATCCGGCCACAGGTCCAGCCAGTGCTCGCCGGCCGCGTGCCGCTCCGGCCACAGCGCCTCGGCAAACCCCGAGAGGTGCTCGATCTCGTCGAGCCCCGCGGCGATCGCCTCGGCGGCGTGCATGTGGTCCTGCAGATGGGCCACGGTGAACCGGCCGTGATGCTTCGCACGCTCCAGCACGGCCAGCGTGCACGGCCGGTCGAGTCCCGCGTAGATCTTGATCTGGTCGACGCCGGCATCCACCAGGCGATCCACCTGGGTCCGTGCTTCGCGCGGCGTGCGGATGATCTCGGCCGTGCCGATCCAGTTCTTGCCGGAGTCGCCGTCGAGCAGCGGGCCCGTGCAGACGAAGCGCGGCGCGCAGGCGCCCGGGCGGTTCCAGGCCTCTCGCCGCGCGATCGCCTGCTCGAGCGGGCAGCCGACGTCCCGAACCGCCGTCACCCCGTTGGCCAGGTACAGGGGCGCGTGCCAGTCCTCGGAGTGCACGTGGACGTCGATCAGCCCCGGCAGGATGAAGGCGCCGTTCACGTCCACGCGCTCGACTGCCGATTCCGGCGGCAATTCGCCGACCGGCGCCACCGCGGCGATGCGCGTGCCACGCACGTGCACGGCGCGATCGGTCAGCCAACCGGTGGTGCCGGTGTCGAACACGTGAGCGCCCACCAGCGCGAACTCACCACCCATCGGCGTCACGCGTGGCGCATCGGAGCGCGGGGGCTACGCCGGAGCCGCTTCGGTCCGGGCCAGGTCGGCACGCCGCAGACCTTCCCGGAAGCCGACCATCTGCCGGGTCGTCTCATCGTAGAGGCGCACGGACATGCATCTAGCCGTATCGCGCAGGCGGAGGACCGGAACCTGGCGGAACATCGGCTGTTCCCGGTGTGCGCGCGCCAGGTGGTAGTTGGGGATGCCGGGATTCAGGTGGTGAACGTGATGGAAGCCGATGTTGCCGGTGAACCACTGCAGGACCCGCGGCAGCTTCAGGTAGGAGGATCCCCGCAACGCCGCGTCGGCAAACTCCCAGCCCTCGCGGCGGCTCCAGTACACGTCCTCGAATTGATGCTGAACGTAGAACAGCCAGGTCCCGACCATGGACGCGGCCACGAATACCGGCGTGAAGACCAGGACGAAGTCGACGAACCCGAACGGCAGCGACATGGCGGCCACGAACAGCGCCACCCCGAGGTTGGTCCACATGATGGCCCGGTTGGCGCGGCTGCCGGCGTGCTTGCGGGGAAAGCGGTGATTGAGCAGGAAGCTGAGGGGAGCGATCAGGACGAACAGCACCAGCGGGTTCCGGAACACCCGGTACGCCAGGCGCAGGATGCGCGGTGCATCGGCAAACTCCTGCACGGTCATCGTCCATACGTCGCCCAGGCCGCGCCGGTCCAGGTCGCCGGCGTTGGCGTGGTGCATGGCATGCATGTGGGTCCAGTACCGGTACGGCGTGAAGGCGAGGATCCCCGCGAAGTAGCCGACGGCTCGGTTCCAGCGGCTGACAGGGAGAAAGGACCCGTGTCCGGCATCGTGGAATATGATGAAGATGCGGATCAGGAACCCTGCGGTCGGCAGGGCCAGGAGCAGGCTGAACGGGTAGGAGAGTTGCGCGATCGCGCCCATGGCGAGGATCCCGGCGACGTAGGGGACTACCGAAGTCGCAAGCTGGCCGAGGCCCCGTCCCACCGACGGCTGCCGGTACTGACGGAGCGCGCCCTGCAGTGCGCGGGACTCATTTCCGGCAGCGATCAACTGGTCGTTCACGTCCTCTTGCCCTCCCTGACGGCGAGGGCCGGTTCTTGACCTTCCCCAGCATCTCCGGGTGCTCGCCGCGTACCCGGTAACAGCGCTCGCTGCCGTGCTTCGTTCGCCACGGACGATGATAGCGGAAACCTCGCGGAAGTTCGCCCAGCGGTGACGGACGTGCGCCGGCTCAGCGGCGCGCCCCGTGCCGGCGCAGCAGCGCGGCCAACTCGCCGTGGCCCTGCCCGGACGCCCACGCCAGCGGTGTGGCCCACGCCTCGGCGTCCGCCTCGTCGACGGCGGCGCCGCGGTCGATCAGGAGCCGGGCCAGCTCCTCGCGTCCCCAGCGGCACGCCCAGCCCAACGGCGTGGAGCGGAGCAGCGGGTCGCGCCTGGTCAGCCCGGCGCCCGCGTCGAGCAGCAGCGTCGCGAACGCGACGCGCTCCTCCTCCGTGATCACCTTGCGGCCCCACGTCTCACCCGCCTGCGCCACGTGCTGCAGGGTCGTGAAGCCGTGGTGGCCGGTGACGTCCGGATCGACCCCGTGCGCCAGGATCAACTCCAGGCAGCGCGGATAGGTGGTGCGATCGAATCCTTTGCCGTCCAGCGGGCCGTGGTTCCAGAGCCGCAGCGGTTGCTGCAGGATCTGGCTCCACCACGGGTCGTCGGGCGGCCGTTCGACCAGGGGCAGGCAAAGCTCGATGATCGCGGGCTCCCCGCCGCACGCCGCGGCCCACAGCAGTTGCTCGTACGCGGTGCGGTCGCGCCGGTCTGTCAGCGCGGGCGCTCGGCGTTCGATGACGTCCCGCGCGGCCGGCACGTCCCGGTACAGGCCGATGGTCTCGACGTAGACGACCGCGCCGCGCCGCCTCAGCAGGGCCTTCATCCGCTCGTCGCGCGCCCCGTAGGCTCGTTCCATGGGGGGGCCGGAGGCGTACACCATCGCGTTCACGTCGGCCCCGGCGTCGAGCAGGGTCTCCGCCATCGCGTACTCCCCGTACGCGGCGGCGTGCCAGAGCGGCATGCCCGAGCTCTGCGCCGGCGGCTCGACGTTGGGCAGGTCGATGCGCTCCTCGGGATCCAGGCCCTTGGCGAGCAGCAGGTCCAGCACCGCCGGCTGGCCGTAGGTGACCGCCACGGTGAGGACGCCTCCGGAGTTCCCGGTGGCCTGCTGCAGCCGCTCCGTCGGGATCGGCCGCAGAAAGGCGAGGTCGCCCAGCGCCGCGGCGCCCCGCGGCGTCTGCTCCGCGCCGGCGTCGAGCAACACCTGCGCCGCGGCCCGCGCCGCGGGCGCCCGCTCGCGCTGCGTCCACCCGAACGACAGCACCGCGCAATCGAGCGGCGTGAGGCCCGCAGCATCCGGCTGGGACGGCCGTTCGTCGCGCGCCGCCAGAAAGCGCACCAGCGGCAGATCGGCCTGCGCGGCGGCGGCGTGCAACGGTTTCCGCCCCTGCGCGTCGACCGCGGCGATGCGTTGCGGGTCCGCGTCCAGCAGCCGCTCGACGTGTCCCAGGTCGCCGTCACGGATCAGGTCGAACAGCTCGTCGCCCCGTTCCGGGTCGGCGCCCGCCTGCGCGGCCCGGCGGTCCAGCTCGTCGCGGATGAGCGCGGCCACGTCGCCGTAGCCGCGGTCCTCGGCCAGGGTCAGCGGCGAGGTGGCGTCGCGGTGCGGATAGATTCCGTTGTGCGGATCCGCGCCGGCCTCCAGGAGGAAGCGCGTGCAGGCCAGGTCGCGGTTGAGCACCGCGTAGTGCAGGGCGGTGTGCTCGTCGTCCTCCGCGCGGTCCAGCCGCACCAGGTCGGGGCGGGCGGCCACCAGCTCGCGCAGGGCCGGGAGGTCTCCTTGCTCGGCGGCCCGGAAGAAGCGCTCTGCGGACGGGCGATCCGCCTCGGTCGCAGACATAGGAGCTTTACAGCGTGACGACCCGGCCGGAGCGGACCGACTCGTCGGCGGCCAGCACGATGCGCAGGCTGTCGACGGCGTCGCGCAGGTCGGCGGACAGGTCGCGGTCCTCCCGGATGGCGTCGAGCAGGTAGCGCTGCTCGCGGTCGCACAGCTCCTGGTGGTCGGGCTCGTCCGAGGTGTCGATGAAGCGGTCGGCGGTGGTGAACTGGCCGGCGGCGTCGGTCTCGGACCCGTGCAGCAGCAGGCCGCCGGTGGTGGTGTGCTTGTCGATCACGTCCGATTCGCCCGGCGGGTGGTCGACCATGCTGACGCTGCCGAGCGGGCCGATCACGTCCTTCACGAAGTAGGCGGTCTCGCTCATCATCGGCCCCCAGCCGGCCTCGTACCAGCCCACCGAGCCGTCGTCGAAGGTCACCTGGAGCTGCCCGTAGTTGTACATGTCCTGTGCGATCTCCGCGCTCAGCCGGGCGCCGACCGCCTGCACCCGCACCGGGCGCGCGCCGGTCATGCGGCTCATGACGTCCACGTAGTGAACGCCGCAGTCGACGATCGGGGACATGGACCTCATCAGGTTGCGGTGGCCGAGCCAGCGCTCGGCCGACGACTGCTGGTTGAGGTTCATGCGCATCACCAGCGGCCGGCCCAGCCGGCGCGCGTAGTCGATGAAGGTCCGCCACGACGGGTGGTGGCGGAGGATGTAGCCCACGACGACCTTGCGGCCGGCGTCCCGCGCCGCGGACACGATCTCCTCGGCCTCGGCGACGGTCTCGGCCAGCGGCTTCTCCACGAACAGGTGGCAGCCGGCCGCGAGAGCCTGCATGGCGTAGGCGTGGTGGGAGTCGGGATGGGTGTTGATCGACACCACCTGCGGCGAGCAGGCCGCAAGCGCCTCGTCCAGGGACCCGAACGGCGTGGCATCGAGCTCGCGGGCCAGTGCCTCCCGCGAGGACGGGCCGCGGCTGACCACGCCGGCCAGCTCGTAGCCGTCGATGCCGCGGTAGGAGCGCGCGTGCGATGCGCCCATCGTGCCGCACCCGACGACGACGACCTTGAGATCCTCCATCGCGCTATCGCTTGTCGCCGTCGCCGCCGATCGTGCCGCGTTCCTTGCGCGAGAAGAGCTTCTCCAGGTTGGCCGCGGCCACCTCGTCCAGGTCCAGATCCAGCTCGGTGCAGATCTGCGCCAGGTACCACAGCACGTCGCCGAGCTCCATCTTCAGAGACTCGCGGTCGGCGTCGCTGATGCGGCCGTCCTTGTCCCGGAACAGCTTCTTGACCTTGCCGGCCACCTCGCCCGCCTCGTTGGCCAGCCCCAGCGTGGGATAGACGATGGGGTGATCGGTCCTGACCAGCCCCCAAGTCTTGCGCGACTGCCGCTGATACTCGGCGAACTCCTGGACATCCATCGGTGACGCGCGCAGGGTAGTCCCGGCATGCAGCATCCGCAACGGGCGGCCCGATGAAGCGCATCGGCGCGCACGTGTCGATCGCCGGCGGCGTGCAGAACGCGGTGGCCAACGCGGTGGAGCTCGGCGCCACCGCCATCGGCATGTTCACCCGCAACCAGCGCATCTGGAACCAGCGGCCGCTCTCGGAAGAGGACGCCGCCGCCTTCCGCGACTCCCTGCGCGAGCACGGGTTCGCGCCGCACCACGTGCTGCCGCACGACAGCTACCTGATCAACCTTGGCAGCTCCGATCCGGAGGTGGTCGCCAAGTCGCGCGCCGCGTTCCTGGACGAGATGAGCCGCTGCCAGATGCTCGGGCTCCGCTACCTGAACTTCCACCCCGGCGCCCCCAAGCAGGGCGCTGCCCTGTCCGTCGAGCGCTGCATCGAGCAGATCGCCGGCTATGTGAACGAGACGCTGGAGCAGACCGAGGGGGTGACGGCCGTGGTCGAGTGCACGGCCGGGCAGGGGACGAACGTCGGCCGCACCTTCGCCGAGCTGGCTGCCCTGATCGAGCGGATCGGCGATCCTGGGCGCGCGGGAGTGTGCCTGGACACCTGCCACCTGTTCGCGGCCGGCTACGACCTGCGCACGCGCGACGGCTACGAGCGGATGCTCGAGGAGTTCGACGCGACCGTCGGCCTGCGCCATCTGCGCGGCTGGCACCTCAACGACTCCAAGGGCGACCTTGGCAGCCGCGTCGACCGGCACGCCGCGATCGGCGCCGGACTGATCGGCCGCGAGCCGTTCACGTGGATCGTCCAGGACCCGCGCTTCGACGAGATGCCGCTGATCCTCGAGACGCCCGAGCCGGAGAACTGGGCGAAGGAGATCGCCGAGCTGCGGCGGCTGGCCGCCGCCTGCGGTCAGAGCGGTTCGAAGTAGGTCAGGTCGGCGCCGTGGTTCTCCATGGCCGCCACCGCGTCGCCGCGCAGCCGCACGCGGATGTCCCGCGTCCGGTGGTGCAGGACGATCTCGCGCTCGGCGAGCGGAAAGCGGATGTCGATGCCCTGGCCGACCGGCGGTTCCGCGATCAGCAGGTAGCTGCCGGACCAGGTGAGTCGGCGCGGCATGGGCTCGACCAGGACGTCCGAGGGCTTCACCCATGACGGAATGCGCACGTAAAGGGGGCCGGCGGTCCTGACCGTGACGCGCAGACCGTCGTGCGTATAGGGCGACTCGACCGCGACGTGGTCGGTCTCCCGGTCGAACAGCAGGTTCACGCGGTGGATGCCGTGCCCGGTCCGCACCGACTCGCGGACCACCTCGCACAGCGAGCCGACCCCGCCGCCGACGATGTCGGTGTTGAAGCTGACGTCCCGGTGCGGGTCGAGCGGCTCGTGTCCGTACGGGGCCGGAAACCCGAAGCCGCCGAGGTGCCGGTCGGCGATGCGGTGCAGGTAGTCGACGCCGCCGGGGTTGGGCGGGTCCTCGATGAAGCTGTTGTCGCGGAGCTGCGACGGCAGGATGTGGCACCGAACGATCCGCTCGGCGTCGTCGAAGTACTCAGGGAACCCGCGCCGGCCCAGGATCAGCGCCGTTTCCACGATGTCGCCGGTGTTGTTGATCTCCCCCCGGTCGGCGACGGCGTCGTCCCGGCTGGATTCGATCACCCAGCCGATCTCGTCCCGGATCTCCCACAGACCGTTGTCGTAGAACCCCCTGACCCGCGCCAGCAGCTTGGCGTCGTCGAGCAGGTCGGCGAGCTGTGCCAGCGAGGACATCACGCAGGTGGTCGAGTGGGTATGCGCGCCGAACCGCTCGCGGTCGTAGGCGCCCGACTCCAGGAAGAATTCACGGGTGGTCTTGTCGGCGAGCGTCACGGCCAGCTCCAGCGCCGGGCCGTGTCCGGTCGCCCGGTAGTACTTGACCAGCGGGCCGATTGCGCGGGCGATGCCGGTGATGAAAGTGTCCTCGCGAACCGTCAGCCCGCAGCGCTGCAGGCGGTCGAGGTCCCAGCCCGTGTCGGGCCGGAACAGCTCGAGCAACTCGCCGATGCTGCGCTCGGCGAGCTCGCGTGCGCGTTCGGAGCCGCGGTACTTCACCAGCGGGTACAGCGCGTGGAAACCCTCGCGCACGTTGTGGGTGGTGAAGAGCTCGAGCGGGCCGCCGATCCGGGACCGGTTCAGCGGAAGGGCCAGCGGCCCGCCGTAGGAGAAGAACGCGGCGTTGGCGTGCTTGTCGATCGCTTCGGCGGGCACGGCTATGCCGGCCGCGTCCTCGGCGTTGAGCAGGGCGTTGAGATGGCGTCCGGGTACGTGCGACTCGGTGTGGGCGCCCGAGAAACCGAACTGCGGGTTGGGCCTGACCTCCGAGCCGAAGAACGGGATGTCGCCGTCGTCGGCGTTGAAGACGTTGCACATCATCCGGCAGCCCAGCCGTATCGCGTCGGTCAGGTCGGTGGTGTTGACGTCGTTCAGTCGCATGGTCCCTCCTTTCAGCCGCCCGTTCGCGGTACCGGCGGCGCCGCGTCGAAGCGCAGCGCGTCCTGGATCGCGCGGGCCGCAGCCAGCACCGCGGCGTCCGATCCCGCCGGCGCCGCGCACTGCAGGCCGAGCGGCAGCCCGCCCGCGCCGAGCCGGGCAGGCAGCGACACCACCGGCGCGCGCACGTGGGTGAACGGCAGGTTGGCGCGCGGATCGCCGGTGATGGTCAGGTCGCGCGGCGCCGCGCCCGGCGCCGCCGGCGCCAGCACCACGTCGATGTCTTCGAACAGCGCCGCGAAGCGCTCCTGCGCGTCCGCGCGGGCCGCGCAGGCGTCCGCGTAGCGCGCGGGCGAGTCGCCGGCCGCGGCCGACTCCAGCACCGCCTTCATCTTCGGCGGGTAGGCGTCCCGGTGGCGGGCCCAGAGCGCGGCGTGCGCGCGCGCGGCCTCCACCTCGAAGATCACGCGGTTGTTGTCGTAGACCGCCGCCATCTCCGCCGGCAGCGAAAGCTCCCGTGTGGGGATCCCGCACGCGCGCAGCCGTTCGGCGGCCCAGCGGAGCGTGGAGGCCATCTCCGGGTCGAACGGTCCGCTCAGGAGATCCTGGACGATCCCGACCACGGGAGCCTGCGCCGCGTCCGGCGCGGACAAGCCGGACGGCGCGGCCGCGCCGTCCGCGGCGACGGCCTGCCAGAGCGTCGTCATGTCTTCCACGGTTCGCGTGAAGAAGCCGACCGTGTCGAAGGTGGGGACCAGCGCGAAGCAGCCGTCCGTCGATATCGCCCCGTAGGACGGCTTGAAGCCGACCACCCCGCAGAACGAGGCGGGCCGGCACACCGATCCCACCGTCTGCGTGCCGATCGCGGCCCGCACCATGCCGGTGGCGACCGCGGCCGCGGAGCCCATCGACGATCCTCCCGGCGTGTGCTCGGGATTCCACGGGTTGCGCGTCGGGCCGGGGTCCAGGTAGGCGAAGCAGGTCGTGACCGTCTTGGCCAGCGCGTACGCGCCCTGCTCCTGCAGCCGCTCGACGATGCGGGCCGATGCCTGCTTCGGCTCCGGTGACAGGAAGTCGACGCCGCACGCGGTCGGGGCCCCGGACAGGTCCAGGATGTCCTTGACGCCGATCGCCCAGCCGGACAGCGCGCCCACGCCCGCGGCCTCTGCCCGCCGGCGTGCCGCTTCGGCGTCCCAGCCCACCAGCGCCCGCACGACGGGCTCCCACCGTTCGATCGCGCTCAGGTGTTCGGCGAACCGCTGGTCGGCGCGATGCTTGCCCCGGCTCACGCGATCCCCCGGGCGGAGAGCAGCGAGCCCATTGCCGTGAGCGCCGGGTCGATGCTCACGCGGGCCCGGCGCAGGTCCTCGAGTGTCCGCGATCCCGTCAGCAGCATGACCGCGCGCAGCACGCGCCCGAGCAGCCGGATGCGCTGCGCGACCCGTTCCGCGCCGCCTTCGAACACGTCCTTGATGAACGGCAGGGCCAGCGCGCCGATCTCGGCCCCCAGGGCGACCGCCTTGGCCAGATCCTGGCCGCGGCGCAGGCCGCCGGAGGCGATGATCGAACCGGACAGCCGCGGCTCGTCGCGCATGGCGGCAAGCACCGCGGCGGTGGGATTGCCCCAGTCGGCGAGCTCGCGCGCCGCTCCCGCGTCGTCGCCCTGCAGGCGGTGCGCTTCCACCAGCACCCAGTTGGTGCCGCCGGCTCCGGCCACGTCGACATATTCCACACCGGCGTCCAGCAGCCTGAGCGCCGTGGAGACGGAGATGCCGAAGCCGGTTTCCTTGACGATCACCGGCAGCCGGCAATGCTCGGTGAACTCCGCGATCGCGGCCTCCAGGCCGCGGAAGCTGCGGTCGCCGTCCTGCTGGAACAACTCCTGGCCGGGGTTCAGATGCAGCGCGATCGCCTGCACCCGCAGGTGATCCAGGGCATCGGTGACCCGGCCGTGGTCGATCTCGCGGAGTTGCGCGGCGGCCAGGTTGGCGATCACCGGCACGTCCGGCGCCTCGGCCTTGACCGCGAAGTGGTCGAGCACGCCGGGGTTCTCGAGCCCCACGCGCATCGAGCCCAGGCCGACGGCCACGCCGCACTCCTGCGCCGCGATCGCCAGGTCACGGTTCGCGTCGCGACCCTGGTGCGTGCCGCCGGTCATGCAGGAGATCATCAGCGGCAGCACGAGCTCGGCCCCCAGGAAGCCGGTCGTGGTGTCGATCTCGTCCAGGTCCAGTTCGGGCAGCGCTTCGTGCTCGAAACGGACCAGCTCGAAGCCGGTCCCCGCGCTGCTGGAGATGTCCTCCTCGGGGCCGTCGACGCACGCGTCGAGATGGCTCTTCTTGCGGGACTGAATGGGGGACAGGGGAAAGGACACCGTGAACCTGCCGTTAGTATGGCACGCGTCAGATGTCGCCGCGAATGATCGTGCTGGCCTCCGGTTCGGAGGGCCGCCGCGATCTGTTGCGCCGGGAGGGGCTGCCGTTCGTCGCGGTCCCGAGCGGTGTGGAAGAACCGCCGCCTTCGCCCGCCGAGTCGGCCCGGCCGGATGTCTACACCCGCCGGCTCGCGCGTGACAAGGCGATGGCGGTGGGCGCCCGTCTGGGAGCCATCCCTTCCCTGGCGGAGTCGGTCCGGTCCGGGGCGCCCCGGCCGCTCGTGCTGGGCTGCGACACCTGCATCCACGTCGACGGCGCAATCCTGGGCAAGCCGCGGGATGCCTGCCAGGCCGCCGGGTTTCTGCGAACGCTGGCGGGCCGCGAGCATCGCGTGATCAGCGGCCTGTGCGTGATCGACGCCCATACCGGCTCCCTCCACGAGACCAGCGTCGAGAGCACCGTGCGCGTGCGAAGGGTGAGCAGCAATGTGCTCCGGGACTACCTGCGGAGCGGCGAATGGGCCGGCGCGGCCGGCGGATACCGTGTGCAGGGGAAGGGGGCGCGGCTGATCGAGCGCATCCACGGCTCGCACAGCAACGTGGTCGGCTTGCCACTGGAGGCCCTGTATGGCATCTTGCAGCAAACCGATACCCTGGAATAACCACAATCAGCCAGGGAACCAACCAAGGGGGAGAGCGTGGCGGTAGTCACGATGAAGAACCTCCTGGAGTCCGGCGTGCACTTCGGTCATCAGACCAAGCGCTGGGACCCCAGGATGCGCAGATACATTTTTGCCGAGCGCAACGGCATCCATATCATCGACCTGCAGAAGACGATCGCGGCCATCAAGAGTTCGTACGACGTGGTTCGCCAGGTCGTGCTGGAAGGAAAGTCCGTGCTGTTCGTGGGCACCAAGAAGCAGGCCCAGCAGTCGATCGAACGCGAAGCGAAGCGGTGCCAGATGTTCTACGTGAACAATCGCTGGCTCGGCGGCATGCTGACGAACTTCTCGACCATCAAGCGATCGCTGCTGAAGCTCAAGAAGATCGAGAAGATGGAAGTGGACGGCACGTTCCGCAATCTCACCAAGAAAGAGATCTCGCTGATGCTCAAGGAGCGGGCGCGCCTGGAGCGCAACCTCGGCGGCATCAAGGAGATGAAGGAGCTTCCCGGCGTCGTGTTCATCATCGACACGCGCAACGAGTCCATCGCGGTGGACGAGGCGCGTGCGGTCGGCGTGCCGATCGTCGCGGTGGTGGATACCAACAGCAATCCGGAAGGCATCGACTATCCCATTCCCGGCAATGATGACGCCATCCGCGCCATCAACCTCTTCACGCAGATCATCGCCAATGCCGTGGTCGAGGCCGAGAACGAGGTGGGTCTGGAGGTGATCGAGAACCTGCAGGATGACGAGATGTCCGAGGAGTATGCGGGCTATCCCGAGCAGGCCGCCGACGGCCGGGACGAAGGGGAAAAAGAAGAAGAACAGGACGAGGTGGAGACGGTCGCGCTCGGCGAAACGCTGCAAGCCGATGATCCCGACGCCCCGGAGCGGTTCACCGATCAGGACTACTCCGACTTCGACCCCTCCAAGTACGAGCGTGACGAGACGGCTGCCGAGCAGCCGACCGTGGAAGAGACCGCCGGAATCGACGAAGACCGGCTCTACGAAGACCTGTGAGCCCTGCCGGACCCGCGGTCGTCACGGCAGCCGCGGTCAAGGAGCTGCGCGCCATGACCGGCGCCGGCATGATGGACTGCAAGACGGCGCTGGTCGAGGCGGACGGCGACCTGCAGGCGGCCGAGCGCAGGCTCAAGGAGCAGGGCCTTGCTGCGGCGGCCAAGCGCGTCGGCCGCGCGGCCGACGAGGGGCGGGTATTCGCAGCCGTTCGGAACGGCGCCGCGGCCCTGCTCGAACTGTCGAGCGAGACCGACTTCGTCGCCCGCAACGATCAATTCGTGGAGTTGGGGCGGTCGCTGGTCGTGCATGCCCTGGAGCAGGCCCTGCAGGAACCGGATGAGCACATGCAGGAGGCGATCGGCGGCCTTGCTTCCCGCATCCGCGAGAACATCGGCTTCAAGCGGTGCGCGGTGGTAGCCGTCGACGCCGCAGCGGGCGAGCATGTCGCGGACTACGTGCACGGCGAGGGTTCGATCGGCGTGCTGGTCAAGCTTCGCACCGGCGGAACGGTCGACGAAGAGGTGCGACAGACCGCGCACGATCTGGCGCTGCACGTGGCTGCGTTCGCGCCGCGTTTCCTGTCACCGGATGACGTGGATGCCTCCTACCGTGACGAGCAGGAGCAGATCTTCCGCACGCAGGCAGAGGCGCTCGGCAAGCCGGAGAAGGTCACGGAGGGGATCGTCCGCGGCAAGCTGGGCAAGCACCTGTCGGAGATCTGCCTGCTGGAGCAGGGATTCGTGAAGGACGAGAAGCAGAAGGTGAAGCAGGTCCTTGCCGGCCTCGGCAAGCGCCTCGGAGAGAAGGTGAGCGTCGCCGAGTTCCGCTACTTCAAGGTGGGCGATCAGGCATGATGGGCGATCAGGCATGATGGGCGATCAGGCAGTTACGACCGGATTTGGGGAGAACACACATGGCTGACGCGACCGCGGATGCGAGGAAGCGCATGACCAAGGCGATTCAGGCGCTGGAGTCGGAGTTCCGCACCATCCGGACCGGCCGGGCCTCCGCATCGCTGTTCGACCGCATCACGGTGCGGTACTACGACCAGGACATGCCCCTGAATCAGGTGGCCACGATCACCGTGCCGGAAGCGCGTCTGGTCGTGATCCAGCCCTGGGACCTCTCTCTCCTGGGGGAAGTCGAGCGCGCGATCCAGAAGTCCGACCTGTCGTTCAACCCCAGCAACGACGGAAAGGTGATCCGCATAGCCATTCCTCAGCTCACCGCCGAACGCCGGCAGGAGATCGCCAAATTAGCCCGGGCGGCAGGGGAGCGCGCTCGCGTCGGCATTCGCAACGTGCGGCGCGACGCCAACGAGGCGATCAAGAAAGCGCAGAAGGACGGTGACACCTCGGAGGACGACGCGCGTCGCATGACGGGGGAAATCCAGAAGCTCACCGACGCTCAGATTGCCAAAATCGGCGACTTGGTGGAGCAGAAGGAGCAGGAGATCCTTTCGATATAGGAGTCTCACCGGCTCCCAGGAGAGGGTTGGGGATGGCGGCACCCGCTTCGCGGCCCTCCGGGGCCCGGAAGGAATCGGGCCGGCCCGCCCCCGACGGCTCGCCCCACGCCGAGAGCCGCCGGGAGACGGCCGGCCGCCTGTTGCTGTTTGCCCTTGCCGTTCCCTTCTTCATCACGGTGACGCTGCTGCTGCCGGGGCACCGGCACCTTGCGCTGGCGGTGTCGACCATGGTGGCCACCGCGTTCGCCGCCCACGAGGTGGTGCGGCTCATGCTGGGAGCGACCCGGAACCGGTTCGGTGACGGCGTCGCGATCGCCGCGAGCGCCGGCGTGCCGGCCGTGACCTGGCTGCAGATCGCCGGCGTGGCCGATGAGCATGCGCTGGTCGGATATCTGGCAGGAAGCGCCGCCGTGCTGCTGGTGGTCAGCACCGTTCCCAGCGGGCGGCCGGCATCCGAGCCGCTTCGTGAACGAGCGTCTGCGGCGCTGCTGGTTCTGCTCTACCCGGGACTGCTGGTCAGCTATGTCGTCAGGATTGCGTCGCTGGACCATGCCGGCCAGGCGCTGCTCGCACTCTTCATCCTGGTGTTCGGCACCGACATCGCCGGGTACGTGGTCGGGCGCCTTACCCGCGCCCGGCCCTGGGGCCTGCCGGTCAGCCCGAACAAGACCGCGGCCGGATTCGCCGGCTCGCTGATCATGGCGCTGATCCTGGGAGTTGCCGTGACCAGGCTGTTTCCGCTTGCGGTGCCGTTCGGCCCGGCCGCGGCTCTCGGTCTGGGCGCCGCAGTCGGGACCGCGACCATCGCCGGCGACCTGGTGGAGTCGGGCCTCAAGCGCGCCGCTGCCGTCAAGCACTCCGGCCGTCACATTCCGGGGCGCGGCGGGGTGATGGACTCGATCGACTCCATCCTGCTCGGTGCCCCAGTGTTCTACGCGGTAGTAGCTTAACGTCGTGGACATGGTGCTCACCATCGTCATTGGCGTGGTCGGACTGGGGGTGATGATCCTGGTCCACGAGGCCGGCCACTTCCTCGCGGCGCGCGCGGCGGGCGTGCACGTCGAGATCTTCTCCCTCGGCTGGGGCAAGCGGCTGGTCGGCCTGCAGCGCGGCGGCACGTGGTATCAGATCTCCTGGTTTCCGTTCGGCGGCTACTGCAAGATGCGGGGCGACGAGGTCTTGCGCGGCGGGCCGGATGCGTGGACGCCGGGGCTCACCGAGCACGGGGCGTTCTTCGCCGCCGGTCCGTGGAGGCGTATCGCGATCGTCGCCGCCGGGCCGGTCGCCAACCTGGTGTTCGCCTTGCTGGTGCTGACCATCGTCGCGTGGACGGGTTTCACGGTCCGTACGCCGGACAACCGCATCGTGGTCCCGGTAGACCGGCCGTCGCCGGCGCTCAGCGCCGGGCTGCAGACCGGCGACCGCATCACGGCCATCGACGGGCGGCGGGTGGGGAGCTTCCGCGACATCCGCCGCGAAGTCGCGCCCGCGCCGGAGCGGGGGTTGCGAGTCCGGGTGGAGCGCGCAGGCCGGGAGCTCATGGCCGACCTCACGCCCGAGCTCGATCCGCAGACGCAGGGGGGCCGCATCGGCGTCTACGCATGGGTCGACCCGGTGATCGGCGCCGTCGATGGTCATGGCGGAGAGTCCGGCCAGGGCGCCGCCGCCGGGCTCGCGCCCGGCGACCGCATCGTGGCCGTGGACGGGAGGACCGTCGCGCACACGATCGACCTCTACGAAGCGCTCCGCGCCAGCGACGATCCGGCAGACCTCACGGTGGAACGCGACGGCCGCCAGCTTGCCGTGCGGCAGCCGCTCACGGAGACCGCGGCGGGCGTCGACCTCGCTGGCGCACGCGTGCGGATCCCGCTGATCCGCTACCGTGAATCGGGGCCCGCGCAGGCATTCGCAGCCGCGCTCCGCGAGGTGGTGCGCACGGTCGCCGTGACGATCGAGGGGATCGGCCGGCTGCTGCGGGGGGGCGGCGGCGTGCAGGACTCCGTTGCGGGCCCTTTGCGGCTGACCTACTACGTGGGCACGGTGGCGGCAGGCGGCCTGCAGATTGGCCTTGCCGCCGGCGTCACCGACTTCCTGCGCTTCGTGAGCGTGATCAGCGTCGTCCTCTTCCTGATGAACCTGCTGCCGATACCGGCGCTGGACGGCGGTCACATCGCGCTCTACGCCGTCGAGTTGATCCTGGGCCGTCGTGTCAAGCCGTCGGTGGTCTACCGCATACAGACCATCGGCGTGTCGCTTCTGATCCTGTTCGCCGTCTCGGTGACCCTGAGCGACATTCTGTTCCTTGCAGGGAGCCGCTGATCCCGTGGCTCGGAGCGGCGTTCCGCCGGCAGCGGGCGGGGTACGGCGGTGTCCGCGGGGGACGGTCCTCCTCGCGATCGCACTGTCGGGCCTGGTAGCGGCCGTTCACGGCGCCACCTCGGCGCCCCTGCAGACGGTGGGCGCATCGGGCCGCATCCCCGAGTCCGGACTGCAACTCAACACCGGCCACCGGGGTGCGGTGACGCTGATGGCGTCGTGGCGCGGCGGATCGTTCGTGGTGTCCGCCGGTGTGGACGGGACGCTCCGGGTATGGGACCCGCGTGACGGGTCGCTCCGGTACACGGTGGCGCTGGGAGGCGTCCCGTCGGCGCTGGTGGTGCACCCGTGGTTGCCGCGTGTCTTCGCCGCGCTCGGCGACGGATCGGAAGAGCGGCTGACAGCCTGGGATTGGGAGCAGGGGCTGGAGCTGTTCACCATTCCGCTGGGCGATCCACCGCTGTTCCTGGGTTTGTCGCGCACCGCCGGATCACTGCTCGTCGGGCGGGCGTCGGTCGACGGCCTGTCGCTCATCGATCCCACCACGGGGGAGCGGCAGCCGGGATTGGAGAGCGGCACCGGCATCGTCACGTTCGCGGTCACGTCCCGCGACGAACGGACGGTGTTGACCTACCAGCCATCGGGTTCCCTGGTGTATCGCAATCGGGCGACCGGCGGGATCCTGCAGCGCCTGCGGGTGCCCGGGGACCTTGCCGACCTGGGTCTGAGCAGCGACCGGCGCTACCTGGTCGGCCGCTCCGGGGAGTGGCTGGTATCGGTCGATGCAGTCGACGGCGCGGAAACCGACCGCCTGCGCATCGCCGGCCTGCGCACGATGGAAGTCTGGGGCGCTGCCGACCGGGTCGTGGTGGCGGCGGAGGACGAGTCCGGTCCGTCCCTGCGCACCGTCTCGGTCAGCGCGGGCCGTTTCGACGCGACACGGTCGGCATGGCCGGTCGCGCAGACCCCAACGGCGCTGTCGTACGGCCACGAGAAACTGTTCGCAGGCCTGCCCGACGGCACGATACTGACGCTCGACCTGCGCGATCCCGAACCGGCGGCTGCCGTGCTCGTACGCGACGAACGGCTCGCGATCCTGGACGTGGCAGTCGCCGGCAACACGATGGTGCTGGCGACCCGGGCCGGATTGGTCACCCTGACCGGCGGCTTCGTCGGCGGGGCGCCGTTGCGGCTTGCTGCCGGAGTGAGAACCGGCATCGCCGCGCGGGTGTTGGCGGCACCGTTCGGGGAGCGTACGGCGAGCACCATGCGGGTCACGGCGCTCGACGCCGCGCGCGTGCTGGTCTGGTCGGATGGCGACGAGCCCGGCATCGCCGTGCTGCATCTCCCGGAACACCTCGTCGGTATACCGCAGCCGCCGTTGTCCGCTCCGCTGGTGAACCTGGACGCTACCGGCGGGACGATTGCCGCGGTCGACCGGACCGGGCAGGTCGCGCTACTCGCCGCGCACACCGGGGAGTCCCTGGCGGAGTCGGGAGACGGAGCGCCCGGCTCGCCCCGTACCGTATTCGAGACGCTCCGTGCGGTCAGGATCGCGGGCACGACCGACGCGGTGGCCGCAGCGCGTGACGGGGGGCCGGCGCTGGTGGCCGCGCTGGCCGGCCTCGGCGGGATGGGCTCCTCGATCGTGAGCATCGCCGCGGTGACCGGAGAGACAGTGGCGATGGCCGATCGGCGCAGCTTCGTCTACGATCTGGCCTACGACCCGGCCGCTGGAGCGGACGCGGGAGCGCTGTACTCGCTGGGCGTGCACGCAGGGGCCGGGAGCCGCACCACCTTGATGCTCCATGCAGGCCCGGGGCTCGATCGGCGCCGTACGCTGTTCGTCTCCGCGGGTGAGGACCTGCGGGCGTCCGTGGCCGTCGAGCCGGCCGACGGAGCCGGTGGGAGGGTCTTCTTCTCGCTGGCAGGAAGGGTGCGGCTCTGGGACGGGCGGCGCATACGGCCGCTTTCAGAAACCGGCCGGGAGCCGCGCCGGCTCTCCGTGCACCGGGGCAGGGTCTACGCGGTCAACTCCGACGGCACCCTCAGTGCGTGGTCGTCCGACACCCTGGCCCATCAGTTCGATCTGCACGTCTGGCGTGACTTCGAGTGGCTGGTGAGCGCCGGAAACCGGTACTGGACCTCGCCGGACGGTGCCAGGTATGTGGGCAGTCCCGATGACGGGAGCTAACTATGCCGCCGACTGTCCGTGCTGGAATGACTCGAACCGGACGTACCGGGGGACGAACGCGAGCTTGATGTCCTCGGTGGGTCCGTTGCGCTGTTTGGCCACCATCAGCTCGGTCTCCACCTGCGGTCCGTCCGGCTCGCGGTCGCGGTGCAGGAACATCACCACGTCTGCGTCCTGCTCGATGGAGCCCGACTCCCGGAGGTCGGCCAGCGCGGGGCGCCTGCCCTCGGTTTCGCGCCGGACCTGGGACAGCGCCACGACCGGTATGGTGAGCTCGCGCGCCAGCGCCTTCAGCGATCGCGAAATCTCGGCTATCTGCTCGTGGCGGGGCAGGTCCAGATGCTCCGATGTCACCAGGGTCAGGTAGTCGATGAAGACGATGCCCACGTCGTGCCTGGCGCGCATGCGGCGCGCCTGGGCGCGCAGGTCGAGCAGCCGTAGGCCCGGCGTGTCGTCGATGTAGAGGGGTGCGTCGTAGATGCGGCCGGCGGCATCGGTGATCTGCTGCCAGTCCGATGGTTTCAGCAGTCCGGCCCGAATCCGCGTGGAGTCGATCCGTGCCTCGCTCGCCAGCACGCGCTGCATCACGGCATGGCTTGACATTTCCAGGGTAAACAGACCGACCGGCACCGGCTTTTCGGCCCGGATCGCGATGTTGGTCGCCATGGAAAGCGCGAGTGCGGTCTTGCCGACCGACGGCCGCGCGCCGATGACGATGAACTCCGATTCCTGGAAACCGCTGGTCAGGCGATCCAGGTCGGGGTAGCCGCTCGGCACGCCCGTGTAGGCGGCGCCGGCGCGGGACAGTGCTTCGATCTTGTCCACGGTCTGGGTGACGATCTCCCGGGCGCTCTGGTAGGAGCCGGAGAGCTGCAGGTCGGACAGGTCGAAGATTCGCTGCTCGGCGTCGTCGATCACCTCGCGGACGTCGCGGCCCGCGGCGTGCGCATCGGCCGACAGCTCCGCGGACAGCGTCAGCATGCGCCGGCGCAGGCTGCACGCCTGAACGATCCTGGCGTAGTACTCGACGTTGGCGCTGGTAGGGACGCCGGTGGTGAGGCCGGAGATGTAGGAGGCACCCCCGCAGGCATCAAGCGCTTCGGCGCGCTCGAGCTCGTCCGTGAGCGTGATCAGGTCGACCGGGTCGCTGCGGTTGAAGAGCGCGACGATCGCTTCGAAGACCCGCCGGTGGGCGGGGCGGTAGAAGTCCTCCGCCCGCAGGTAGCGCAGGACGACCGGCAGCGCTTCCTCGTTGAGCAGCAACGCGCCGAGCGCCGCCACCTCCGCTTCGAGGTTGTGGGGAGGGACGGAGTCGGGCAGGGCTCCGTCAGCCACGGGAGCCGCCGCTACGACTGGGACGGGTCTATGCGAATCGAGAGCGTCGCCATCTCTCTGTCGTAGAGGCGCACGGCGGCGTTGTGTTCGCCCGTGGTCCGCAGCGAATGGCCGGGCACGTCGATCCGGCGGCGTTCGATGCCGTAGCCCAGCTTCTCGAGCTCGGCCGCGATGTTCGCACTCGAGATCGACCCGAACAGTTTCCCGGTTTCGCCGGCGGCGACCTCGAAGACCAGCAGCTCGGACTCGAGCCGTTCCTTGAGGCTGGCTGCATCGTGGCGCTTCTGCTGCTTGCGCAGCTCGATCTCGGCCGCGCGGCGTTCGATGGCCCGCACGTTCTGCGGGGTATGCGGCAGGGCCATCTCCTGAGGGATCAGGAAGTTGCGCGCGTAGCCCGGCTTGACGTCGCGGACGTCACCCTCTTCGCCCAGTCCGATGACGTCGGTGTTCAGTATCACCCTCATGAGGTACCTCGTTTCATGTTGTCCATTCGGAGCATGTTCGTTCGACTACGGCCGCTCCGGTCACGGTCGATCGGTATCGTCTTCGGAGTCAGAGCCGCCGGCCTGCAGGCGCTGGCGGTAGTGGACCCAGATCTCGGAAGCTCCGAACGCGGAGATGATAAGCAACAGCCACGGCAACGCAAAGAGGCCGATGATCAGCATCACGCCGATCAGCAGACTGGTCGTCGTGCCGGACTGCCCGTACCGGCCGGCGAAAACCCGCATGATCGCGATCCCCTGGATGCCGAACACGAACGCCATCACCAGGACGGCGTTCCAGCCGATCGCGGCCAGCAGATCGAGCCCTGCGTTTCCGAGCGCTCCGGTCTGGTCGATCGCCACCACGGCAAGGCCGCCGACGAGCACCCAGACCAGGTGGTCCGGCGCCTGGAATTCCGTCACCGGCCGCAAGGGTGACGGCATCCGGGCGCTGCGGGCACCGACCGCGGTGCCGATCCACCACTGGCTGGTCAGGAACACGAAGTAGATCAGCAGGTAGCTGCGCAGGATGCCGGGCGCAGCCTCCCGGAACGTGTCGGCCATGCTGCGCGCCGCCGCGATCGCGTCGGTGGCAAGTTCGTCGCCAAGCGATGCCGAAGCGCTGTTCGCCCAGTTCATCAGGAACGACTCCGCCGCCAGGCTGGCGGTCTCCAGGAATCCCGCCATCAGGGGCATGGTGGCCACGCCGGCCGCCACGGTGGCCCCGAGAAGCCGGTACAGCACCCGGTACTGGCTGAAGCGTGCCGATGCCAGGACGTACAGGCCGCCCACCGTCAGGATCAGCACCAGGATCTCGGCGCGCATCAGCCCGTCGGCGATCTGCTCGGGCAGATCGCCCCAGCCGGTGAGCAGACGGAACGACACCGCGGCGATCCCGAACAGCGCCGCGGCATAGCCGAACGCCGTGATGCCGCGGCGGACGAGCAGTGCCTGCAACGGCACGAGGCACAGCAGCGGTCCGAACAACGGCAGGACCAGGTAGCTGACGGACGCTGCGACCGCCAGCAGGATCACTTCGATCCAGTAGGAGCGGGCTGCGCGTGTCTCGTCGACTTCACTCATCGCCGTTGAGGTCCGAACGCGGAATTCGAGATAGTGTTCTTTTGTAGACGATCCTATCGCTCCGAAACCGTCGCCTCCGGTTCCGCTTTCGGCCCATCCCCACCTATCGCTACGGAGTCTGTCGGCCTTCCCGCTCGCGCGGCAAGTCCGACAGGCTCCTAAAAAGGTATATCGTCCTCGAAGTCTCTGGAGGGACCCGGATCGGGACCCATGCGGTCGCCGGCCGGATCCGATGGGGGCGCACCGCCCGCTGGTGGCGGCCCCTGGCCCATGGCGTCACCGCGTCCGCCGAGCAACTGGATGTTGCGGGTGAAGATCTCCACCTTGCTGCGCCGCTGGCCATCCTGCTCCCACCGGTTCTGGCGCAACTCGCCCTCGAGTCCGATCTGCTTACCCTTGGTGAGGTACGGCGACAAGCTCTCCGCGGTCTTGCCCCACACCACGCAGTCGAAAAAATGCGCTTCGTCGACCCACTGGTCATCGCGGCGGCGGCGGGTGTTGATCGCCAACGAAATGTTGGCCACCGCGCTGCCGCTGTTCGTGTACCGCAATTCCGCGTCGCGCGTGAGGCGCCCGACCAGGACCACGTGATTGATGTCCAACTCACGCCTCCTTGCGCACGATCAGGTACTTCAGGATCTCCGGCGCAAGCTGCAGTGCCCGCTCCGCGTCGCGGATGGCAGTCGGTTCGGACTCCACCTCGTAGTGGAAATAGTGCCCTCGGTCGGACTTCTTTATGGCGTAAGCCAATGGCCGTTCGCCCATGTCTTCCTCGGTCAGGAAGGTCCCGCCGGCCCTGGAGAGGACCTCCTTGACCAGCCCCTGACCACGGTCGACGCTATCGGCTTCCGGCTTGAAAATGAACGTAACTTCGTAGACCCGCACGACTGAATGGAAGCTAACACCTGCCCGTGGGCGCAGTCAACGCCGGCCCTGCCCGAGGAAATTGCGCTGTAGGGGTCTCTGTCGGCCGATTCGGGTCGGAGGGACGA